>CAYLHS010000078.1:5594-9538 GCA_964383535.1 uncultured Acidimicrobiia bacterium
GATCGGACCACTCGGCAACCGAAGTCTTGGAAAGGCGGGGGTCTGTCCACGCACCTCTCAGCTTGTCGGCCTCTACGGTAATGGCGAACCGTTCGGCGTCAGTCTTCCGCAGGAAGCTCCGGGCTCGTTCTCGACCTGTTGGGTCTCGGTATCGCACCTGCCACGGCCGGCGCCTTTCGGGTCTGCGTTGAATGTGCGCCATTCTCGTGCCTCCTTCCTGGTCCCTGCCAATCAAAGCGCATTTGTCACGCCCGCGCCGTTGCTAGGTGTGCTCGCAACCGGACGCCGCCTTCCGTCAACGTACTCTTTGTAGGAGCCGGCCCTTGATCCACTGATCGATGTCGCTCTTGCGGTAGCGGAGGTGCCGGCCGGCTCGGAAGCCGGGGGGTCCTTCTCCCCGGTGGCGCCAGGCGTAGATGGTTGCGATGGGTACTTCGAGGTAGTCGGCGAGTTGTTGGGCTGAGAGCAGCGGTTCGAGGTTGTTCATTCCCCGACTTTGGGTTGGGACCCTGTTATTTCGATGTTATTTGAGTGTCAGCAGCCCTTTCATTCGGATTCTATTTCGGTTGTTTCCCCTGCTCAAAGTGCCTTGTTGGAAATATCCGAGATCGGTGCAAAACGGTTCGTTCTGGGGGTGTCGGCAGTCGAGTTGGAGGGTTCCTGACAGGGCTACTGACACTCTGCTGAAAGGGTGGTGGTGTCTAGTAGCCGACATGGAACCTGTTGGCAGCGTCGACAACAGCGAAGATCGGAACCGCATCGCAGGCCTGGCGTCCATTGGGTCGGGCCCTGCGATCTCCTTCTCCGAGACGCGCCCGGCGACGATGCCGGACTCGGATCACGAACCGTTCGAAGCAACCACCGACCACCATCTCGGCTCCTCAAAAGCCATAACAGCCAAGATCCATCGAGACCCCCATCGCATCAACCATGCCACCTCCACCCAGGTTCGCTCCCTTTCGACCGATCGCCTCCAGCCACACACGCATCTGCAACGAGTTGCCCCCTGTATACAGCCAGACCGCTCTGGGGGTGGGCGGTGTTGAGTTTGGCCAAGGCCGCCAAGGACTATTACCTGCGCAAGCTGGGCGAGATCTCCCCCGGGGAGGACTACTACTTGCGGGGCGGTACCGCCACCGGGACCTGGCGCGGAAACGGCGCCGAAGATTTGGGTCTGCAAGGGACAGTGTCGGCCGAGGGTTTGGTGCGCCTGTTTGACGGTCAGCACCCCGCCACGGGTAAGCGGCTGGGTCGGAGTTTGCGTCGCGATGGGGTGGCGGCGTGGGATGTGACCTTCTCAGCGGACAAATCGGTGTCCCTGCTCTGGGCCCTCGGAGATCCCGATACTCGCCGGGAGGTGTTGGAGGCGTTCGGGGAGGCGACCTCCTCGGCGTTGGGGTATTTGGAGTCGGTAGCCTCGTCAACCCGAGGCGCCACCAAGACCCCGCTCCTCGACGACCAGGGCAATCCGGTGTTCAACGAGGATGGGACTCCGAGGTTTCGGGTGGAGACCTGGCCGATCCAAACGGCTGGGTATGTGGCGGCGTCGTTCACCGAGTTCACCTCCCGCGCCGACGACCCCCAACTGCACACCCATGTGGTGGTCGCCAACAAAGTCAAAGGCACCGATGGGATATGGCGCACCGTGGACGGCCGACTGTTGTATCGGTATCAGCTCGCCGCCGGGTACCTCCACGAAGCCGTCCTCCGGAACGAGTTGACGAAACGGTTGGGGGTTCGCTGGCAGCCGGTCCAAAACGGGATGGCCGACATCGAAGGCTTCACCCGCTCCCAGATCGAAACGTTCTCCCGACGCCGCCACCAGCTCGAAACATGGCGCCAAAGCCAAGGACTCCCCGACACGCCGGCGGCCCGACAGGTAGCCGTGTTGGCCACACGTGCCCCGAAACAGGATCATCCCCTCGAAGAGCTACTGCTTGAGTGGCGGGAGCGGGCCGCCCAGTTGGGTCTCACCCCTGACCGGCTCACCCAGCTGTTGGGTGCGAGTCGGGAAGTCACCCCGGTTGATATGGAGGTGCTGTTTGAGCGGTTGGCGTCGGGGGAGGGGCTCACCGAACGGTCCTCCACGTTCGGCCGGGCCGAGGTAGTCAAAGAGGTGGCAGCGGCCTTGCCGGAGGGTGGCACCCGCACCCAGCTCGAGCACCTCGCCGTGGCGTTCCTGCGCACCCGGGAAATCGTGCCGCTCCTGCCAACGCCCAACTCCGAGCAGGCCGAAGAACTGGACCCCCTCGTCGATGCTTCCTGTGACCGGGCCGCCGCACTGGCCGGCGACGAGGAGGGTAGGCGGATGATGCGCCGTCGAGATGGGAGCCTGTTCCCCGGTGTGCGACACGAGCACCGTTACACCACGGTCGAGTTGTTGGTTACCGAGCAGCGGATCATCGAACAAGCCAGAGCTGGTATCGGTGCCGGTCGATGGGCCGCACCCCACCGTCTCGTCGAAGCCCGGCTGAGACGCCACCGACACTTGACTGAGGGGCAGAGGGAGATGGTCCGACGGTTCGCCACCTCAACCAACGCCATCGACATCGGGATCGGCCCAGCCGGAACCGGCAAAACCGCCGTCATGGAAGTGATCGGCCAGCTCGCCACCATCACCGGCACCCCCACCCTGGGTGGGGCGCTGGCCGGCCGCACCGCCGCCGGCCTTGAGACCGCGACCGGGATCCCCTCGACCACCCTCACCCGACTCATCGGGGAGAGCCGACACGGCGGTCTCCCAGCCGGTGTGATCGTGGTGGTCGATGAGGCCGGGATGGTCGGCACCCGCCAACTCGCCGCCATCGCAGACCTCGTCGAAGCGGCTGAAGGGAAGTTGATCCTGATTGGTGACAACCGGCAGCTACCCGAAATCGAAGCCGGTGGCCTCTTCCGGGCTCTCGCCACCCGGCTCCCCGCAGTAGAGCTGATCGACAACATCCGCCAGCAACACCCATGGGAACGCACCGCTCTCACCCAACTCCGCCACGGATCCGTCGACCAGGCGATTGAGACCTATCGACAGTGGGGCAGGGTGAACGTCGGACCGGACCGAGACGACACCATCGGACGGGCCGTCCAGGACTGGTATCGCCATGTCACCGTCACCGGTGACCTCACCTCGGGGTTGCTCATCGCCCACAACAACACCACCGTCACCGAGCTCAACGAAAGGGCCCGCACCCACCTGGCCGCATCGAGCCGGTTCCACGGGCCCGCCCTCGAGATAGGGGAGCGGGTGTTCCAGGCGGGGGACCGGATCCTGTGCCGCCAAAACCAGACCCGGCTTGGGGTACTCAACGGCGACCTCGCCACTGTCGTCTCCGTCGACCCGGACCACGGCACTCTGTCCGTTCGGCTCGACCGTGACCCCGAAACCCACAGCCTGCCTGTCTGGTATCTCGACCAGGGGCATGTCGACTACGGCTACGCCCTCACCGGGCACAAAGCCCAAGGGGTCACCACCGACCGTACCTTCGTGATTGTCGACGGGACCACCGACCGGGAATGGGCCTACGTGGCGATGAGCCGCGGCCGGCAAGCCAACACCCTCTACCTCACCAACCCACAACCGGCTGATGAACAGTGCGCCCACCTCACCCACCAAGGTCAACAAGATGCCCTCGATGGGCTTACCGCCGCGCTCAACCGTGGTTCGGCCCAGGTCGCCGCTATCGACCATCCCGGGCCGGCGCAAAGCGACGACATTGATCCGTTGGGTCCGCCGCCACCCAGCAGTGATGTCGCTGCTCGGGTCGCCTGGCAGATCGCCAAACGCCAAACCCAACGAGACGAGACCGAACGGCAAACACCCGGCCCCGACCTCGCCGTCGGCCGCTGACCACAACCACAGACCGTGACAACCCAATATCTGGGATCAGATCGATATTGCCGGTTCGGCTCGGAGCGCAGTGCACGATAACGCGCGCCCGCCTGAGTGATAT
>CAYLHS010000079.1:0-9423 GCA_964383535.1 uncultured Acidimicrobiia bacterium
TAGCCGAGCAGTGGTGTGCCGATGAATGCCATCCGCTCCCTGGCATCCTCCAGGATCTTCATCGGGGTGCCCTTGTCGACCACCAGGACGATCCCGTTTGCCTGTGAGGCGATCGCCGAGGTGTCGGCAACCGCGAGGATCGGTGGCGAGTCGACCAGCACCAGGTCGGCGTGGGTAGCGATCTTGCTCATCGCCCTGCGAAACCCGGGGGTACGGAAGAACCCTGCGGTGTCTTCCACCGGGGAACCGGCAGGCACAATCGGCATGGAGACCGTGTCGGAGATGCGCACCGGGCGGGCCACCTCGGCGAAATCGACATCCCGGGACGCCAGATCTGTCAATCCTGGTTCGGGGCTGCCACCTAGAAACCGCGACAGGCCCCGTACCCGCTCGTCGGCATCCACCAGCAGGACCTTGCGGCCGTCCCTCGCCGCCGCCACCCCCAGGTTGAGGGTGGTGACCGTCTTGCCGTCGGTCGGGCCGGCGCTGGTCACCAGCACGATCGACCCGCCCGTCTCTGTGAGCGCAAACTCGAGCGACGAGAAGATGAACTGATACGCCTCCCCCGCCGGTGACGTCGGTGACGACAGGGCGGGGGCGGGACCAACGACACCGACCGAGGCGAAGTCGGGGACCTCCCCGAGCAGAGGGGCGCCGAGGATGGGAGCGGCATCCTGGCGGTAGTCGGCCGCCTGGGTGTGTTCGGCACGCCACCACGCCCACGCACCGGCCCCTAGCATCCCCAGGATCGCAGCCACCGCCGCGTTGCGGAGCGGCTTGGGCTGGGCAGGCGATTCCGGAATCTCGGAGCGCTCGAACAGCTCCACCCCGTTGCCGTAGAGGGCGGCGTCGACCGCTATCTGGTCCGCCCGGGAGTTCAGCGTGATCAACTGGGCGACCGCGGCATCCCGCTCTGCTTTCGTCGCAGCATCGTCCGGGTTGGCGGCAAGCTGGACGTCGAGTCCGGAGATGCGCTGCTGCAGCTCCGTCTGCGAGGAGTCCAACTCGGCGAGGGCGGCGTCGGCGTTGGCTTTCACCTCGTCGGCGACGACCGCCTCATATCCTTCCACGATCGCGTCGGCGAGGACTGCGGAGCCTTCCGGGGTCGGATCGAGCGCTTTGATCGTGATCTGGTCGAGGTTGGTGGCAGGTTCGGCGGTGACCCGTTGGCGCAGGTCCTCGAGCGTCACGCGTCCGTTGAGCGCAGTGATCGCCTTCGTGAACACTTCGGTGGAGGTCATGCGTTCCGCCTGGTTGCGCACGTACCGGGAAGGGTCGATGACAAGCTGTGTGGTGTCGCGGAACACCCCGGCGTTGCGAGGGTCTGCCAGGATCACCGACGCCTCGCCCTCATACATCGTGGACTGGAGGAACGACAGCGCGAAGCCTGCAAGAGCCGCGACGGCGATGGTGACGATGACCACGACCCGGAACCGCCACATCGACTCGAGGAGGCTCGGTCCCGTCTCCCACTCCTGTTCCACGCGTCGCTCCTAGTTCTCGCAGCCGGTTGTATACGTGTGTGTTGCTGTCTTCGTCAGGACTATCGGATCCGAACCGTTGAAGCGCAGCGTTGCGTCATTCACCAGCGGCTGCGGCTCCACCCGAACCCGGTAATCGGTACCGGAGGTTACTTCCTGGTAGCGCACAGCGACAACCGACCTGTTCCCCGCCGCGACCGTGGTCAGCCGGGCAACCACCGGCCGGCCACCCTCACGTCCCTCGCCGGCAGGGACCGCCTGGCCGTTCTCGGTGACCGACAACACCGTCGCGTTCTTCGGCAGGTAGACGTTCACCCACCAGCGGCCCTCGGTGCCTGCCTGTCCTGCGGGCAGCGCGGCCGCCCAGGTGGGCGTGTCGTTGCCGATCGTCACCGAGACGGTTCCCAGGACGGCGCACCCCGCAGTCTCGACATCCACGTCGATCGTCTCTTCGGTGAACAGGTCGATCTTGTTGGCGGCGAAGTTTTGCACGACGATGTCCAGATCGCCGGGGTCGCCGGGCAGGATCGTCCCATCGGCGCCTGCGGCCACCAGCCCTCCGTCGATCGCGGGATCGTCTGCGACGGCGGACAGTCGACGTTCCTTGACGGCCCGCTCGACCGCGCCGGCCAGTGCTCCGCCGTCGATGTGTGGGGCCACGAGTATCTGGGTGAACACTTCGGTGACGGCATCGGCCAGGTAGGCAGACTGGTCTTGCGGATCCGGGTAGCGCAGGTACGAGTCGATCACGAAGTCCGTGGCGAGTGTGTCGGGATCGATAAGCCGACCTTCGACTTCGACAGGACCGAACGCGTCCAGCAGATACCCGATGCCGGTGAGGTCGATACGGGCGACGGCGTCGGCATGAACGCCAGTTGCCACTTCGTACAGTTCGGCGGCGACACCCGCGACGGCAGGGAAATCCGGGGAGAGGTTGACGTTGAGCCACAGTGACGTGTTGGCGAGGAACGACCCGTAGCGCACCAGATAGTCGGGGGGAGCGTCGACGCGCACGTAGGTGCCCTGGTCGTCGAGGATCCGGAGAGCATGGACGACGTCGACTCTTTCGAGACGCAGCTCACCCTGGTCGATCTCCAGGAGGGCGACGAAGCCGATGAGACCACCGGTGGCTCGCTGCTCCGCGCCATTCTCGATCAGCACCAGGGTCCGGTACGGGACAGGATCGTCGAGCCTGGCCAGCAAAGCCGTCGTGGCGGTGAGCGCCGTGAAGCCGGTGTCGGACACCTGCTCGAGTTCCCCGATGGCGTCACCGATCGCCGCGAAGTGCGAATGCGGAGCGGCACCGAGGAAGCGTTGCGCGGCGGCGGCGTGCTCCTCGGAAGCTTCGAGGACGGTGGCCAGGGCCGCCATGGCGTCCAGATCGAACCGGCCCGCATCGAACAGCGGTGCGTGCGCAGTGGTGAAGAACTCGAGGATGCCGAGCGCGGCTTGCGACAGCTCGCTGCCGGTGAGGGATCCCGCCCTGGCGGCGGTGAGATCGCTGCCCAGCCACGGCGCCAAGCGGGCGACCCGCATCCATGGCCTCTCGAGACGTCGGGTGGCCCGGTCCAGCAGCACCCCGGCCTCCCGAATGGTTCCAGTCGCCGCGTTCAGATCACCGTCGGAGACGGCGGACACGGCCTCCCGGGCCTGCGCGATCGCTTCAGTGGCGGCCGACCGCGCCGCGAGCGAATCGATGACGACCAGGACGACGAACAGCAGAACGAGGGCGGTCGTGACACCGGCGATGACTCTGCGATTGCGCCGGTGCGTCTCGATCGTCCCGGCTCAGGTCTCGAGGTGACGGCCGGCCCGACGTCGACGCCTCGTGGCCCACAGAATCACGGCGCCCAACAGAATCAGCGTGAGCGCTGCGATCGCCCACGGTCCCGACTCGAAGCCGGTGAAGCTGATCGCTTCGGCAAACGAGACGGTGCGGGCGAGGACCAGGGCCCCGCAGGTCGCGGTGATCGTGTAGCTGCCTTCGGCCGCATAGGTGTGGGTGGCGGGGTTTCCCGATCCGGTGGTGCCATCACCGAAGTCCCACCCGCAGGGATCATTGGCGCCCGCCGCGGTGAACGCGACGGTGAGTCCCTCGGCGGTCACGATGATGCGCGGGGCGATGGTCGTCTCGGTGACCGTGCCCCCGGAGTACGGCTCCGTCTGCGCCAGGGCAGGCGAGGCCAGGACGGCGAGCAGCGCCACGGCGATGAGTGCAACGAGGGTTTTCGACTTCACGATCTTCTCCGGTCCCCAGATGGCTCCCTCCATGGTGAATCTAGTAGCGGCAGGTACGACAACGCAACCATCAATTGGCGCCTCCGACCCCGAATTTGGTCCGTGAACGTGCCACCGAACCTAGGGAATACGGAGCGCGGCGACGGTCACGTTGTCCCCCGCACCGCCCGCGAACGCAGCGTCGACCGCAGCCCGAACAAAGGTCTCGCAGGTGTAAGCGGGCAGCACTGCGAGGCGATCCGGCCAGTGCCGGCCGAGAAAGTCGATCAGACCGTCGGACGCCACCACCACCAGATCGTCCGGCTCGAGTGCCAGTTCGCCGACCTGTGGGGACGTCCCCAGGTCGGCTCCCAGAAACGGCGCAGACGCCGGGAACACGCGGGTGGAGCCATCCCGAATCATCGCGACGACCGTGTCACCCGCCGTGAACGTGCGCACCACCCCGCTGTGAATCACCGCCACAGACAGTGCGGTCCGGCTTTCGCTGCGAGGCGGATCCAGATGGTGCACGACCCGGCCGATGGCCGAGGAGACCGACGAGGCAAGCAGGTCGAGTCCTGCATCGGACGGATCGGAGAGCAGCATCTCGGCCCGCTCGACGATCGTCTCGATCGCGGCACCGGCCGCCTCGAAACCGTTGTGACCGTCTGCCACCGCGAGCAGTGTGGCGCTACCGGAAGCCGCAATCACCGCGGCGTCTTCGTTGGGATCAACGTACGGATACCCCTTGGGGAAACGCCCGCGAGAGATCGCTGCCGCACAGCCATCGTCCAAGGCCGTGACGCCCACCTCACCGAGCGTTGAGAAGTCGCTGCCCGCCAGAACCGATACCGGACTCATGAGCGTACGGTAGTGCCCCGACCGACGCTCGAGGACGGCCAGGCGGCGCCCCCTGCACCCTGAGGCCCGCAAGCATCACCGACACGGCACTAGCCACAACGAGCACCATGGGCACCATCCCGGATCTTCCGGTACCTCACCGATTGTGGCGGTAGCATTCCCCTGAGGGAAGGTCCGACATGAAGCGCTGTCCGATATGCGGAGCACCGGTACCTACGGGACAGGTGCTCTGTGTGAACGGCCACCACCAGCTCTGTACCTGCGCTGTCTGCGGAACAGAACGCGCCAGCAACATCCCCTCGTGTCCTACGTGTGGAAGCAGTCTGCTGGGCTATCGAGACACGGATGTGGCCGCGCGGGCCTCGACCGAACCGCCCTCCAAGGAGCAGCCGGCCCCGCGACAGCGGTGGAAACACGCCGAAGAGAAGCCCTTGGAGACCGGCCCCAGGATGATCCGCTTGCGCGAATCGGCAGTTCTACGACACGACTGGTGGCGGATCGGCCGCTACGTGGCCATCGGCGCGCTGACCCTCGGGTTTGTCGGCATCGTCGCGTACCTCATCGGCGAGCTGGGCACCCGCACCGACACACCGTCGCCGACGGTTGCGGCCATGACCTCGGTGCGAGACACACAGGCGACCGTCGAGACGACACAGCCATCGGTCACCGTCGAGGCCACCAGCGCCCCCGATCCGTCGTCGACGACCACCACGCCGTTCATCCAGGCCATCGGCGACGCGATCCCCGTCAACGATCTTCGCATGTCCATCTACGGGATCGGAGACCTCCGCATCGGCGATCCTGCCGACCAGGTCGCCGGGGTCTTGACCGCGACGTTCGGTCAGCCCGATTTCGCGGCGGCCGTTGAACCGGCCACCGCCCACCCCGGCGCGTGCGTGGGGTCGACGAACAGCGTGCTGCGCTGGGGGATCCTCGAGATCACACTCAGCGACGGCACGTTCAATGGGTACCGCATCGACATGAGCCTGGGGGACCCGGACTCCGTCACCGCCGAGCTGCGCACGGCGTCGGGTCTCAGGGTCGGCGCCACCGTCTCGACGCTCGAGACGATCTACAAGTCGTACCAGGTCACCTTCGTAGAGACCACCGACTTCGGATCGACCTTCAGCCTCCGACGATCCAGCGGGGAGGTGCTGTTCTGGGGCCCGGTCAGCTCAACCGACCGTACCGGCCTGGTCCTCGGCGTCTACTCGCCCTCGAATTGCGACTGACCTGCGACACGACGGCAACTCATGGCGGACGGTAGGGCAACGTACTACGCTCGGAAGCGATGCCGGCAGAGGCGGCATTCGTGAAAGAGGAAGGGCGAAGCATGCAATCCCGGCGCACCATCTCCCGACTTGGATTCATCCTGGTGTTGGTACTCGTCGTCTCGTCGCTCGCGGGAGTGGCCGGCGCAGCAACCGATCACTTCACCGACGACAACGGCAACATCCACGAAGCGAATATCAACTACATAGCAGACCTGGGTGTGACCGTCGGCTGCAACGCCGCGGGGACCCTCTACTGCCCGGACGCGTTCGTGACCCGGGCCGAGATGGCGTCGTTCCTGGCGAGGGCGTTCAACCTCCCCAACACGACCAAGGACTACTTCACCGACGACACCGGCAGCATCCATGAAGCCAACATCAACAGGATCGCTGCAGCAGGGATCACCGTCGGCTGCAACGCGGCAGGGACCCTCTACTGCCCGAACCAGTTCGTGACCCGGGCCGAGATGGCGTCGTTCATCGTGCGCGCCATGCACCTGGTGCCGTGGACGGCCTACTACTTCGCCGACGTGCCCCCCACGCTCCCATATCACGCGGCGAACATCAACGCGCTGGCAGGACACAGGATCACGGTCGGCTGCACCGCCGACGGCAAGACCTTCTGCCCCGACGCCAATGTCAAACGTGATCAGATGGCGTCGTTCCTTGCCCGTGCCCTCCAACTCGGCACGAAGCGGGCACCGGTCATCACCATCACCCACCCCGCGAACCTGGACACGATCATCACCACGTTCACCGGGATCGCATACTCGGCTTCGATCGACTTCACGGCGACCGCGACGGACGTCAACGGCGGGGGTATCGGAGCTTCGTGGCGTTCGGTCGAGCCGGCTTCTGGATGGCTCGCAAACCTCGGGACGGATCTCGGGCTCGGGCTGACGAACACGGCGACGCTCTCCATCCCGACCGGTCAGCAATCGAGCCAACCCACCATCCAGGTCTACGCCTTCGACTTCGACGGCCTGTTCTCCATGGACCAGATCCAGATCAAACTCGCCGTTCCGAGCCCTTCCTAGAACCGATCCCGGCAATGAACCCCCGGCACGCCGGGGGTTCATTCGCGTGTGCCCGGCCCGTCCTTTCCCGAGTGCAGCGAGACGGTGTCCCGGCGAACCACCCCCGGGGCCGCCGAGCTATCCGCCGAGGGTCACGGAGAACGGCTCCGTCGGGTACAGCACGTACCGGCCGTCGGACGTGAGCTCGGAGCGCACGGGGATCGAGAGCTGCCGGAGACCGCCCCGCATCGACCACGCCAGGCTCACCGCCTGGGAAAGGGAGAATCCGCTGTCGAGAGCGAACGTGTCCGATACGGACGACGCCAGCGAGGAAAGTGCACCCGGCGAACCAAGACTGCCGATCCGCTGGTACACGGCCAGCATGGCGACCCGCTCGCGCTGCAAACGGGTCAGCTCGTCGTCTCCGGCGACGGCCTGCCACTGGCCGTCGACGAACTCGTCCTGGAAGCGGTTCTGGACCCAGAAGCTGGCCGCTGCACCGTCGACCAGGTTGCACCCCGCCGGAACGATCACCTCACCGTTGATACCCCGTGCGGTGTCCGAACAGATCGTGATCCCCCCGAGACCGTCCACGATACGGCCGAACCCGCTGTAGCCCAGCACCGCGTAGTGCACGATCCGCACACCTGTGAAGTCCTCGAGGGCCAGTGCAACGAGATCCGCTCCCCCGGCGACACCCGGACAGCCCTGCAGCAACAGGGAGAGACGCATCGGCGTGTCGGTGCACGGGTTGGTGATGTACAAGCTGCGGGGCACCGACACGAGGATCGGTCCGGAGCCGGAGTCGATAGCGAGGAAGATCGCATCTGCGTGACCGGCGGAAGGAGTGCCGTCGGAACCGATGAGTAGGTAGCCGGTGAGCGACGTCTGAGGAGATGTCGGCGGCGGTGGCAGTGTCTGCGTCGTGGTCGCGACGGCCGTGACGGTCGTGGCGGTCGTGCTCCCGGGCGAAGCCGGCGACGCGACGTCCCTGTTGTGATAGTCGACCTCGAACGGCTCCGGAATGCTGTTGGTGAACCCGGCAGGCGAGTCGTCGACGAACTGGTCGGGTGACGGGGCCGGCGTCTGGCGCGATGCAAGACGTTCTCTCGCCGTCACGGGGTTGAAGTCCACCCGTTCGACGTTCCGCCAATCGGCCCACAAGTGATAGCCGAACCAGCCTCCGTAGGCGAGCGCCGCGATAACGACGATCCCGACGACGGCGACGACAGGATGCTTCATCCAACCCGGCATCCGAGTCCGACGGTGCGATGTCGGTTTGGACGTGGCTCGTTCCTTCACGCCGGCAGGATACAACTCGAGGATCTCGAGGGGTGTGGCCGCCTACCGTTCGGCGATCCGGAGCCGCGCGATTCCAGGATCCGTGAGACTGCCGAAGTACAGATAGTCGCCGAACTGACGAACCCCTGTGATGACCGCGTATGTGCCGTCGGGATCCTGCAGGTTGTGCACGACGGTGCCGCGTTCGTCGACCCCCACGACGATGGCGTGGCGCGACGGAGCCGGCTGCAGTCGGTCGGGCAACCGGGCTACCAGCCTGGCGAGCCACGGTCGCGGCCCGAGGGCGTCGACGATCCTGTCCCTGGGACTGGCGATGGCTATCCAGAACACACCTCCATGCTGTGACACGTTGTCCGGAAAACCGGGAAGGTTCTCCACGAGGACATCGTGCTCGCCACGATGCTCCCCTGTGAGCCACAGGCGGGTCACCCGGTAGGCGCCGGTTTCCGCGACGACGACGAACGATTCGTCACCGCTCAGCGCCACCCCGTTCGAGAAGTACAGGCCATCGAGGAGCACCTCGAGGGTCCCGTCCGGATGCAGCGCGAACAGACGGCCGGTTCCGGAGTGCTCCATGAGATCCAGCTTGTAGTGGGCCAGATCGAACCGGGTGCTGGAGACACTGAAGTAGATCGTCCCATCCCGGGAGATCGCCGCGTTGTTGGTCACGAGGAACGGCTCACCCTCGAAGCCGGCGGCGAGTGTGGAGAGGGCGCCATCCGCGCTCAGCCGCAGCAGGCCACGGTCGCCGTCACAGATGACGAGGCTGCCGTCCGCGTCGATCTCCAATCCGAGAGGCCGCCCGCCGGTGTCGACGAGCACCTCGGGTCCTTCACCGTCGGGACCGTATCGCAGAATGCGCCCGTCTTCGAGGCCCGCGTAGACGCGTCCCTCGGCGTCGAGCACGACGTCTTCCGGGCCTACACCCGGTGCGGGCCAGATCTCGACATCGGCGATCCGACGGTTGACCTCGTATGAGGTGACGGGGATCGGCGGTGGACGCCATCTGACGGGGTCGATGCGTGCCACTGGGTTCCTCCAGACCCACCCTACGCTCGATCGATACGCCTGACCGCCATCGATCCGCTAACCTATCGCTGCCGCACAAGCGGCGACTCGCCCGGTTTTCTCTAATCCGCCCAGATTTGAGTGTGGCTGAGTCAGGTAAGAAGTGGACCCGGCAGGGCGGACGGAGTCAGTAGGAAAGGGCGAGAGCCAGAATGAACATCTACGTAGGGAACCTTCCCTTCCAGACCACTGGTCCCGACCTCGAGC
>CAYLHS010000080.1:0-9311 GCA_964383535.1 uncultured Acidimicrobiia bacterium
TGACCCCGAAGACACTGTGGCGACGGGAGATGGACTCACCGATCGGCACGCTCACGATCGTCTCCGACGGGGACGCGATCGTGGCGATCCGGTTCGAGGCCGAGGTGGCGGACAGCCAGGCCACGCTCGATCGGACCATCGAAGCCGCTGGGGGTGAGCATGCGGTCCTCGACCGGACGATCGAACAACTCGACGAGTACTTTCGCGGCGAGCGCACCGAGTTCGAGCTGCCCCTCGCTCCTCAGGGCACCCCGTTCCAGCAGCGGGCGTGGCTGGCTCTGCGCGAGATCCCGTTCGGCGAGACGATCACGTATGGCGAACAGGCACGCAGACTCGGTGACCCGAACAAGTCGCGCGCCGTCGGTGCTGCGAACGGCAAGAACCCGATCCCGATCGTGGTGCCCTGCCACAGGGTCGTGGGCGCCAATGGACACCTCACCGGCTACGCCGGCGGGCTCGGGACGAAGGCATGGTTGCTCGACCACGAGTGGAGAGTCCGGCTGGCCACATCTTGAGCGGGTAGTTGCCCGTTCTGGCGTGAGAACGCCGGCTATTTCACGGCTGACTCACGCAAGAACAGAGGGGCGACGGGGCTATGGCATCCCTTTCACGCGTCGGAGCTGCGACAACAGATACTCGAGGTGGTCCTCGCCGAGGTGGGACCACACCCAGTACGTGCAGTCGAATCCCTCCACGTCGAGGAGGGCCTCCGTGCCGTAGCTTGTCGCACCCGAACGCACCCTGGCAACACTGCCGTCGTCCCACTCGAACGCAACCGGCAAGTCGTCACCTGTCCCCGCGGGGAACGTTCCGAGGCCAACGACGCCCCGGCCGCAGTCTGCGCACAAGTACCCGAAGGCGTCGTGACCCGGCCCCGACGACAGGTCCCAGGCAACGAGCATCTGCCCTTCGTTGGTGGCCTGCCGGGGCACCGCGTCGCTCGCAGCTCCGAGATCGGCGAACGCCAGCATGGGGCACGTCTCCGGCGCCCCGAACTCGTCCTTCCACTCGGTGATCTCGACGTCGGGCACGTCGGAGGCTGCCAGCGCCTGCTCGTCCCAAGGTGGCGCCCCCAGCTGCCTCGTCTCGGGTTGAGGCTGTTGCGACTGCCAGAGCGTCGGCTCACCCTCCAGTCCTTCGACTTTGCGGAGTTGGTCAGCGAGCTGGAGTAGGTGCTCTTCTCCGAGGAATGACCAGACGTTGTAGAGGCAGCCATCCCCGTTCACGAGCAGGTACATGAGCAGCGGAGCGCCGGAGTCCGGACTCGCCAGCCCCTCATAGCCATAGCCGGCGTAGCTGCCGTCATCCCAGGAGATCTGGTTTGGAAACAGCAACGGCTCATCGCCCTGGGCGCGTATGCCCGTTCCCGCGACCCCGTAGGCGCCGCGTCCGCAATCGGTGCAGTAGTCGCCCCACGCCTCTCTGCCCGGTCCGCTCCCCAGATCCCAGGCCACGCCCCATCCGCCGGCGAAGTTCGCCTTCCTGACGGAGCCGACGGGCTGGACCAGCCCGTCCGGGTACAGCGCCGAGCACCAGGTGTTGTTCTCGGCCGCCTGCCACTGGTCGACGAGCACCTGAGGCACGTTCGCGATCGGAGCGCTCGCCCAAGGCGCAGGAGGGATGGCAGGTTCGGTTGTGGACACCGCAGTCGTCGTGGTCGAGATCGTGGTCGTCGTGGCCAACGTGGTGGTGGTGGACGCGGTCGACTGGGCAATACTGCCGCAGCCCGCCGCGACGACTGCCACCGAGGCAAAAACGATGAGCTTGCGCATGGAACACCCCTTCCAATGCCAGGATAGAGAAGAACCGGCCCGGCTTGGGGGATCACCTCCCGACGTTGCGTGACGTCTCCGCCGCCGGCCCAGGGACGGCCTACAGCCTTCCGAACTCCTTCAGCACGTACAGCGCATCCACCGTCACCCACTCGTTCATCCGCTTCTTGCTTGTGCCACCCCAATCCACGTAGTCGCGTCCCAGGCCGATCTCGGAGGACACCTTTGTGTAGTACTTGCTCTCCGCCGGCCAGCCGCCGTCGGGCAGCTGCTTCGCTTGCAGCAGATCGAGCGCGTCACTGAATCGATCGTCGTCCGTCATGCCGATCTCGGCGAACACTTTCAGCGCCACCAGGATGTCGTAGTGCCAGTACAGCGGGTAGTGCAACTTGGTGAACTCCTCACGAATCACCTCACCGTTGGAGGCCCGCTTGTACAGCCGGCGGGACAGGAACACGTCGGCTGCTCGCTCCACCGCCTTCCGAGCCTCGGCATCGCCCGTCTCACGCGCATACAGGTCGAGCCCGCGCATCGACCACAGCGTGTGGATGAACGTCGACGTGTCCGCTCCGGGATCCTTGTCGCAGTTCCAGCCGCCGTCCGGCCACTGCCAGTACAAGAGTCGCTCTGCGAGATCGTGGATGCGTTCGTCGTGCAGCCCCAGCTTGAGCACCGTGTACAGCGCGTTGCCCTGCTGCGACGCGCAGGTGCGGTGGCGTCCTTCCATGTACGGGATGGCTGTGCGCAGCTTCTTGTAGGCGTCGGGCTTGGTGTCGGCCACGAATTCCCGAAAGAAGCGTTCCGACAACCACTGCCTCACCATGTCGTCCGCCGTCGGTCGCAAGCGTTCATCGCCGGGCGGGTAGCCGATGTCGGCGAGTGTCATGAACACCCACTGAGCTCCTTGCCACTTGGCATACACGTCGATCTGCAAGTGGCCCTCGCCGTCCACCTTCTGGAGAAGTGCCTCCACCCGTGGCGAACCCTTGACCTCCTGTTCCAGCTGCCGGAGAGCCGCCGACTCTCGCGCTTCCCCCAGCACGTTCGCTCGCACCTTCCAGCGCACAGAAGGCTCGGGCGATTGGAGCAGCCGTTCGATGATCCCTGTGTGATGCATACCGTCCGAACACTGTATTCCGTGCCTGCGCCAACGGTCCGCCCATCCACTGGCTGCCTGCGAGTACCTCCCTGAGAGCGGCAGACGATCGGCGGGCCATCCATGAGCCGGCTGAAGATCTCTCGCCAGAGTGCGGCGTCTGCGTTTACCATCAAGCGTTCTCTCGCTCTGCGGAGGACACGATGGATCACGGACGCACCTTCCCCCTCTGGGACGGGACGGACGTGCGCGACGCGTGCGGTGTCGGGTTCGTCGCAGATCGCACGGCTACTGCGTCCCACCACCTGGTGAGGATCGGCGTGGAGTGTCTGCACAACCTCGACCATCGTGGTGCCAAGTCCGCGGACAGCACCGGAGACGGCGCCGGCGTCATGACGAGGATCCCGTACGCGCTCATGGATAGGGAGTTGCGGGCAGCCGGTGTGCGGTCCGTTCCCCAACTCGTGATGGGTGTCGTAATGACATTCCTGCCGCGCGACAATCCGAATGAGGCGCGTCGAGTCGTGACGAGAGCGCTCGCGCGTGAAGGCATCACAGTGGTTCACTGGCGTCGAGTGCCCGTCGGACCGATGGCGCTGAGCCCAACAGCGCGCGCGTCCATGCCGAAGATCGAACAAGCGATCGTTGTCGCTCCGGGAGCGGTTCGCGACACCGAATCGTTCGAGCGCCACCTCCTGTTGGCGAGACGAGCAGTCGCGATGGAGAGGATCGACGGCCTCTACGTGGTCTCGGCGTCGTCGCGCACGATTGTCTACAAAGGCCTGTTCACAGCGTCGAACATCGAGGACTTCTACTGGGATCTGAACGACCCGGCGTACGAGAGCGACTTCGTGATCTTCCATCAGCGCTACTCGACCAACACGAGCCCGTCGTGGGAGCTCGCGCAGCCCTTCCGAATGCTCGCGCACAACGGAGAGATCAACACCGTTCAGGCGAACCGATCGTGGATGGCCGCCCGATCCAACGATCTGCGGTCGGACCTGTGGGATGGACGGCTCGATGAGCTCGCGCCGCTTCTGTCGGACAGCAGGTCGGACTCGGCCAGCCTCGATGAGGCGTTCGAGGTGCTCGTTCGTTCGGGGAGGACGCCGGCGCATGTCAAAGAGATGCTCATCCCCGAAGCGTGGGAGAACGTCGAACTCGATCCTCAGCTTCAGGCGTTTCACGAATATCACGCGTTCCTCACCGAACCATGGGACGGTCCTGCAGCGATCGTCGCCTCCGACGGTCATCAGCTGATCGCGGGTCTCGATCGCAACGGTCTGCGGCCCGCACGGTGGACGATCACGCCGGACCTCGTAATCGTGGCGTCCGAGGTCGGGGTCGCCCCAGGAGAGGAGATCCGTGCTGTCGAGACCGGACAGCTCGGCCCCGGCGATATCCTCGCCATCGACCTGGACACGGGAAAGCACACGTTCGGTGCTGAGACGAAGCGGGTTCTTGCCGCACGTGCCCCCTACTCCGACTGGATCAGAACCCAGACCCTCTACGTTCAGGACCCATTCGATGAGCTTCAGGACGACCGTTTCGACCCTGAGGCGCTTTCTCGCGTGTTCGGCTACACCCCGGAAGAGCGCCGGCTGATCCTCCGTCCGATGGCCGAAGGACGCGACCCGTTGCTCTCGATGGGTCATGACACCGGGCTCGCCGCCTTGGCCCAGCTGCGCGGGTTCACGCAGCGGATGAGCCGCTACTTCCACCAGGCGTTCGCACAGGTGACCAATCCGCCGATGGATCCCATACGAGAGCGACTCGTGATGTCGCTACGCACGTATCTCGGCCGCCGCGGCTCGCTGCTCGAAGAGACTCCCCAGCAAGCCCGCCTCGTGGAGCTGGCATCGCCCGTGCTCAGCGACGCCGAGGTTGAGCACATCCACACCAGCGACGATCCGGCATTCCGTTCTCTCTGGCTGGAGGCGCTGTTCGACGCCCACCAAGGGGAAGCAGGCATGATGTCTGCCCTGGATGGGATCTGCGACCGTGCGGCGGAGGCGGCTCGAGACGGTGTCGCCATTCTCCTGGTGTCGGATCGCGGGGTCGATGCCGATCATGCGCCCATCCCCATGCTTCTCACGGTCGGAGCGATCCACCACAGACTCATCGATGACGGACTTCGTCTTCGGGCCAGCATCGTGGTGGTCTCCGGTGAACCTCGCGACGCTCACGACCTCGCATGCCTCGTCGGCTTTGGCGCCTCTGCGGTCAACTGCTACATGGCCAACGAGCATGTGAGAGCAATGGCGGCGAGCGGAGAGATAGACGTCGGAATCATCGAAGCCCAGGAACGGTATCGCTCCAGCTTGGAGAACGGCCTCCTCAAGATCATGTCCAAGATGGGTATCTGCACCATCTCCGCTCATCGCGGCTCCGAGCTGTTTGAGGCGATCGGCCTCAACGGGGAGGTGTGCGACCGCGCGTTCCGAAGGGTCCGCCTTCGAGTCGGCGGCCTCGGGTTCGATCGAATCGCACAGGATGTGCTGGAGCGCCACGCGCGGTTTGCAGACGTCGAGAGCGGCGAAGTGGATGGGTACTACAAACACCGGCGCGGCGGGGTGACGCACATCAACGCGCCGCGCACCGTTCTTGCCCTCCAGAAGGCGGCGCGATCGGGCGAATGGACTGACTACGAGGCCTATCTGGATCTCGTAGAGCACGACCGTCCGGCGATGGAGTTGCGTGATCTGCTCGACTTCGAACCCCTTGGTCTGCCGGTCGCTCTTGATGAAGTGGAGTCTTGGGACCGTATCGCACGGAGGTTCACGACGGCCGCGATGTCGCTGGGAGCGCTGTCGGCAGAAGCCCACGAGACGCTGGCCGAAGCGATGAACTACTTGGGTGGGCTCTCGAACTCAGGTGAAGGGGGTGAGGATCCCGATCGCTACCGCACGACGCGGAACTCCGCGATCAAACAGGTGGCTTCGGGACGATTCGGCGTGACACCCACCTACTTGGCGTCGGCCGAGGAGCTGCAAATCAAGATGGCTCAAGGATCCAAGCCTGGCGAGGGTGGCCAGTTGCCAGGACGCAAAGTCACCGAGTACATCGCCCGTCTCCGTCACACCGAGCCGGGCGTGACCCTCATCTCTCCACCGCCGCATCATGACATCTACTCGATCGAGGATCTGGCGCAGCTCATCTACGACCTCAAGACGTTCAAGCCCCACGCGCGGGTCGCAGTGAAGCTCGTCTCAGGCCCCGGCGTCGGGACCATCGCTGTTGGCGTCGCCAAGGCTCACGCGGACGTCATCACGATATCTGGGAACGCCGGCGGTACGGGAGCGTCGCCCCTCGTGTCGATCAAACACGCCGGTTCCCCGTGGGAGATCGGGCTTCCGGAGGCGCACCAGGCACTCGTCGCCAACGGACTGCGTGGCAGCGTGATCCTGGAGACCGACGGTGGTCTGCGTACCGGTCGAGATCTCGTGGTTGCAGCAATGTTGGGTGCCGATCGATTCGGTTTCGGAACCGTTGCCCTCCTCGCACTCGGCTGCAAGATGGTCAGGCAGTGTCATGAGAACACCTGCCCTGTCGGGATCACCACCCAGCGGGAAGACCTGCGGGCCAAGTACACCGGTTCGGTCGACCAGCTGATTCAGCTCTTCACGATGATCGCCGAAGATGTCCGCCGCCATCTCGCCGCGCTCGGTGCGCGCAGTCTCGATGAGATCGTGGGAAGAGGCGACCTCCTGATTGCAGCAGATCCTGACCATCCGATCGCTTCACGGTTCGCACGGCTGCTCGTCGCTGCCCGTCCCAGATCCGAGCGCAGCTTCAGACGGTTCAAGCCGTCCCCGTTGACCGAGGTGCTCGAAGCGGAAGGTCCCGACATCGCCAAGCGGCGCTCCGCGCTCGATCTCTCCTATCCGATCCACAACCGCGATCGGGCCATCGGGACACGGGTGTCCGGGATCATCGCCGAGGAGTGCGGAGAGAGGGGTCTCGTGGAGGGGTCCGTTCGTATCCGACTCTTCGGTTCCGCAGGGCAGAGCCTCGGTGCGTTTCTGGCGCCAGGCGTCGCCCTCCACCTGGCGGGATCGGCGAACGACTACGTCGGCAAGGGCATGGGAGGAGGCACGATCACGATCGTGCCCAGCGTGCAGGGAGATGGACAGGCTCACGGTGCAGGGAACGCGTGCCTCTACGGTGCCACGGGTGGGCGGCTGTTCGTCACGGGCAGCGTCGGTCAACGATTCGCCGTGCGCAACTCCGGCGCGGTTGCCGTCATCGAGGGAGCATCAGACCACTGCGCCGAGTACATGACAGGGGGAACCGTGGTGGTGCTCGGTCCGATCGGTCGCAACACCGCTGCCGGAATGACCGGCGGAAGGCTCGTGATCTGGGACCCTGAAGCTGTGGCGAAGTCGCGGCTCGCTGATACCGCGCCGCTCGCACAGCGACTCGGCGATGATCAGGCACGGGGGATTGCTCGGCTGGTCGAGGATCATTGGCGACACACCCGTTCGCCTCGTGCACGCTACGTGCTCAACCGTTGGTTTGAGCTACGAAACGAGTTTTGGATCCTCGACCCCGCCGGTGCCGGAGATCAGTCGATCACCATCGAGATCGAGGACGACACGGAGACCGACGCCGCCAGGTAGCCGGCCGTGCCGTTCCTGCGTGAGCTAGGTCGACACTGTTCACCCTTCTCACGCCAGAACAGCGAGAGATGGCTGTCCCCCAAACCTGGTGTCTCGTGCGAGTTACTGGTAGTGATACAGGCAATGTCACGCGAGGGGATGAGTAGACCGGCGACCGACATCAGCGCGTTCGAGGCGTTCTACCGGCGCGAGTTCCGATCCGTGTTGGGGCTCGCCGTCGTGTTGACAGGCAGCAGATCGGCCGGGGAGGAGATCGCTCAGGATGCGTTCGCGGTGACCTACCGGGAGTGGGCGCGGGTTGGTGTCCTGGACAACCCTGGTGCGTGGGTGCGCAAGGTCGTTGCGAACAGGTCGGTGTCGACGTTCAGGCGTTCCATGGCCGAAGCGAAAGCACTGTTGCGAGTTGGCCGCCCGGATCCTGCGGAGTCGGCCGTTGAAGGGCTCGAAGTCTGGGACGAGGTGAGGAAGCTTCCTCGTCGCCAGGCCCAGGTCGTGGCACTCACCTACCTCAACGATCTCCCGCGGCGAGACGTTGCCGACATCCTGGCGTGCAGTGAAGAGACCGTGAAGACCCACCTCGAGCGGGCGAAACGAACGCTGGCCGGGACCCTCGGCCAGGAGGACGACCGATGAACACCGACGACAGACTCAGAGACGCAGCGAAGCGAACTAACTCCTCTCTGGCAGGGGCAGCGATTCCCCCGCTTCGGGAGCGTCGGCCGAGCCGGTGGGTCAGCGCGACGCTCGCCGCGACGATGGTCGTGGTGGTGGTCGGCGCGGCTGCGCTCCTCAACCGAGGTACCAGCGTCGTCCCCACCACGATTCCGATCGCGCCGGGGACAACATCGACGACCCAGCCGACGACGACCGTGACGGGGGCGACGACAACAACGTCCGAGATTGCTTCGATTCGCAGAGGCGCCGTTCTCCGAGCGATCGACTCGGTGTTGGGAGTCCATGTCGTATTCAACGCGCGGGCCGCCGACACTCCTGCACAACTCGGTTCAACACGGGATTGGCAGGGGGTGGTCGCCGAAACGTCCGGGGGCAGCGTCGTGTCCGTCTCGACTCAGTTGAGGGCCTCAGACCCGTCGATCGGAACGATGCTCGACCAGGAGTTCGCGAAGGAGACGTGGGACCACGGAACGGACGCGTGGGTACACACGAGCAGCGGCACGCGATCTGACGGAAACGGCTACGTCGCGTCCATCGAGGTCGTGTTCGAAAACCAACGATTCGTCGGAACGGTGATCCTCGAAGACCCCGAACTCGTGCACGAAGACGGGACCGCATGGGACGAAGACGCTTCTTGGGTCCCCGTATCGGCGGTGATCCCAATCTCCGATGGCGATGCGGTCGCCATCGCCAAGCAGATCAATGATGCCCTCTGGAACTTGGGGTTCGGTGCCGATCAACCTGAGACCACGTCGACAACGGTTCCAGTAGCGGGGCTGCTGCCTCCGCTGGCCGGCTGGCAGGATTCTGGAGCCGATCCGGCCGTGTTCGGTGACGTCACGATCACTGGCGCCGTCTCGCTGGGCGACACGATTGTCGTGACGGGCTGCGCGACCAACGACGGTGCCGCAGGCGGGTTCCCGGTATGGACCAGCACTGACGGTGCGACGTGGGAACAAGCATCCGGACCGCCGAGCGTGGGCTACTTCGAACTCGACTGTGCGGACAACCTGACAGCCACTCCATTCGGCCTCTACGCAACGGCTGGTGCGCTGCTCCACTCAGAGGACGGCCGCACCTGGGAGGCAGTCTCGCTTCCCACCCCTCAACCAGACGGGGTCACGGGAAGCATCTTCGTCGCCGACGCTG
>CAYLHS010000081.1:0-9252 GCA_964383535.1 uncultured Acidimicrobiia bacterium
AGCAACTCATCCTCACGAACGAACGGCTTGTCGACGACATCATCACCTCCTACGCGGCCGGGACGCTGGCCCACCACCCCGAACTGGCTCACCAGCCCGGCCACTGATCACCCCACTCCCGTTCGGGTTGCTACCCTGCCGGACAATGTCCCCAGACCGGTTCACCCACAGCGTCAGAGTGGACGCCGACCCCGAGCACGCGTGGGAAGTGCTCCAGGACCCCGAGACATGGGGCCTGATCGCGGGTGTCGAGCGTGTCTATGAGGCGCACCACTTCCCCAACGGCAACCTGCGTGACTACCGGTTCACGGTGATGACGGCAGGAAGAGCCTACGAAGGAGTCGCCAAGACCCACCACGCCGACGAGCCGTCGCTCATGGCGGTCACGATCGACACGTCGGAAGTGACCGGCACGATCACCGTTGAGCTCAGCCCGAGCAACCCGGGCGGGACGGACATGACCGCCTCCCTGAAGATGCAGCCGAAGGGACTCCTGTCGGTCGTGGTGTTCCCGATCATCACGAGGGCGGTCGGCGGCGGTTTCGCCGAGCAGATCGAGGCGATCGGCGCCCGGATGGAAGGCAGCGCCTAGTTCGCCGTCAGCAACGGCACCTTCCCGAAGTCGTCCGGACCCAGTTCATCGACCGTCCCGCCCGTCGCGGGCGGGTAGTCCGACAGCATCTGCTCCTGGACGCCTGCGTCCGGCCAGACCAGGTCGAGGATCCTCGTATGGTTGACGTCGTCGGGACCGCCACCGATCCGCCATTGGGCCGCCTCCGGGTCGACGTTGCGGACCCTGCGGACACCCGCCGCCGGATACCCTTCCTGGCTGAACACCATCGCCGCGTACCCCCAGTCGGCCGGGTCGCCGTCACCGAACAACACCCTCGGCACGCGCGCGATCACCCGCCCCTTGTCAACGATGATGATCACCTTGAACGTGGGTGTCGTCTCCTCGGTCGTCCCGTCAGGTTGGGAGACGTAGATGGCCGGATACCAGCCTTCGATCGTCACACCGTACTCCCAGCCGTCCCCGTCGGGAAGCGACGCGTTCCGGCCGTCGATCAGTTCCCTCGCGCCGGTGCCGGCGCCGGGATCCTTGTCGATGTACACGTCGAACGTCTGGATCGACAGGCCGTTGGGGCTCCCCCACGCGTTGTAGATGGGTGCATCCACGTCGAACGTGAACACGAGATCCTCACCGGACGTGCCCACCTGGAAATGCGTGATGTCGTAGGAGCCGGGAATGAACACCGGGTCGAGCGGATAGGTGTACATGCCCGGCCCGTGGTCGTCGCCTGTGGGATCGTCCACATCGACGACCGGTTCGACGTCCGAGATGTCGGGCACCTGGAACGCCGCCGGGGCCGACGGGGTCAGCGTGTCGTCACGCAGCACTTTCGCGAGGACCGTGTCCCCCACCTGAAGGGTCCCGAGTTGCTCGAGCGGGATCGCAATCTCGACCGACGATCCCTTGGCGCCCGCGGGAATCGCCTCTGTCTCAGGCGCCTCGTCGGAGCCGAGCGGAGGCAGTGACGTCGCGAGCGACGCGTGCGTCGGGTCGCCTGGGTCCCACTGGAGCAGCACGTTCGCTCCGAACCCGAGCAGCGCGCCGTCGAGCGCCGCGCCTCGACGGTTCTCGGCTCCAGGTGTGGCCAGGTACATCTCGAACGGCGCGCTCGTGTCCGGCAGGTCGACCCGCACGTACAGGTTCGTCTTGTCGAACCCGTAGCGCAGGGTCGTGTCACCGGCGAACACCCCTGCGCCGTCCCAATCGCCGAACGACCCGTCGATGCGGACCGACAGGAGACCGTCGGGCGACGGATCGGCGGCCACCGGCGTCTCCGGAATGATCGGGACATCCACATACTCGGGACGCGGCTCACCCAGCGCGTCGTACATCTGGCCGATCAGCTCCCTGAACGCACCGCCGAAATACAGGTCGTCTCCACTCGACTGATCGGACCCGAACCACCAGAACCAGTCGGATCCCTCCGCGAACAGCAGCTTGTCGTAGGCGGCATCCAACGCGTCCTGCGGCACCGTTCCGGACTGCACTGCGGCCTGATAGTCGTGATGAGCCTGCCACAGGTAGTCCCACGCGTCGGCCTCTTCCTGTTCGCCGATCCACGTCGCGTAGTTGGAGGAGAACCACGACCCGGGATAGACGCTCGTCAAGCCTTCGAGCGTGTCGCCGAATGCTGCGAGGTACTCACTCGGGGTGACGGTCTTCACCCAGTCGGCGTCCTGGAGGGCGCCGTAGAGGCCCCGCAGGAAGTCCTTGCCGTCGTTCGGGTAGCTCTCCCATGCGTTCTCCCCGTCGAGGATCACCGACACGACATGCGGACCGGTTGCACCCTGCGCGGCGAGTTGATCCTTCGCGTTTTGGAGGCGGCCCATGAAGTCGGCGACCGCGTCGTCTGCCGGGGTCCCGGAGTACTGGAATCCGATCTGGTCCGACAACACCTGGTCCCTGAAGAACATGGCGACCGGCGGCGGATCCTTCAGCACGGCGTTCCAGGGCCTGTACAGCTCGTCTGCCTCCTGAACGGTTCCTTCGGCGTTTCTGGTGAACGTGCCGATGCCGAGCGACGGGGCGAGCACCGTCTCTCCGGTGGCGACATACTGGACGCCCTGCGCCTGGAAGATCGGCATTGCGAGCTGTGCGACGGCGCCCTCGCCGGGCCACATCCCCGTCGGCCGGCGCCCGAGGATGCGTTCGGCTTCGTCCAGGCCCCTGCGTACCTGCTCCTGGGCGTCGGCGATCGCGATGAACCTGTGTTTCGGCGCGATGCCCGCCGGGTCGCCGACCTGCGCGAGGTTCGAATCGACGAGCAGCGGCAGGATCGGATGTGCGAGCGGTGTGGTCGTGACCTCGATGCGTCCCTCGTTCCACAGCTTCGTGTACTCGGGGATCACCATCTCGATGATCTTCATCTGCTCGTCGAGAACGGTCGCCTTGTCCTCCTCGGTGAACCCGCTCCCCTTGGCGACGAGCGACGCGAGCGGTTCCTGCGCGAGGAAGTCCGGATCGATCCATGCGAGGTTGAACAACACCTGGAGGTCCCGGTAGTCGCCGGTCGTGAACGTCTCACCCGAGGTCCGTTTCTCCGCGAGCTCCTGATAGCGGGGAAACCGGTCGATGATCAGCTGGTTCGTGTCGAAGAACCGGTCGAGCAGGTACTGCTTCTGTGTGTCGTCGAGCTGATCGGCCGGCACCTCGGTCATGACCCAGTAGCGGTCCTTCGTGCCGTTGACGAGCGCCTCGATTTGCAGCAGGAGGACCGGTGTCAAATTGAAGGTGACCTGAACACCCGGGAACTCCTCGGACAGCGCCGCCATGTCGTAGTAGTCCTTGGTGGCGTGGACGCGTACCCACGGGCGAGTCACGACCCCGTCTGCGTCCTTCGGGTAGAGCGGCTGGTGCTGATGCCACAGCAGCATCAGGTAGAACCCGTCGGGATCGAGCGGTTCGGTGGTCGTCGTGGTCGCGGCACTCGTCGTCGTCGAGGCCGGCATGCTCGTTGTCGTCGTCTCCGCCTCCGGTGGAGTGCACGCCGCCGCGATCATCCCCAGGGTCGCCAGCAACGCGAGGAGCCGCTTCATGCGCCGGAGTGTAGAGGGCGGGCTCACGGCGCAACCATGTTGCGGATCGTCGTTTCGGTGTCGGTGAGAGGCGGCGGCAGCCCGGCGAACACGTCGTCGAACAGGCCGGTGAGCGGATCCCATGCCAGCGTCGCCTGCGGGAAGCTCGGAATCAGATCGCCGCCGTCGACACCCGCCACGAACCCCGGATACAGGTAGTCGCCACGGGCGGGAAGGTAGGCGGGAACCCGATCGTCGGCGGCGGCCGCTCCGGCCAGCACGTCGGGCGACTGGAGCACCTCGCGCACGAACGAAGCCGCAAGGTCGGGGTTGGCTCCTGCGGCCACGAAGAACGCCTGCACACCGACGAGCGGGCGAAGCGTCATTCCGTCGAGTTTCGGGAGTGGAACAACGCTGAACTCTGTGCCGGCATCGTCGAACGGGGCGACCTGCCAGGGCCCCGTCACGAGTGCGTCGATTCCGCCACCGGCGAACTGGTCCACGAGGTCCGGGTACGAGGCGACGGTAACGGTCCCGTTGGCGATGAGCTGCTGGAACGCAACGAGACCCTCCTCCCCTGCCGACAGACCGATGTCGTCGATCGACGATCCGAACAGGTAGCCGCCCGACGCCGACAGGAACCCGTAGGCGTAGAACCAGTGATCAGGAACGCCGACCGTTCCGCCCGAGGCGGCGATGTCGGCGAAGGACGCCACAGCCCCATCCTTGGAGAACAGGGCAACCGCCTCCATCCCGTACGGCACACCGTACGTGACGTCGCCATCGGAAACGGCGTCGACGGCGACAGGGTCCAGGTCGACCTGGTCGAGTTCGACAGGCAGCACGAGCCCGTCACGGAGGAACTCCCCGAGATGCTCATGCGAGGCGAGGAACACGTCAGGGCCTTCGCCTGCCGTCACGGCGGCGAGCGTGTCATCGAAACTCACCCTGCTGACGTCGACTGCGATGCCACTCGCCTCGCTGAAGGAAGCCGCAGCGGTAGCGATCAGGTCGTACCGGGGATCGTCGACCCACACCGAGAGATCCTCACCCGGCGGCGATGTCGTCGTGGTCGGCCGCGTCGTCGGTGCGGTGGTGGTAGACGAGGGGGGTGCCGTCTCGATGCACGAGGCGAGCAGGAGGGCAAGGAGCAGTGCGGCGAACCGCCTGAAGGTCATCCCTTGACGCCGCCGATGGTCAACCCTGACACGATCCAGCGTTGGAGCGCGAAGAACAGCACGATGATCGGGATCGACATCAGAATCGACATGGCTGCGAACTCCGACCACGGGGTCGAGAACTGACCCTGCATCGACCGCAGCGCCATCGCCAGGGTGAATCGGCTCGGCTTGCTCAGGAAGTTCCATGCAAGGATGAATTCGGTCCATCCCGTCATGAACGAGAACAGCACCGTGACGGCCATAGCGGGCGTCGAGAGCGGGAGAATGATCCGGAAGAACGTCTTGAACGGGCTCGCACCGTCCACGAGCGCCGCCTCCTCCAGGTCTTTGGGGACCGTATCGAAGTAGCCCTTCAGGTTCCACACGGCGAACGGCAACGCCCCGGCGGCGTAGGCGATGGCGAGCCCAAGCAGCGTCGCCCGGAGTGGCTCACCGGCCACCTTGATCTGCGAGAGCAGCACGAACAGCGGGGCGAGGAGGCCGGTTGACGGCATCATCAGCAGGAAGATGAACCCGAGCATGCCGGCCTGTCTCCCGATGAACTTGAACCGGGAGAATGCGTACGCCGCGGACGCACCGAGGCCGACGGCGAACAGGGCGGTCCCGAGCGACACGATGAGGCTGTTCATCAGCAGACCGCCAAACTTCATGCAGCTACTGGGATCGTTGGGTGTGGAGCAGAGAAGCGCAAACGGCTCGAGCAACACCTTCTTGAACGCCGCGAGCGAGGCACCAGGGGGAATCAGCGTCAGTTCGAGCGGCTTGGAGATGTTCCTCGGGTCGATCGCCATCGAGACGATCCACACGACCGGGAACAGGACCAGCGCGAGGACCATCAACAGCAGAACCTGGAGCCCGATCTGCTTGAGGATCTCCTTGGTCGTCCACGGATCAGCGACCTTCGGTTCCTTCCTGAAAAAGCTACGCAAGGTCATAGGATTCCGTCGCTCTCGTAACACGGTTCTGGATGAGGGTGATGATCAACAGAATCAAGAACACGACGATGCTGAAGGCCGCGGCAACACCGTACAGTTGGTTCTCGTAGACGAGCTTGAATGCCTGCGTGATGAGGATCTCGGTGCGACCCAGCGGACCGCCCCTCGAGATGAAGTAGATGACGTTGAACTGATTGAACGTCCAGATAGACCCGAGCATGATCGCCGGCACCATGGCCGGCCGGATCAACGGCATCGTGACGAACCGGAACTGCTGCCAGCCGGACGCGCCATCGATGCGGGACGCTTCGTACAGCTCATGCGGGATCGACTGCAGCGCACCTGTCGCGACGACCATCATGAACGGCCAGCCCAACCACACGTTCGCGATGAGTACCGCGTACGCGGCATATGGCAGCCATGACAGGATGCCCCCGAACGGCCCTGCGACACTGGCCTGTCCGAGCCAGTCGATGTTCGTGTGAAACAGCTGGTTGATCGCACCAAAGTCCTTGTTGAACATGTTGGCGAAGGTGAGAGCGCTCACATAGGCGGGGAGCGCCCACGGGATCACGAAAATGGCTCGATAGAATCGCCTGAAGACCACTCGCTTGGAGTTGAGCGCCATGGCGATCGCGATCCCGAGCGACACGTGGAAGATCAGGTTCACGAACGTCCACGACAGGTTCCAGCCGAGGATCCGCGGGAAGTCGTAGGTCGAGATCGGCAGATCGCTCTTGACGATTCGAACGAAGTTGTCGAAACCGACGCCTGTAGGAGCGAACTTGGCCCACGTCTCGGGATTGAACAGATTGAAGCGGAGGTTCTTGACGGTGAAGTTGGTGAAGGCCATCCAGATCTGGAACGCCTGCGGGAAGAACGAGATCACCGCCATGATGAGGCCTGCGGGAGCGACATACGCCCACGGCCCCAGCGACTTGCGCGCCCTGCGCCAGATGCTCTGTTGTCGGCGTCCCACCCGTGCGGTCACGTCTCCTCCGTGCCGGGAGTATAGGAACGCGAGGAGGGCGGATGTCGCCATCCACCCTCCTCGATCACTCGGTTTCGACTATTAGCTGCACTCACCTGCCGTGACGGCGTTGCCGATGACGTCGGCTGCGCTTTGGAGGGCTTCCTGAGCGGTCTGCTCACCACCGAAGTAGGCGTTGAGCGCCGTGTCCATGTTGCCCCAGTAGCAGCCACCGAAACGCGGCTGGGCGATACCTCCGCTGAAGGCGGCAACCGCACCTGCGAGGAGCGGGTCCGTCACTTCGACACCGGAGACGGCCGGGATGTGAGCGGCCTTGGTGGCATCCGACAAGGTCGTCTGCGACTCCTTCGACAGGAAGTACTCGACGAACGCCGTGGCGGCATCCAGATCGGCATCAGTCGTGTTGTTGCTGATGTAGATCGACTCGGTCTGCACCACACCGGACATCGCACCGTTCGCGGCCGTCGGCCACGGATCGATCGCCAGGTTGTCGGCACCGATCGCCTCCGAGAGCGCTCCAAGGTTCCAGGTACCGTCGATGATGATTCCCGTCTGGCCGGCCTTGAACGTATCGACATCGTCGTCGGTGTTGTAGGTCGGGTTCGGATACTGGTTCAGCAGCTCGAGCCAGCAGACGCCGGCGTCCGTGTTGAACATGGGCATGCCGTCGGCATCAGCGATCTCGCCATCGCAGGCGGTGATGAGGTTGGGCATCGAGAAGAAGAACCCACGCTCCAGGCTGGCGTTGCCCGCAGCAACGATGTCGTCGAACGTCTTCGGCGCGTCCGGGACGAGCGTCTTGTTGCGGTACATCACGACACCCTTCAAGGTCTCTGGAAGTCCCGCGTACACACCGTCATAGGTAACGGCACCCAAGGCCGCCGGGTTGATCGTGTCGATGACGTCCTGCGAGATGAGGCCCTTCATGTCGTAGATCAGGTCGGCGTCGAGGAAGCTCGAGGCCCAGTCGGTGGCTCCGATCAGCACGGACGGTCCGGTCCCGGTGCTCCACTCTGTGGTCACCTTGTTCTGAAGGTCGTCAAACGGCACATACAGCACGTCGAACGTGACATTCGGATGCAGCGCCTGGAAACCGGAGATCACCTCGTTGAGGCTCTCGATCTCGGTGTCCTTCCACGCATGCCACAACGTGATCGTGCCGGTCAAGTCGGCCATCGCCTCTGTCGTTGTGGTTGCCATTGCTTCAGTTGTCGTTGTCGCCATAGCCTCAGTGGTGGTTGTGGCACCACTGGCTTCGGTTGTAGTCGTCGTCGACGTGCCTCCGCACGCGGCTACGACGAGCGCGAAGGCCGCGATAATCGCGACGAGCGCTCCCCTCTTTGCAAACATCTCTTATCCTCCTTGTGGGGTCGGCTTTGGCAAGCCGTTGGGTGTGCCCGGAATCGGGCAGTCTCATTGTATTGAAGAATCAGTTAAGAGGAGAACTCAGGTGATCTCTTCTTCGAGTTCATCCCTGAGCCGGTAGGCGGCTTCGAGTGCCTCACCACGATCTTCGGTGAGCTGGGCCCTGTCCGTCAGGAGTGTCACCTGGTTGTCGATCACCTGAAGAAACCCTCCATGGGTCCCCACCGTGACCCGCTCGTCGTCCGCCTCAACGACCACGACACCCGTCGCGAGCGCAGCCATCAGTGGTTCGTGGTCCGTGAGAATGCCGATCTCGCCCTCCACGGTTCTCGCGACGACGAAGTTGGCGTCGCCCGACCAGACGACGGACTCCGGCGTCACGATGTCCACGTGAAAGCTCATGGCGAGGACACCAGCTGTCTGGCTTTCGCCTGCACTTCCTCGACGCCGCCGACCATGTAGAACGCCTGCTCGGGCAGGTTGTCGAGGTCGCCGTCGATCAGCATCTTGAAGTCGCGGATGCTCTCCTTCAGTGGGACGAACACACCGGGAATGCCGGTGAACTGCTCAGCGACAAACATCGGCTGGGACAGGAACTTCTGGATTCGCCTGGCCCTGCCGACGATCAGCTTGTCCTCTTCGGACAGCTCGTCGATGCCCAGGATCGCGATGATGTCCTGAAGGTCCTTGTAGCGTTGCAGGATCTGCTGGATGGTCCGGGCCACGTCGTAGTGCTCCTGCCCGACGTACAGCGGGTCGAGGATGCGGCTCGTCGAGTCGAGCGGGTCGATCGCGGGGTAGATGCCCAGCTCGACCAGGCCTCTCGACAGCACCGTCGTTGCGTCGAGGTGGGCGAACGTCGTGTGCGGCGCCGGGTCGGTGATGTCGTCTGCGGGCACGTAGATCGCCTGCAACGACGTGATCGACCGTCCTTTCAGAGATGTGATGCGCTCCTGGAGGACACCCATCTCGTCGGCGAGGGTCGGCTGGTAGCCGACGGCAGAAGGCATTCGCCCAAGCAGCGTCGACACCTCGGACCCTGCCTGGGTGAAACGGAAGATGTTGTCGATGAACAGCAGCACGTCCTGACGCATCTCGTCACGGAAGTACTCGGCCATCGTGAGCGCCGACAGACCGACCCGGAGACGCACGCCTGGTGGTTCGTCCATCTGGCCGAACACCAGCGCCGCCTTCT
>CAYLHS010000082.1:0-9193 GCA_964383535.1 uncultured Acidimicrobiia bacterium
GAGATGACGATCATCAGCGACCAGAAGATCAGCGAGAGGACGCCGAGGATGTGCTCGCGGGTGATCATGATTCCCTCGTGTGCGATGAACGACTCCTTCATCGCGTAGAGGGGGCTCGTCCCGATGTCGCCGTACACGACGCCGAGGGCGGCGAGCGACAGGGTGGCGATGTACTTCTTGGACTTGGATTCCATTGGCGCCTTCGAACTCGGCTGTGGATGCTACCCGGCGCTCAGCGATCGACGAGGGCCAGGGTGGTCGCGACTCGCGGATCGGCGGCTGCCCTGCGTGAGCCATCTGCCGCGACTCGGATCATCGACACCGGTCCCCATCCCGATTCGAAGTCCTCGGCGAGTGTGACACCGTGTCCACGTCGCGACAGCTCCGCGACGATGCCGTCCGACATGCGGCTCTCCACGCGGATCCCGTCGCCTTCGAGGACCCAGCGTGGGCGTCGAAGTGCTGCCTCAGGCTCGTCGCCGGTGAGGAAGGACGCTGAGGCGACCTGAAGCAGGAGCTGTGGTTGGTACGCCCCGCCGCGGGTGCCGAGCACGGTGTCGAGGGCCCCGTCGCTGGTCCAAAGTGTGGGGGACAAGGTGTGGAGGGGTCGAGCGCCAGGGACGAGCTCGTTCGGGTGCCCTTCGATCAGGTTGAAGCCTGCGCCCCTGTTGTGGAGGAAGAATCCCGCGCCCTGGGCAGCGATGCCCGATCCTATGCCCATGTAGTTGGACTGAATGAGTGACACCGCCATGCCGTTGTGGTCGACGAAACAGAAGTACGCGGTGCCACCCGGTGCGGGCCCAGGCCTCGGCCAGGTTCCAGCGCGCAGGCGGTCGATCTGTGCGACTCGATCGCGGAGGCGGTCAGGAGTCAGGAGATGGTCGGCAGGCAGCGGGGATCTGCGCGGATCGGACACCAGCTCGTCACGTTCCCACACGACGGATCGGTAGGCCTCAATCTGGAGGTGTACGTAATCGGGGTCGTCGGGATCTGCCGGCGGGTGCGTTTCGGAGAACACCCAGGACGAAGCCAGGGTCAGGTAGCCCTGGGAGTTCGGGGGGATGGTCCAGCCGGTTCGACCAAACACGTCGGCGGAGATGGGGCGCACCCACTCTGCCTGTTCGACGCCGAGATCGGACATAGAGATGCTGGGGACGGCGCATGTGATCGCGTTCCCCGCAGGCCCGTTGTAGAAGCTCGACCGTCCGCCTTCGGCGATCTGACGCAGTGTTGTAGCGAGAGCGCCGCGTCGCACGACTGCGCCCTTGGGTGGGTAGAACTCGGGGGCCTGTGGAGCGAGCTGCTCGGCACGTCGAGTGACGGCGCGTGTGAACTCGGCAGATGCAGTGAAGCCCAGCTCGGCATGCTCGATGGCAGGCTCGAGCACGTCGGCGAGCGGCATCGTACCGAAGCGCGCGGACAGCGTGCTCCAGCCGTCCACACATCCAGGGATGGTGACGGTGGCAGGATCGAACGGCGGAATCGTCGTATGGCCCGCCGATCGCAGCGCCGCCGGGTCGGCTCCTGACCCCGCTCGACCTGATGCGTTCAAAGCCGCCGGCGACGCTTCCCCATCGCTGTGGACGAGCGCGAAGAGGTCACCACCAATGCCACAGGTTTCGGGCGCGACGACGCCCTGCACCGCATTCGCAGCGATTGCTGCATCGACCGCGTTGCCGCCGAGGTGGTAGATGTGCATCGCAGCACGTGTCGACAGGTCGTGCGGTGAGACTGCCGCGTCGCCGGTCGCCACCGGCTAGCGGCGCAGTTGGGGAACGTACCGGTTCAGGGCGTCCAGAACGGCGCGTACCGCCGATTGTGACGGATCGTGGCCGGCCAGTGCCGATCCGACGGTCGTCCGTTCCTCGCCGCCGGCAACGACGACGACCTGCGCCACTGCGACATCCCGACCGCCAACGGGCACGATCTCCAAGGCTGCGAGTGCGAGCCCGGTCTCGCCTCCAATGGCTTGTTCGAGTGCCAGCAGGGTGGCTTCACCGACCATCCGCAGGCGTGTTGCCGATGCGGCCGGTCCGTCTGCCTCGCCCACGAAAACCTCTCCTTGCCAGCCCAGCGTCACGGTGGCAGTGAGGCGCGAACCCTGCGGTACTTCCTTGATCTCGAGCACGGCCGGGCGCTCGCCCGGAGCACGGTCCGACCGATCGATTTGGACCACCGACACGGATCTGCGGTCGATCGTGATACCGAACGATGCCATTGCGAGCGACTGCACGTCGCGTACGATCTGCTTGGGCGGTTTGGCGGGAGCGGCGAGAACGTGTACCTCGGCCACCCGTCCGTTGTCCCCGATGACGCGGGCCGCGTCGACGGTTGGAAGCCTGCAGAGCGCTTCCTCGAGTTCTCGGTAGTTCACGAAACAAGCGTAGCCACGGCCGGCACGGAGCGCGCGAATTTGCAGAGACCCTTGGGTGGCCCGGCGTCCCGGTGCTAAGTTATCCACAACCACGTTGAGTGGGGGTTGGTGCGCTGCCGACAGGTGAGGCCATGAGGGCGCCTCGCCCCTTGACAATCAAGGTTCCCGGGCAACCGGGACGAGTGGCGTCCGGACTTGCACGATTCATCCCCTAGCCGAGCGAAGCGAATGGTCACCGGCCGAGATGGCCGCTGATACTGGGCCCTTGGAGGTCTCGAGTTGAAGGGAAAGATCGTCAAGCTGATTGCGATCGCCAGCAGTCTCGCAGCGTTGATCGTTGCGGGCAGTGCAAACGCAAAGATCGGGTGAGCGGGCAGGTCCGTGGCGCCAACGAGGAGGCCGGGTGGCCAGGCGCACAACCAAGATTCGAAACGAGCGGCGAGCCAAGTTCGTCATCGCGACGCTGTACGCGTTGGGCGGTCTTGTTGTTGTCGCGTGGCTCGTAACCCGGGAGTCCTTTCCTCCGATCGGCCTCTGGCTGGCGTTCGCCGCGGCGTTCGCCTTCTTCGACTGGCGCTCGGTGGAGGTGAACGATCGGCTTCTGTTGAGCCCAACGATCATGGTGGGACTCACCGCAGCGGTTGCCTTCGGACCGGGACACGCAGCGCTCGGCGTGGCCACCATGGCGGCGCTCGGCGCCGTGAGCGCCCGTGACGTCAAGGAACGGCGGCTGTTCCAGCCCGTGGCGAACTTCGGTCAGCTGGTGGTGACATCGGCAGCGATGGGCCTTGTGCTCGAGTTCTTCCTCAAGCACGCGGAGGCCGGTGGCACAGGCGCCTTTTGGTTGTGGCTGGCGGCGGGAAGTGCCGCCGCGGCCCTTGTCAATGCTGCGGTCAACTTCGCGATGGTGATCATCGCCGTGCGAACCGTGTTCGGACAGGATCTTCGGATGTGGTCGCACATGAGCGAGCTCCTTCCGTCCTATCTGGGGATGGGGTTCGTCGGGGGGTTGCTGGGTGCGACCCTTCTCCAGGCCAGGGTCGTGCTGCCGCTCGTGTTCGTCGTGTTCATCATCGGGTATCACGCGTTCGCATCGTTCGGGCAGCTTCGGGAGGCGCACGCAGCCACGCTGAGGGGGTTCGTGAAGGCGCTCGAGGCGAAGGACCTGTACACGCGTGGCCACACGGAGCGGGTCGCCGAGTTTTCCGTGCTCTGCGCGCAGCACATGGGGTTCACCGGCACGAGGTTGGAGCGCATCGAGTGGGCTGCGCTCATCCACGACGTCGGCAAGCTGGCGGTGCCCCGGGATCTGATCCGCAAGCCCGGCAAACTCTCCTCCGAGGAGTACTCCGAGTTGCAGCGGCATGCCCACGCCGTCGAGGACATCCTGGCCGAGGTGGAGTTCCTCCGGCCGATGGTCGAGATCGCGTCCGCCCACCACTCGAACTACGACGGCAGCGGCTACGGAGGGGTCGGTCACATCGAGGGGGAAGAGCCATCGTTGGAGGCCAGCATCCTCGCCGTGGCCGACGCGTTCGACGCCATGACCTCCACCCGCTCGTACCGGATGGCGCTCAGCCAGTCGTATGCCTTCACCGAGCTTCGCCGCAATGCGGGCAAGCAGTTCCATCCGGAGGTCGTGGAGCACTTCATCGCCGCGATCGGGGAGACCAAACGCCGGTACGGGTCTCCGTTCCTGAACGACCCTGAGGAGGCACGCCGCATGGCCGAGGGAAGGGTGGAGAGCCGTGGGTGACCCCAAGCTGTCGATCAAGTCCCCGCTGGTTCCGTTTCTCGGCGCGGTCGCCTCCGCGTTGATCGCCGTGCTGCTGTATCCCCATGCGGCGGCCAGCCCCCTCACGCTGGGAATCTGGGCCGTCCTGCTGGCCGAGTCCGGGCTCGTCAAGGTGCCGGCCGGCAGTGGAAACCGCCTGTCGTTGGCGTTCATCATCGGCGCGGCCATGCCGATCCTGCTGATCGACGGTACGCAGCCCGATCTCGCATCGACAGGTCTCGTGTATGCGGCCGGCCTGCTGGTCCTTGGTGTTGCCCGTGTCATTCGAGGGGATGGGCTCGAGCATGTGCACGCCGATGTGATGCGCCTCGGAGTCGGTCTCGGTGTCTACGCGGTGACGTATGCAGCCATCGCGGACATCCTCGTGACCGGGGGAGGACTCGCCTGGGTGGATGCGCCGTGGGATCGGCTGATTGCGTTTGTCGGAGCCGGCGCGGTGTGGTTCATCGTCGAGGCGGGTCTGTGGGCGATCATGACGACGAGGGAACGCGGCTTGAGCTGGCGGTACTTGTGGCTGCTCGGCCTCGGCGACTGGATGGTCATGCTGAGCATGATGGCAACCGGAGCGCTGTTCGGGTTCTCGTGGGAGAAGCTGCACATCTGGGCCGTACTCGTCGCGGCCTTGCCGTACGGGTTCGCGCATGTGGCGTTCTTCCGCTACCTGGAGGCGAGGAGGACCTACGGACAGACGATCAGGGCATTGTCGAGAATCCCCGAAGTAGCCGGGCTGGCTCTCGAGGGTCACTCCGACCGGACCAGCTCGCTTGCCGTGGAAACCGCACAGGATCTCGGACTCACCCCGGGAGAAGTGACGGACGTTCGGTACGCGGCGCTCATGCACGACATCGGACGGATCACACTCAACGAGCCGAGCATTCTGCGGCGGGGGTTCACCGACGAGGACATCGCCAGATGGGGTGCAGAGATCGTCGCCGAGTCGCCATACCTCGCCACGGTTGCGGGCCTCGTCGCCCGACAGCACGAGCCCTATCGGCGGCCCGGCGAACAACGAGATCCGAGTCTCCCCACGGCGTCGAAGATCATCAAAGCGGCAAGCGCCTACGACCACGCGACGATGGAACTCGGCTTCTCACCGCTCGAGGGCCTCGAGGTGCTACACCGTGGCGCCGCCTACGACTACGACCCGGATGTTGTGGTGGCCGTACGGAGGGTCCTGGAGCGTCGAGGGGCGGTCTGACTCCTACCGGCCGGAAGCCGAGCCCCCCTCGGTGTGGATCCCCCGCTTGAACCAACGAACCGGACGGCGGAGCTCATCTTCGAGGAATCGCCCCAATCCGACGGCGAGGAGCACGTCACCGAGCGAGATCACCTGACCGATGCCGAAGAGGCGCACCGGGATCACGTCTGCGAGAAACGGGATCCGTGTCGATGCGTCCAGCAGCACGTGCTTGACGTCGAGCGAGATCACCATGCTTCCCGTCACGTCTCGACCTGCGGCGATCGCGGCCGCACCACCAAGAACGGGCATTCCTCCGTTGAGAGCGATGACCGAGAAGTTCATGAGCACACCCAGACCGGCGAGCCACATACCCTCACGATGCCGGTTGATCAGCACCAGGGTCAGGAGCGGCAGGTAGGACACCAGGATCATTGCGGTGGCCGCGCTCCTGGTCCAGTCCTTGTCGGGGAGCAGTGCCGTCGCCGCCTGGATACCGAATCCGAGCAGGAGCAGCCACCAGTGTTGGAGTCGGATGTCCGCGAGGTTGATCAACCGTCCTCCACGTAACAGCGCGACGGTCGTTGCTATGAACAAGACAAGTGCCAACCACAGCATTCGGCACAAACGGTACCAGGGAGTGGGTGGTGTTCCGGCGGAGGTTTGATACGCTGTCTGCACCGATGAAGGTCAGACGGTCACTCAGAGTGGCGGGATGGGTCATGGTGACGGTGGGCGCACTCCTCGTCGCCTTCTTTGCCTACCAACTCGTGTTCACGAACGTGCTCGGAGCTCGCTCGCAGAGAGCCGCCGAACCCGCGCTCGAAGAGCGCTATGCGACCGCCGAGATCGAGGTTGCCGACACGATTCCGATAACTCCGCCCACCACGACGACGATCCCGGAGGGAACCACCACGACAACCCAGGTTGTTGATGCGGCCCGATACACGGAACCAACTCCCGATATGGGGACACCGTTTGGTGAGATCGCAATACCGTCCATAGGGCTCGACAAGGTGCTGTTCGAGGGTGTCGATGTGCCTACGCTCAAGAAGGGTCCGGGCCACATGCCGTGGACGCCGTTGCCCGGCCAGCCGGGGAACGCGGTTGTCAGCGGCCACCGCACCACGTACGGAGCGCCGTTCTTCGACCTCGACAAGGTCGAGAATGGTGACGAGATCATCGTCACGACAGCGCTTGGCACGAGCGTCTACGCAGTCCGCCGCACGATCATCGTTGCGCCGACCGACGTGTGGGTGACGGAAGAGATGCAGGGAGCGTGGCTCACGCTGACGACGTGCAACCCGAAGTACTCGGCCCGACAGCGTCTGATCGTGCAGGCCGAACTCGTCGAGGGCCCCAACTACCTGTACGTGGAGGCGGAACGTCAGCGCGGGCTGCGGGAGGCATCGTGATGCGCCGGCTGTACCGGGCACTGCCGGGGCCTCCGGTTGTCAAAGTGGCAGTGATCGTGTTGATCGTGCTGGTGGTACTCGTCCTGCTGGGGTTGCTGTTCGAGTGGGCCGGTCAGTTCCTCGACACGGGCGGAACCCTCGCCTTGCTCAGCCTTCAGACGTGACGCCGAGGTCTTGTGCGATCCAGGCGGTGAGCTCCTCCGCGGTCACTGCTCGCACCACGGAACGCGTGACGGTGCCGTTGCGATCGATGATCCATGTCTGTGGCAGGTATTGGACTGCGTAGGCATCGTTGACGGTGTAGTCCTCGTCGACCGCGATCGGGTAGCTGACCCCGATCTGGGCGGCATAGGCGGTAGCGTTCGAAGCTACGTCATCGACGGCGATGCCGATGAACTGCACCCCGGGCGTAGCACGGGCGACGGCGTCGAGGTCGGGCATCTCCTGGCGGCAGGGCGGACACCATGATGCCCAGAAGTTGAGGACGACCGGCTTGTCTCGGAGGACTTTTGAGAGGGTGAAGGTGCCGCCGCCGATGAGATCGACCGTGAAATCGGTGGCGACCTTGGCCCCGGGTGTTCCGACGATCGGCGTCGAAGTCCCGTTCAGGGAAGAGCACGCGACCAGCCCGAGCATCGTCGCGACGATCAGGAGCTTCTTCACGCGGGGCAGGTTAGTAGGGGTCCAGGGGCCGCAAGACGGCCGGGCTAGCCTCGGGCGTGATGTTGCACCGCCGCGTCGTAGAAGCCGTGCTCGAGCAGATCCCCTATCTGGAGAAGGAGATGCTCGTGCTGCGGAGGCTGATCTCGCCTGGCGATGTGTGTTTCGACGTGGGTGCCGCCGGCGGAACGTACACGTGGTTGCTGTCGCGCTACAGCTCGCCGGGTGGGGCTGTGTTCTCGTTCGAACCGAGGCCCCGGTCGGCGAGGGCGATCGAACGGTTCCGACGACTTGCCGGGATGGAGAACGTCAGCGTGCACCAAGTCGGTCTTGCGGAGCAGGAGAAGTCGGTGACCGTGCTGATTCCGACGTGGAGAGGTCTCCAGTTCACGACCAGGGCGTTCGTCGCTCCTGACGACGAAGCCGAGGTCCCAGAGGGGTTCACCGACCTTCGGCCCCTGACGATCCAGCTGACAACACTCGACGAGTTCGTCGCCTCCGCAGGCGTGGAGCGGATCGACTTCCTCAAGGCCGATGTCGAGGGTGCAGAGCTGTCGCTTCTGGAAGGCGCTCAGGCGTCGATCGAGCGGTGGCACCCCACCGTCTTGCTCGAGATCGAGGATCGACACCTCGGCCGGTACGGGCAACGGGCCACCGACGTGGTCGAGTTCATGGCGGACCGCGGCTACCGGATGCTCACGTTCTCCGACGGCGAACTCCGGCCGGCGACCGAGGTCGTCGAGAACGAGAACAACTACCTCTTCTTGCCTTTCGCGTGAGGTCCCCGCTGCGGTTGGCGCCGAGGGTGTGCGGGCCGCGGAGTGCCGAGTGGCATGTGCGATGGATGTATCGTCGCTGCTCGACCTCTCGGTGCACAGGAGGATTGGATGAACGTCCTGAGAGTCGGGTTCGTTGGTACATGTACGACGAACGTCGGGCCCACGGTGTCATTCTTTCGGAGTGTGCTTGGTTTGGGTGTGGTGCGAGACGATCCCGTGCTCGATCTTCCAGCTGCCGACGGGTCGGTTGGATATCGTCGAGGTCTACGACCAGGACTTCGACGAGAAACGAGCTGCGCCGGCGGGCGTTTCGCTGTTTGTCGCCTTCGTCGTCGACGATCTCGAGGGATCGTGGAAGGAAGTCTGCGCTGCCGGGATCGAAGCAAGCGACATCGTGTGGGCGGCGGAGGCCTTTGACAGCCCAAGTCTCGAGGGCTTTGGCTGGTTCTTCGTGCATGCACCAGACGGCGACGTCTACGAGATCGGGAGTGAATCCGAGTAGGACGCAGTGTGGGGCCACCGAACCTGGCCCGTCGCAGTTGTGCCGGCGGAGGCGAGCATGATCGCCTTCTCCCCACCGGCGTTGGTGGGACCATTCCTCGGGACCGTTCTTGCATCCTGTGGTTGTCGTCAACCCGTCGGGCTTGAACTCAATCGGTCGGCTGCGGGGTTGGTGTGCGCAGTCGGCGGGTGCGAAGTGCGACAATACCTGGATGGGTCGTCTGTGGGCGTTCGTGAGACTGAGCCGGCCGCATTTTCTGCTGGGCGGTGCACTTCTCTTTGCGCTCGGTTCGGCTGGGGCCGGCGATATCGCCTGGCTCCAATACGCACTCGGACAGGCCATGGTCACTTCCATGCAGATCACGGCGCACTTCGTCAACGAGTACGCGGATCGTGAGGTTGATCGGGCGATCGACCGGCGCACGATGTTTTCCGGTGGGAGCGGTGTTCTGGTTTCGGGTGATCTCAAACCTGAGGTAGCTCTGCGGGCGG
>CAYLHS010000083.1:0-9188 GCA_964383535.1 uncultured Acidimicrobiia bacterium
GGGGCCGTACCCACCAACGTAGATCATGAGGACCCCCGTCGACTAGGCCGGCTGTGCCGACTCCTACAAGCCCAATGCCTCTATGGCTGCAGTGTCCTCGGCTTCCCAGCGGAGGTCGTCGATCGTCTCCATGAGCGGGACGTCCCTCCGGAGGGTCGTCAACGTCCGGTAGAAGATCGCATCGTCGATGTTGGCGGCGAGGGACTCGGCGAGGCGGGCGGAACCACGCACGCGCACATCCCACTCGCCAGGATCGAGAGGGATGCGCTCAATCCTCGAGTACCGGGCCAGCAACGTGGATGCCGACTTGGCACCCCAGGCCGGAATGCCGGGAATCCCGTCTGCAGCATCGCCAACGAGCGCGAGGTAGTCCGGCATGGACGACGGCGAGATCCCCCACTTCTCTCGAACACCGTCCTCGTTGATCGCAACCCCTTGGCGCCGGTTGAACATCACCACCCTGTCCCCTACGACACATTGGGCGATGTCCTTGTCCGGACTCATCAGCACGACCTGTTCGGTGCTGTCGGCGTACAGAAACGCGGCCGTTGCGAGCGCGTCGTCTGCTTCGAACTCCTCCATCCTCCACACGACGACACCGAGCGCTTCCAGCGCGCGTTCGGCCAGAGGGAACTGATTCAGCAGCTCCTGCTCGACCCCCTCACCGGTCTTGTAGCCATCGAACACCTCGTTGCGAAACGAGTGGATCGTCGTATCGAACGCAGCGGCAACATGCGTGACGCCGGGATCTCGAAGCAGCCTCCGGGTCGAGTCGACCAGCCCCCACACCGCACCCGTCTCGGTACCTGCGTCGCCCATCCGCTTCGGGTAGCCGAAGTACGCGCGGAATAGCTCGTACGTCGCATCGAGCACGTGGACACGCATGGAAACATCGTACGACAGCTCGCGCTGCGAACGCTATCCTCGAACTACCTGTCCAGCGAGGCAGGTGCCGCGAGCGTCCAGCGAAGTCCGGTGCGAAACCGGCGCTGTCCCGCAACTGTGAGGCCTACGGGCCGAGCCAGGTCGCCTGGCGTCGCGGCGGCGAACGAACCCTCGGATGAAGGCGTACTTCGTCGGCCCTGCCGGTGCAGTCCACTTTCATCCTCCGGACAAGGAGGATGTTCCTATGCGGAGAGCGATCATCGTCGCACTTGCAGTGGCCCTGGGCGCCTGTACGGCGCACGGGGCGACCCCAACCACGACGACGGCAGGTGAAGCCACCACGCACATCGACACCACCACAACGGCGCACCCGTCGTTTCCGGTGACCGTCGCGGCTGCCAACGGCTCGGTCAGCATCGCGTCGCAACCACATTCGATCGTCTCCATCTCGCCCACCGCGACCGAGATGCTGTACGCGATCGGCGCCGGCGATCAGATCGTTGCAGTCGACGATCAGTCGAACTATCCGACCGATGCACCCACAACGAACCTGACGGGTCTCAGTCCCAACGTCGAGGCAATCGCCGACTACGACCCAGATCTCGTCGTCATCTCATTCGACCCCGGCGATCTCATCCCATCACTCGACGCGCTCGGAATACCCGTCCTGCTGCAGCCGGCGGCAACATCACTAGAAAACGTCTACACACAGATCGAGCAACTCGGTGAAGCGACCGGCCACACGGACACAGCGGAGAGGACCATCACCGGAATGAAAGCCCGCGTCGCCGACACGTACAGCAGGGCAGGCTCCGGTGATGAGCTCAGCTACTACTTCGAGCTCGACACGACGTACTTCTCGGTGACCTCGTCCACGTTCATCGGGGAATTGCTGGCGCCACTCGGTTTGCGCAACATCGCCGATCCTGCCGACTCGGACGGATACGGCTACCCACAGCTCTCCTCCGAATTCATCATCGGAGCCGATCCCGACCTGATCCTGCTCGCAGACACCGTGTGCTGTGGACAGAACGAGGACACCGTCGCATCACGACCTGGATGGGACAGCCTCGACGCCGTGACGAAGGGCAACATCGTGGTGCTGAACGACGACTTCGCATCGAGGTGGGGGCCGCGCGTCGTCGACCTGTTGGAGGCTGTTGGTGCGGCAGTCGGGGAGGCCCGAAACCAGTGAGTGCCGCAGCACCTGATCGACCTACCCGACTCACACCCCGAGCGGTTCTCGTCGGCCTCGCTGCAATCGTCGGTGCCTTTTCGCTCGGCTCGCTCATCGGGCCTGTTCACATCCCGTTCGGTATGGCGATCAAGTGGCTATTCGGATCAACAACGGCGCTGACCGATCGCCAAGCCGACATCCTGATCGCCGTACGTCTACCGAGAGTCGTTCTCGGGGGTCTCGTCGGATCGATGCTCGCTCTCGCCGGTGCGTCATATCAAGGCGTGTTCAGAAACCCGCTCGCAGATCCCTACCTGCTCGGTGTGGCAGCGGGCGCCGGTCTGGGCGCGACCGTTGCCATCTCGTTGCGTGCCGCGCCGGCAGTACTGCCGGCGGCCGCTTTTGCGGGAGCGATCATCGCTGTAGCGGCCACCTACGCGCTCGGGCGTTCCGTCGGCCAACGATCCACCACCACCCTCATCCTCGCGGGAGTGGCGATGGCTTCGTTTCTCACTGCGGTTCAAACCTATGTTCAACAGCGCCACACCGACACACTCAGGGAGGTCTATGCGTGGATCCTCGGACGATTGTCGACCAGCGGCTGGCATGAGGTGTTGCTGATCCTGCCCTATCTCATCTTCGGCGGGACCGTCATCCTGTTGCACAGAAGGATGCTGGACGTCCTCTCGCTCGGCGAAGAAGAGGCGTCTGCACTGGGAGTGCCGGTTCAGAGGGTGCGGCTGCTCGTCGTCGGTGCAGCGACGCTGGGAACCGCCGCGGCAGTCGCAGTGAGCGGGCTCATCGGTTTCGTCGGGATCATCGTCCCCCACGCCATCCGGCTGGTGACAGGTGCCAGCTACCGGGTGATCCTGCCGCTGTCGGCGATGTTCGGTGCGGCATTCCTGATCGTCGCGGATCTGACCGCCAGGACCGTCCTGAGCCCGGCCGAACTCCCGATCGGTGTCGTTACAGCCTTCCTGGGAGCACCGTTCTTCATGCTCGTCCTCCGTACGGCAAAAGGTTTGCGATGAACGGTCTCTCCGTCGGCGATCTCCGCGTTGCGTTCGGCAGCGTGACCATTCTGCATGGCGTGAACGTGTCGGCCGCGCGCGGTGAGTGGGTGGGCGTGATCGGACCCAACGGTGCCGGCAAGTCGACGCTCCTGCGTGCGATCCACGGGACCGTGCCGTCGTCGGGAGCGGTTATGTTCGGGGGCCATGACATGGGCGACCTGACCGGTACGGCTCGGGCCCGACTCGCCGCATTCGTTCCGCAACGACCTGCCGCCCCGCCAAACATGCGCGTGTTCGACTATGTACTCCTCGGGCGTAGCCCCCACATCTCCTATCTGGGGGTTGAAGGACGTCGCGACATCAGCGCGGCGGACGACGCGCTCGGGTCACTTGGCATGGTGTCCTTTGCCGACCGCCTCCTAGGCGAACTGTCCGGAGGAGAGTTCCAGCAAGTCGTGCTCGCTCGAGCACTCGCCCAAGAAGCATCCCTCTTGCTGCTCGACGAGCCGACGTCGGCTCTCGATATCGGCCATCAACTCCACGTGCTCGGCCTGATCGATCGGCTCAGAAACAAGCATGATCTGACGGTCTTGTCCGCGATGCACGACCTCACGCTCGCCGCTCAGTTCTGTGATCGCCTCGTGCTGCTGTCACACGGCGTGGTGGTGACCGACGGCGATCCCCGAGATGTGCTGGATGCCCCGCTGATCTCACAGCACTACGGTGCGACCATCCGCATCCTCGACGACGGTCTTGGCGGGGTAGTGGTCGTTCCTGTTCGACAGAACGGTCATCCCGCCGATCAGTAGCATCGAGATCGAAGGAGGACACTATGGGCGAATTCGAGGACAGCTGGCAGAGTGTCGCCGGCGAGTTCCGCACTCTCGGCTATGCGTTCAGGGACCACTATCGCGCCACCAAGGGAGAGGCCGACACCGGAACGTCGGAAGAAGAGGTCCGGAACGCACTTCACACGGTGACCGACGCTGTGGACAGCGCGTTGACCTCGGTCGGAAAGGCGATCAGGGATCCCAACGTGCAGAAGAACGCCAAGGACGCCGCAACATCGCTCGTTGAAGCGCTGGGAGAGACCTTCACGCAGCTCGGCGACGCGCTCGATCGCGCGTTTCGCGGGCACAAGGCTACGAAAGTGACCGTCGAGACGGGTGAACCGCCCGCAGAGTCGCCTGCCACAGAACAGCCACCCGCAACAGAGGCACCACCTGCCACGGAGGAGCCAACCGAGAGTGAGGAACCGGAAGCCTGATGGCACTCGAGCGCTCGTCTCCCTTCCTCAAGGGGCAGGCGACGATCCGGAGCCCGTTGTTCTCGAGAACCTGGACCGTTCAACAAGGAGGCGAGGTTCTCGCCACTGCCCATCGCGCCGTGTGGCGACGAACCTCGAAGGTTCAACTGCTCGACGGGTCGACGTGGGAGATTTCCCCGGCGGGATGGGGCATTCTCGAAGTACGATCCGGTGACGACTCTCTCGGAGTCGCGGAGCGAACCAACCTTTTTGGCCGCAAGTGGTCTATCGACTCCAATCGCTTCGGATACGTCCTGTCCGCACGGTCGATGCTGCTACGCAAGTGGACGATCGACCTCGGTGATCACCCGGTTGGCCGGCTCAAAGGCGGAGCATTCAGCTTCAACCGGATCGATGTCGATGCCGGCTCCGGCATCCCCCTCGAGGTCATCATGCTGTCCTGGCACATCATCGTCCGGGCCTGGGAAGCAGCGGCGGCGGCCGGGGCAGGCGGCTCGTAGCGGTAGAATCTCCTGATGACCGAAGCCCTGTTCTCGCACGATCCACGGACCGGCGAGGTCGTCGGGAGCGTTGAGATCACCCCTCCTGAAGACGTCCCGGCAACCGTGGAGCGGTCATGGGAGGCGTTCGAGGAATGGCGAGCACTCGGACCGGAAGGACGCCGGCCCTATCTGCGTCGGCTCAGAACGGTCATGCTCAACCAGGGTCGACGCATCGCGCAGGTCGTACAGTCAGAAACAGGGAAGGATCTGAGTGAGGCGTACGCGTTCGACGTGTTGACCTCTCTGACGGTCGTAGACCACTACATACGCCATGCACACAAGTACCTGCGGACGAGGCGTGGATCGTCATGGCCGTTCGTGACGACCAGAGCGTGGACGGAGTATCACCCGCGGGGCGTCGCCGCCATCATCTCGCCGTGGAACTACCCGTTCTTCCTTCCCGCGATCTCGACGATCACGAGTCTCGCAGCAGGCTGTTCGGTGGTGCTCAAACCCTCCGAGGTGACGCCACTCACCGGGCAACTCTTCGTTGAGCTCGCTCAGAAGGCGGGCCTTCCGGAACATCTCGTGCAAGTGATTCATGGACAGGGGGAGACAGGGGCCGCACTCGCGGGAGCCCAGGTCGGCATCATCGCGTTCACGGGCTCAACCAGAGTGGGCAAGCTCGTCGCCAAGGAAGCGGCAGAGAACATGACGCCCGTCGTGCTGGAGTTGGGCGGGGTGGACGCGATGGTCGTCCTCGACGACGCCGACATCGCCCAGGCGGCTCGGGCAGCCGTGTGGGGCAGCATGACCAACGCGGGTCAGATGTGCACGTCGGTCGAACGGCTGTACGTGGTGGACGCCGTCTACGACGGATTCCTCGCACAGGTTCAGAAGGAGTTCGATAGCGTCGAGGCCGGTTCAGGCGACGCCCGAGACGTGGGTCCGATCATCTTCGAACCTCAACTCGGCATCATCGAGGCGCATGTCGCCGACGCAATCGCGAAAGGTGCAACGGTGCTCCGCGGCGGCAGGCGTGCAGACACACGTGCCGGGACCTACTACGAACCGACGTTGCTCACCAACGTGAATCACGACATGCTCGTCACGCGAGAAGAGACGTTCGGGCCCGTGCTCCCGATCAGGAGAGTCGCCGATGCTGCCGAGGCCCTCGCGATGGTGAACGACTCGTCATACGGCCTGCATGGATCGGTGTGGTCCAAGGACAGGAAACGAGCCGAGCGGTTCGCGTCGCGCATGGAGAGCGGCACCGTTGCGATCAACGACGTCGCGGTCAACTTTGTGGTGCCAACGGTGTCGTTTGCCGGAATCAAGAACTCCGGACACGGGGGCGTCTTCGGACCCGACGGTCTCCGGGAGTTTTGCTACCCGAAGGGCATCACCGAACCGCGGCTCCAATGGCCTACCACCAGGCTGCTTGGCGCGTGGTTCCCCCGCCATCGAGGCATCCGGTACTGGCGGACGCTCGCCAACGTGCTGTTCAGGAGATAGGTTCTCTGCGAGTCCTGGGTTCAGGCGGAGCGGAGGTGGTCGAGCACCGCCTCGTTCATGACCGATCGTTCCGTGTCGAGCAGCGCGTTGTGCCTCGAGTGCTCGAGCCACACGATCGAGGAGGGTCCGGACACTCCCCGTGCGATTATCTCGGCACTCACCAGTCGAACGGTCTCGTCGGCCTTCGACTGAATCACCAGCGTCCCCACATGCACCTGACCCAGCCGTCGTCTCGTCTCGCCCATCAGCCGCATCAGCTCCGACGCGGACCGCAACGGATAGCCCTCATACTGGATGAAGTAGGTGGCGGCCTCACCCTCAGGAACCGGTTCGGGATCCGACCACAGCATGAAGCGTTTGAAGTGCTTCGCCACATCGACCAGCGCCATGCGGCGGTCCTTCACCTTGATCGGAGTGTCGATCGTCGTCACTGAAGCCACCTTCCCATCGGCGGCGAGCCCCAACGAAAGCAGCCCGCCCATTGACAGGCCGACGGCATGCACTTTGGTACACGCCGTCGCCAAGGCATCGAACCCTTCGGTGACGCTCTCTCGCCAGTCATCCCTGGTCGTTCGTTCCATGGCTTCGAGACCGGTGCCGTGTCCGGCCAGAAGTGGTGCGTGCACGGTATAGCCTCGTTCGTTGAGGAACGCCCCCATCATCCTGAAGTGAGCAGCTGTCCCGGAGAACCCGTGCACCAAGAGCACACCTTCGCCGTTTGACCCCTCCAACAGGAAGGGCGCGGCCAGGGGATCGATCAAGTCCACACCTGCAGACTAGGGGCGAAGTGGCCGCAGAAACTCAGCCGTTCGGCAAGAACGGAACCGAGGCGGCACGGGACCGCAGGGCGAAGTCCATCGGCCAGGGAGTACCGTAGAACTTCTGGTTCTGCGTGTTCTCTACCAGACTGGGGGCACGCGACCTCAAGGACGCGACATGAAATGCGCCTTCGGCCCGTGCTCATGCACAGTCGATGACCGAGATCCCTTCTGCGGCCCGACATGTCGCATGGGCATCGGCACGAAGAAAGAACCCTGCAAGTGTGGCCACGGTGAGTGCTCGGCCACCGAGGGATCGGCGGCCCGCCCCTGAGCACCGAGTCGCCACGGCTCTGGATAGGCTGCTTCCATGCCCACACTCGCCGCGGCCGTTGAACGGGGAAACCCAGACGAGCTGCTTGCCGTCGTCAATCGGTTGTGCAAGGACCGTGCCTGGAACGACCTGCTCGATCTGAAGAACCGCTGCATCGATGCCCTCGAGCGAGGGAAGCAGCTCTGGCCCATTGCAGAGCACATCGACTACCGGCTTGCGCTCGAGGCCCCGGCAACCTGGGGCGGCCCGATCGTCATTTCAGGCGCCGGTCGGTTCACGATCGGTCCCCTGACAGAGGTCATCGCATCCACCCACTCGTGGAGTGAACTGTCCCCCCATCTCGAACAGGGTCCGAGCAGACACGTGATCGCGCAAGAGCGAGCAATTCGGGGTGACAAGGTCGACGAGCCCGGTGGCGACGTACCGAGCCGGCTCCAAGCGTGGGAACCCGTATACCCGGTCGCCACCTACCACGATCGGGAGGCAGAGTTCCCACCGCCGGGCCTGCCACCGATGAGCCCGGTTGACCTTCCCGACTCGTTCGAGCGCATCCGCGACCCCGAGTCGCTCGAAGCGCTCGAGGCGATTACCACGACATGGACCAATGAGTCGAACGGGCGATGCGAGTCGGTTGCAGTTTCGGGATCGGCGCTCGAAGCAGTGGCGGCCTTTGGTCTCCAGCGGGCTCAGATCGCCGAACTCTCCCCCGCGACGGCACTGTCGTTCATTGCCTGGGCGGGAGCCAACGGCGGTGCCCACGGGCGCCGGCCGGGTGCCGCTGCCGGCAGGTTCGCGGCATGGTGGGCAGCCGCCATGCTCTCCGACACCGACTGGCCGGCGGACCCCGACGAACTCGGCCGCCGCGTCGATGACCTTCGTTGGTACATCTGGTCCGACATGTTTCCCCCGACAGGATGGGTGTTTCAGATCGCAGTCGAAGACCCGGCCGAGGGACTCGGCTGGGCAGTGTCCGCGATCGATGCCATGTAGGAATCCCGTAGGCCTACACTTTTCCGACATGGCGTCGGATACCTCTCAGCAGCACCGCTGGCTCGCACTCACTGCACTCGCAATGGGCGTCGCGATGATCATCGTGGACGCCACGATCGTGAATGTCGCGCTCCCCACAATCATCGATGACCTTGGCATCCACCTCGCAGAGGCAGAGTGGATCACCACCATCTACATTCTGGTGTTCGCTTCCCTGCTCATCACCGCCGGTCGCGTCGGTGACTTGACGGGACGAAGGCGGCTGTTCCGCATCGGCCTGATCATCTTCGTGGGGGCCAGCATGCTCGCCGGCCTCGCGAGGGGTGGTGGTTGGCTGATCGGCGCTCGCTTCATTCAAGGCATCGGCGCATCCATGACATTGCCCAGCGCGCTCTCGATCGTCAACGCGACATTCCGCGGCCGCGACCGTGGCATCGCGTTCGGGGTCTGGGGATCTGTCATCGGCGGCATGGCGGCAATCGGTCCCTTGCTCGGAGGTTGGGTTACGTCCAGCTACTCGTGGCGATGGGCGTTCTACATCAACGTCCCCATCGGAGTGCTGGTCTGGATCGGAGTGTCGCTCTGGGTGCAAGAGAGCCGAGACGAGCACGCGATCCGTGGCTTCGACATCCCGGGTGTCCTGCTGATCGGCACCGGACTCGCCGGGCTGGTGTTCTTCCTGATCGAAGGCCCTCGATACGGGTGGTGGATCCCTATCCAGACATTCTCGATCGTCGGCATGGACTGGCCGCTCAACGGCCTCTCGC
>CAYLHS010000084.1:0-9064 GCA_964383535.1 uncultured Acidimicrobiia bacterium
CGTGGGTGGGTGAGTATACCGTCCGGCTACCCACCGAAGATGATCGTCAACGCGATCGTCGTGACCGTGAAGATGACGCCGGAGACAACGGTCATTCTGTCGAGGTTGCGTTCCACGATCGTCGATCCGGACATCGCCGACGGTCCCATTCCCCCGCCGAACATGTCAGAAAGGCCGCCGCCTCGTCCGGCGTGCAGCAGGATGAAGACCACGAGCGCGAGTGACACGATCACGTGGATGACGACGATGATGACAGTCAGGACTTGCATTGATTCTCCAGATCGAGCGGCACGTGCGTACCGCGGCGCCCAAGTATGCCGGGAATCGCGCTCTTAGGTCAAGTTTCCACACATGAAAGCCGTTCGGGACCGACCAGCTCCCCTTCATCTCCCTCGTCGCGATCACGGAACACGGGCCTTCCGGCCTGTCTCCCATCGCTCCATCATTGACGGAGGGCCGCCGGTCGGTCATACTGCTCGTCACATGTTGACCAACCTCTCCATTATCGACTAAGCGCACACGGCTCAGCGTGTGGACCCGACCCTTCGCCCAGCGAGGGGTCTTCTGTTACCGGGGAGCTCCCATGAAGACCGAGATCTACGACACAACCCTGCGAGACGGCTCTCAACAGGAGGGCATCTCACTGACGGTCGGGGACAAACTGCGAATCGCCTCCCTGCTCGACGAGTTGGGTGTCGACTTCGTGGAGGGCGGATGGCCGGGAGCCAACCCGAAGGACGACGAGTTCTTTCGGCGGGCACAGACCGAGCTCGACTTCGGAACTGCCACATTGGTGGCGTTCGGCTCGACGCGCCGGCCACGCGGGACCGTTGCGGACGACCCGCAGCTGCAAGCGCTCCTCGCAGCCAATACCGAGGTCATCTGCATCGTCGGCAAGTCGTGGGACTACCACGTGCGCGAGGCGCTTCGAACCGACCTCGACGAAGGGCTACGCATGGTTGCCGAGTCGATCGAATACCTGCGGAACCACGACCGGAGGGTCTTCTTCGACGCCGAGCATTTCTTCGACGGCTTTCGGTCCAACCCTGAGTTCGCCCTTCGAGTCCTGCAAGCGGCGACCGACGCCGGGGCCGAACGGCTCGTGCTCTGCGACACCAACGGCGGCAGCCTGCCGACGCCGATCCTGCGTGCAATCGACCGCGTGCAGCAGGCCCTCCCTGACAGCTCCCTGGGTGTTCACTTCCACGACGACGTCGGATGCGCGGTCGCCAGTTCGGTGATGGCGATCGACGCCGGTGTCCGGCAAGTACAGGGTTGCATCAACGGCTACGGGGAGCGCACCGGCAACGCCGACCTTTCGACGCTCATTCCCGACCTGTCCCTCAAGATGGGCCTTCCGGTGCTGCCCGAGGGAAGACTGGAGCTGCTCGGTCCAGTGGCGCACCACATCGCCGAGGTCGTCAACATCTCCCTCGACCCCCACCACCCGTATGTGGGAGTGTCCGCCTTCACCCACAAGGCGGGGCTCCACACGTCGGCGCTGGCTCGCCGGCCGGACGCGTATGAGCACGAGAACCCGTCCCAGGTGGGGAACCACACACGGATGGTCGTTTCGGAACTGGCCGGTCGGGCCAGCGTCCTAGCCGAGGCGAAACGCGTGCACCTCGACGTCGATGCCGACACGGCGGCACAGATCCTCCAGCAGGTCAAAGACCTCGAGCACCGGGGCTATCACTTCGAGGCGGCCGACGGCTCATTCGAGCTGCTCATGCGCAGGGCACTCGGCTGGGAACAGGATTTCTTCGAGTTGGAGTCGTTCAGGGTGTTCACCGACCGCCGAGTCGACGAGGAGATCGGCGCCGAGGCCGTCGTGAAGGTCGTGGTCCAGGGTCAGCGGGTCGTCACGACCGGGGAGGGAGTGGGTCCCGTTCATGCGTTGGATCAGGCGCTACGGGCGGCACTGATCACCGCCTATCCGGACCTCGAGCGCCTCCGCCTGACTGACTACCGCGTGCGAGTGCTGGATTCCTCCTACGGAACCGGCGCAACGGTCCGGGTGCTCCTCGAGACGTCCGATGGGGACGACTCTTGGGGAACCATCGGCGTCCACGAAAACGTGATCGAAGCCTCGTGGAATGCGCTCACCGACGGGCTGATCGTCGGGTTGCTCAGAATGCAGAGGAACGGCTAACGCCAACCGGTCCTCTCGCGAGGGGAGGAAACAAGCTACCCGGCTTGTTTGGCGACCGCTTCGGCGGCTTTCTTGGCGGCTTCAGGGTCACCCAGGTAGAAGCTCTCCTCCTTCTCGAGGTTCTCGCCCAGCGTGTACACGAGCGGGATCCCCGTCGGGATGTTCAACCCGGGAATGTCCTCATCGGCGATGTGATCGAGCCGCTTCACCAACGCCCGCAGGCTGTTGCCGTGCGCGACCACCAGCACGAGCTTTCCGTCACGCACATCCGGAACGATCTCGTCGTACCAGTACGGCATCATCCGTCCAACCACGTCCTTCAGGCACTCGGTGGCAGGGAGCACGTCGGGTGCGAGCGACGCGTAGCGGCGGTCGTGAATCGGGTGCCGTTCGTCGTCGAGGTCGAGCGCGGGCGGCGGCACGTCATAGGACCGCCGCCACTCGAACACCTGCTCCTTGCCGTGCCGGTCAGCGGTCTCCTTCTTGTTGAGGCCCTGCAACGCCCCGTAGTGACGTTCGTTCAGCCTCCAGTGACGCTTCACCGGCAGCCACGACAACCCCATCTCGTCCAGGGCCAGGTTGGCGGTTTGGATCGCCCGCACCAGCAGGGACGTGTGCACGACATCGAACTCGTACCCTTCCGCCTCGAGCAGCCGACCGGCGCTGACCGCCTCGGCCCTGCCCTTGTCCGACAGCGGCACGTCGGTCCAGCCGGTGAACCGGTTCTCCATGTTCCATGTGCTCTCGCCATGGCGGAGCAGCACCAGCGTGTAGCTCATCAGTACCTCTCAGATGTAGTAGCGCACGATCGACGCGAATTTGTCGGGATCGAGTGACGCCCCGCCGACCAGTCCCCCGTCGATGTCCTTCTTGGCCATCAGCGCGGCGATGTTGCCGGGGTTCACCGAACCCCCGTACAGAATCCTCGTCTCGTCGGCGGCGTCGCCCCACCGCTCCCGCAGGATGTCGCGGATGAACCCGACCATCTCCTGCGCGTCTTCCGGCGACGCGGTGCGGCCGGTCCCGATCGCCCAGATCGGCTCGTAGGCGACCACCAAGCCTGCGACCTGTTCGCCCGACAGTCCGGCCAGTCCGGCGGGAACCTGTCCACCGACCTTCTCGGATGCGCTGCCTGCCTCCCGCTCGTCGAGTGTCTCCCCGACGCACATGATCGGCGTCATGCCGTGAGCGAGGACCGCCTTCACCTTCTTGTTGACGGTCTCGTCTGTCTCACCGAAGTACTGGCGGCGTTCCGAGTGGCCGACGATCACGAACTTGACGAACAGCTTCTCGAGCATGCCGGGCGCCACCTCGCCCGTGTACGCGCCGCTTTCTTCCCAGTGGACGTTCTGAGCGGCGAGCAGGATCCGCATGTGGTCGGCCTCGATGACCGTCTGCGTCGAACGCAACGCCGTGAACGGCGGGGCGATCCCCACGTCGACCCTCTCATAGTCCTTCGGGTCGAGCCGGTAGTGCAGTTTCTGTGTCATCTGGATGGCTTCCAGATGAGTTGCGTTCATCTTCCAGTTGCCGACCATCAGGTTCTTGCGAGCCATCACACCCACCTCTCGAGTACGGCGACGCCGGGCAGCGTCTTCCCTTCCAGCATCTCGAGCCCCGCACCACCTCCGGTCGACAGATGCGACACGGTGTCTTCGAGCCCGAGCAGACGCATCGCCGCGACCGAGTCGCCGCCGCCGACCACGCTGAAGCCTCCGAAGTCACCGAGCGAGCGTGCGACATGGTCGGTGCCGGCGCGGAACCGTTCCCACTCGAACACACCCATCGGCCCGTTCCAGAACACGCTCCGAGATCCGTGTATCACCGACGCGAACCGTTCCGCGGTGACCGGTCCTATATCGAGACCCATCCAGTCGTCCGGAATGTCGTTCACGGGCACGGTCTTCGACTCGGCGTCGGCCGCGAACCGGTCGGCAACCACAATGTCCTCAGGGAGGCTGATCCTGTCTCCGTCGGCGGAGGACAGCAGCTCACCGATCTCCTTCACCCTGTCCTCTTCGAACAGCGACGAGCCGATCTCGTAGCCTTCCGACGCGAACAGTGTGAAGCACATGCCGCCGCCGATCAGCATCATGTCGACCTTCGGCAGCAGTGAACGAATCACCCCGAGCTTGTCGGACACCTTGGCACCGCCGAGCACAACGGTGAACGGCCGCTCCGGGTTCTCGAGGAGCTTCGACAGTGCCTCGACCTCTGCGACGAGGAGCGGTCCCGCGGCCGACTGGACCCGCTCTGCGACGCCAACAGTCGACGCGTGGGCGCGGTGAGCACTCCCGAACGCGTCGAGTATGAACACGTCGCACAGTGCGGCGAGCCCATCGGCGACCTCGGGGGCGTTCTTCGTTTCGCCGGCCTCGAACCGGGTGTTCTCCAGCAGCACGACGTCACCGGGTCCTGCCGACTCGACCGCCGCTTCGACGTCAGGGCCGATGACCGCGTCGAGCTTCTGAACGGGGAAGCCGCCCAGCTCGCTCATCTTCTGCGCGACAGGGTCCATCACCAGGCTCGGATCCGGACCCTTCGGCCGACCGAGGTGGCTGCATACGATCACCGTCGCTCCCGCATCACGGAGGCGGGCAATCGTCGGCAGGCTCTTCTGGATGCGAAAGTCGTCCGTCACTGTTCCGCCGGCCAGCGGCACGTTCAAATCGGAACGGACGAGCACCCGTCGTCCCGCGACCGCTACGTCTTCAAATGTCAGGTATCTCGCCACCGAAACCTCCTCAGGCAAGTTCAGCGAGTGTCGCCCCCAATGTGATCGGATCATGCTGTGGCCACGGCGCCCCGGCGTCGACGAGGTTCCGCTCGACCAGCTTCCACCCCAACGCTTCGACCTCGTCGACCGGGTATTCGAGCCGGCGAATCGGGGCCGGCACGTTGACGGCGGCGCCGTTCGCGACGATAACACCCGTCTTCTCGAGACCCGCGATCCGGGACAGCGCCTCGACGTGACCCGGACCGTCCACGTCGAACGTCTCGCCGTCCTGCGTCGTCAGGTTGGCGGCGAAGACCAACTGCGCGTTCGACGACTCGATCGCATCGACGATGCCCGGCACGATCAATGCCGAGATCACCGACGTGAAGAGGCTCCCGGGGCCGAGGATGATCTGGTCGGCGTAGCGGATTGCTGCGGTGGCGTCGGCACTCGCCGTCTCGGTGTCCGGTTCGACCAGAAGCCGGGTGATCGAGCCGCGGGTGGTTGCGATGGCGACCTGGCCGTCCACCCAGTTCCCGTCGATCTCTGCGCGAAGGTGCAGCGAACGGCCCGCGACCGGGATGACGGCTCCCTGCGCGCCGAGCAGCCTGCCGGCGATTCGCACCGCGGTCGGGAAGTCGCCAAAGATCTCCTGCATCGCGGCGAGCATCAGGTTGCCGAGCGAGTGGCCGGCGACGTCGGCCGAGACGAACCGGTAGGCAAACAGCTCACGCCACACGGACGGTTCGGGGCTGAGCGCCATCAGACACATGCGGATGTCTCCCGGTGGGGGGATCTCCAGCGTGCTGGTGAGCCTGCCCGACGACCCGCCATCGTCGGCGACGGTGACGATCGCAGAGATGTCCCCTGCGTAGAGCTGAACCGCCTCGAGGACCTGTGCGAGGCCGTGACCGCCACCGATCGCGACCACCCTCGGACCGTCCATCTCCAACCCCAACGGATCCAGTGCGACCTCGGGCAGCATCATCGGTAGATGTCCCTGTGCCTGACCGTTGCCCGAACGTCGCGCCCGTCGAGCCACTTGGCAAGCGCCTCGGCGATGACAACGGATCGGTGTCGTCCGCCGGTGCACCCGATCGCGATGCTCACGTACGACTTGCCTTCGTGCTGGAAACGGGGCACCAGGAAATCGATGAGTCCCTCGATCCGTTGGAGGAACTCTTGTGCGTCGTGGTCGTCGAGCACGTAGTGGCGCACCTCCGGGTTCTTGCCGGTGAGCGCCCGTAGCTCCGGCACCCAGAACGGGTTGGGGAGGAACCGGACGTCGAAGATCAGATCTGCGTCTCGCGGGGCGCCGTGTTTGAACCCAAACGACGAGACGGCGACACGCATCGGCCGTTCCTTGCGTGGGCCGAGGAACTCCCCTTCCAAACGGCGCCGCAGCTCGTGGACGTTGGAATCGGACGTGTCCATGACGAAGTCGGCGTCGGCCCGCAGCTCCGCGAGGAACTCACGTTCGGCCGAAATCGAGTCGACGAGCGTGTCGCCTGCGACCGGATGTGGCCGCCGGTTCTCCTCGAACCGTCTGATGAGCACCTCGTCGGAAGCGTCGAGAAACAGCAGCGACGCCTCCACGCCGTCGCGTTCCACCTGCTCGATCGCCGCCTGGATCGCGTCGACCGGGTAGCCGCCGCGGGCGTCGACGACGACCGCGAGATTGCGGGGTGTGGGGAGCTCTACATTGTGGCGGACGACCTCGTCGATGAGCGCGGGTGGGAGGTTGTCGACCACGAGGTAGTCGAGATCCTCGAGTGCCTTGGCCGACGTGGATCGCCCGGCGCCCGACATGCCGGTCACGATCAGTACCTGTGGACGGTCCGGCGCCGGAAGTTCGTCAGTCAACCGTGGCCCCCTCCATGTCGAGCATCGCCCGTTTCAAGCCCGATCCACCTCCGTAGGAGCCCACGCCTCCGGCCGCGGGAACGACCCGGTGGCAGGGGATCAGCGGCGCGAACTTGTTCCGCGCCATTGCCTGGCCCACCGCCCGTGCGGCGTTCGGGTTTCCTGCCAACGTGGCGACTTCCCTGTACGTCATCACCTGACCCACCGGAATCCTTGACACCACCTTGTAGACGCGTGCAAGGAACGGCGTCGAGCCCTGTTCCGCGAGGGCGAGATTCGGTTCGAGGGCAGTCGGGTCACCGTCGAAGTATCGGGTCAGCATGCGCCCCAATGATTGAACCTCTGGTCGAGGGTTATAGCTGGTGGGAGTTGCCGGCGGCTCGGACCCTGGGAGGAAGGTTTCGGTGATCTGTTCGATGTCGAAGACGATCCAGCCGGTACCGAAACGGGTCTCGTAGGGGTATTTCATGCCTGCTCCAGCGTGTGTAGTGCAGCATACAGGTCCTTCGCCACACCCTGGGGTACCACCGTTGCGAGGGTGTCGACGTCGGCCGATCGCATCCTCTTGAGTGATCCGAACGTCCTGAGGAGCCGCTTCTTGCGGGTGGGCCCGATACCGGGAACCTCGTCGAGTGTCGAGTCGATCATCGATTTGCCTCTGAGGGTCCGGTGGTAGGTGATCGCGAACCGGTGAGCCTCATCACGGACTCGCTGAAGTAGGTGGAGGGCCGCTTCGTCGCGGGGAATGCGGACCGGGTCGGCGACACCCGGCAGGTACACCTCTTCCATCTTCTTGGCGAGCCCTGCGGCAGGGATGTCGAGGTCGAGTTCGTCGAGGACTTTGACGGCTCGGGCGAGCTGGCCCGCTCCCCCGTCGATGAGGACCAGCGACGGCGGGTACGAGAACTTGCCGCGTTCTTCGACCGGCCGGTCGCGTTCGGCCAGGTACGCCTCGAAACGCCGCCTGAGGACCTCTTCCATCGACGCGAAGTCGTCCTGTCCGTCGACGGTCTTCACCTTGAACCGCCGGTAGGCGGACCGCTTCGGGAGGCCGTCCTCGAGCACGACCATCGACCCGACGGTGTTGGTACCTTGAATCGTGGAGATGTCGTACGCCTCGATTCTCAGTGGAGCGTCAGGCAGATCGAGCGCATCCTGGAGACTCCGCAACGCTCTCGCTCGGGCGTTGTGGTCGCTCTGTCGACGTAGCCGGTGTCGAGCGAACGCGTCGGCCGCGTTCGTATGGGTGGTTTCCATCAGCCTGCGCTTGGTGCCCCGCTGCGGAACCCGCAGCGTAACCTGGGCCCCTCGCCGCTCCGACAGCCACGCCTCCCACACTTCCCGGTCTGGGGGCATCTCTTGGACGAGCACGAGTCTCGGTGGCGTTTCATCCCCGTATAGCTCCCGGAGCATCTGTCCGATGAGTTCGGGATTGTCGAGTGGTTCCACCTTGTCGACGATCGTGCCGAGCCGCCCGACGACCCGGCCGCGGCGCACTCGAAGGACCTGCACGGACGCTTCGAGGTCGTCCTCGTCGACGGCGATCAGGTCGAAATGCTCGGGTGTGTCGGTCACGACCTCTTGGCGGGCGAGCGCCTTCTCGACGTCGCCGAGCCGGTCGCGGTGCCTGGCCGCCAGCTCATACTCGAGCGCCTCGGACGCCTCGAACATCTGGGTGCGAAGCTGACGAATGACCTGATCGGTGTTGCCGTTGAGGAACGCGGCGAGCCCGTCCACCATCTCGCCGTAGTCCTCGTGGCTGACCGCGTCGATGCACGGCCCCGAGCATTTCTCGATGTGGAAGAGGAGGCACGGTCTGCCCATCGCCTGCTGGCGCCGGAACAGGCCGTCGGAACAGGTACGAATCGGAAATGCCTTCAACAACAGGTCGAGGGTCGAGCGGATCGCGTAGGCGTGTGCGAACGGGCCGAAGTACTGGTTGCCTTTTCTGCGGGCTCCTCGCATCACCCTGGCTCGCGGCCATTCGTCGCGTCTCGTGATGGCGAGGTACGGGTAGGACTTGTCGTCTCGCAGTTTGATGTTGTAGCGAGGACGGTGCTTCTTGATGAGCGAGTACTCGAGCATCACCGCTTCGACCTCGTTGGCGGTCACGATCCACTCGACCGTCTCCGCTTCGTCGACTTTCGACGCGCCAGGTCCGACCTGATTGAAGTGGTTGACGACCCGTTTGCGCAGCGACTTGGCCTTTCCGACGTAGAGGACTTCCCCGTGCGGGTCTCGGAAGAGGTAGGCGCCGGGAAGGTCGGGGATCTCCGATGGCTTGGGGCGCTGCATGTCCCCATCGTATCGGTGGTCTACCGCTTGCCCCACCG
>CAYLHS010000085.1:0-8753 GCA_964383535.1 uncultured Acidimicrobiia bacterium
TCGGGTACTACTTGAACAGCGACCCGCTCGCCAACGGGATGGACTGGTGGCACGGCTTGGTGCTGCTCGTCCTGACCCTTGTGCTCGTGGGGTTGGCGGTCGTCTGGTTCCAGCGAAGGGACCTCCGACAGAGGGGGTAGGGCGGCCTTCGCTCGCCGGTCGAGCGTTCTGAGTTCTGGTATTCCTCGACGACCACAGCCGCTATGGGCTCTCAGTGACAGCACACCAGCGGGTGACCGGCGACATCGTGGTTGACAGGTTCCTCAAAACTGCAGGATCCATGGGATATCCCGCATCAATCCTGACCGACAACGGGATGGTATACACCACTCGCCTCTCAGGAGGCAAAGGAGGCCGGAACCGGCTCGAGCGAACCCTCCAGGAGCTGAGAATCGTGCACAAGCACAGTCGACCCAACCACCCCACCACCTGCGGGAAAGTCGAACGATTCCACCAAACCCTCAAGAAACGCCTCGCCGCCCAACCACCAGCCGAAACCCTCCAAGAACTCCAACACCAACTCGACCAGTTCGTCGACGAGTACAACCAGCGTCGCCCGCATGCTGCCCTCGGCCGAAAAACCCCAGCCACCAGATACCAGGCCCTCCCCAAAGCCACCCCCGACACCTCAAACCTCACCGACCACTACCGCGTCCGCTACGACATCGTCGGCGACACCGGCACCGTCACCTTGCGCCACGCCGGCAAACTCCACCACATCGGTATCGGACGAACCTATACCCGAACCCACATCACCCTGCTCATCCGAGAACTCGACATCCACATCATCAACACCGACACCGGAGAAATCCTCCGCCAACTAACCCTCAACCCCGACCAGGACTACCAACCCCAACAACACAACGAAACCCCCGAACCGTAGGTTCAAGGGTTTCCGATATCTCGCGACATCACAGAGCGGAGGGAGTGGGATTCGAACCCACGGAACCCCTTACGGGGTTCAACAGTTTTCAAGACTGTCACCTTCGGCCGCTCGGTCATCCCTCCGAGAGCGCCAGGCTACGCCTGTCGCAGCAAACAGCTAACAGCTGTCAGCTATCAGCAGACACGGGGGTCCACCGGACCGGCAGCCGAGGGCCGCTGCGTCGCTCGCCATCGGCGGGCCGGCGGAGGGAGAGGGATTTGAACCCTCGAGGGAGCGTGAACCCCCTACACGCTTTCCAGGCGTGCGCACTAGGCCAGACTATGCGATCCCTCCTGAAGGCTCATAGTGTAGAAGCGATGGAATACGCCGAGGCCATGCAGCTTGCCCTCTCGGAGGCCGTGCGTGCTCCAGAGCACGGCGACGTGCCGGTCGGTGCGGTGATCATCGGTCCTGACGGAGCGGTCGTCGCCTCAGATCACAACCGCACCGTCGAACGTTCCGATCCGACCGCCCATGCCGAGATGCTCGTGATCCGCGCCGCGGCCGAAGCCCACGGAGACTGGCGACTCAACGGCCACACCCTCGTCGTGACCCTCGAACCGTGCCCCATGTGTGCGGGGGCCGCAGTGTGGGCTCGGCTTGATCGGATCGTCTACGGGGCCGCCGACCCAAAGGGTGGCGCCGCCTGGAGCCTGTACAACATCCCGCAGGACGCGCGTCTCAATCACCGATGTGATCTCGTAGCGGGTGTCATGGCCGACGAAGCTGCCGAATTGCTGACCGACTTCTTCTCGTCCCGGCGCTAGGACGCCGGCGTCAACCAGACCCGGTACTCCCGCACGTTGATCTGCGACCCGTCCTTGGCGGAATCCTCCCACACGATCAGCGACCCCCACTGCGGCTGGTCCACGTCGTAGTCGATCGTCGCGTCGAACTCCCCCCATCCCTGACCCTCGGTCGTCATGAGGTACGGGGGCTGAGCGATGATGACGCCATCCGCGTCCGTGATCGCAGCCTGGAACGTCGCCTCGAACACCGCTGCCACGCCGGTCAAGTGGGCCGGGTTGCCCAGGGCTCCCCCATATGCCGGGGTGTCGACGAAGATCATCGGAAGGAAGTCCAGGTAGTCGTCTCGGCATTGCGGCCCGTTCAGCTCGATCCCCTCAGCGGAGAATGTCGTGATCGGTGCGCCGTCAAACTCGAACCGAACGCAGTCGACATTCTCGAACCGGGTCGCCGTGTAGACGACCTGCGCGAGTCTCGCCATCATCGAGAAGGAGCCACCACCCGATGCGAAATCGCCCGACAGGTCGATCGTCGCCACGCCGCCGGCAACGTCGACCCCGAGAAGCTGGGTGCCATCGGGGATGGAGGTGCTCATCGCCGGGATCATCTGCGTCTCGTCACTCGTCGGCCCCGCGAGCAGCGCCGTCAACGTCGATTCGAGATCGCTGCCGGTCGTCTCTCTCACAACGGGCACGAGGAACGGCCCCGGCCTGTTGACCGCACCCGTCTCGTCCATCATGAGGTACGCGACGACCTCTGAAGGCACCATTTCGGTGGTCGTCGTTGCTGTCGGCGCTGTCGTAGAGGGCGCCTGGGTCGTCTCGGTGGTAGACGGCGGCTGGGTAGTTGCTGTCGTCGTCGTACCGGACGATGTGCATCCGGTTATTGCTAGCGCGATCGCTGTGACGAGCCATCCCTTGAACACCCTCATGGGGTCGCAGCTCTGTGCACTGGGCATGTCATGCATCTGGGACCGCCCCTCCCCCTAGGCAACTCGTACGACGGGATCGTGTGCACCGTCACCCCCGCCTCTTCGAGGATGCGGTTGGTGACCACATTCCGTTCGTACGCGATCACCTCTCTGGGGGCGATCGCGAAGGTGTTGTTCGCGTCGTTCCACTGCTCGCGATCGGCCTCCGCCTCCCGCAGTGACGGCTCGATCACCTCGAGTTCGTTGACTCGGCGGGCCCACGCGAGACCTTCAACCAGGTCCTCGGACTCTTCGATGGCCAGATCTCCCTTGCTGCCAGGCGTCACTCGGAAGCTGCGCACCGCCGCACGAGCGCGTGGATACAACACGATGGCATTTCGGTCCACGAAGGTGACCACCGTGTCGAGGTGCATCGTCGCCCGACCTTTCGGCAGCTCCACGGCGAGTGCCCTATCGATGACCGATTGCTCGAACAGACGCGAGATCATCGCCGACGCCCCGGCAGGTGTGGTTCGCTCGGAGATCCCGACGGCGATGCTTCGGTCCGACACAATGAGCACATCGCCGCCCTCGACCGACACCGGAAAACGCTCCGAGGGCGAGTCGCCGAACCAGATAGGGGTGTCGTGAAACCTCGGATGATGGTGGTACACGAGCCTGAGCAAGTCGGTCTCCCGCCTCCGCACCAGCCTGCTCATCGGACTCAACATGACGCCGCCACCCACCCAGATCGATGAGTCGCGCATGAACACGGTGTTCGGCAGCGGAGGGAGGATGAAGTCGTCAGGGCCGTGCAGTGCAGCGACGAGACCTCGGTTCGTTCCCACATCGCCGAACGTCACCCCGCCGATCAGATGCTCGACCAATCGATGCGCCGAAACCTCGCACAAGTAGGCACGAACCGTCTGGGCGAGCCGGCGGCCGCACAGCTCATCGGGGATCTGCTCATCGATCGTCGTCTCGGCAAGCTCCTCGTCGGCAAGGATCTCCTCGAGCAGTGACTCGACGTACAGCACGTCGGCGCCGCGGCTGCGCAGGACATCGGCGAGCGCGTCGTGTTCCACGGCCGCCTTCTCGACCCACACCAGCTCGTCGAACAACAACTCGTCCTTGTTGGCTGGCGTGAGCCGTTCCAGCTCCAGCCCCGGACGGTGCACGAGCACGGCGCGCAGCGCTTCCGTCTCCGATCGGATCATGTGATTCATTCTCCCAGAACCACTGAGTACACTGCCCGTCTGCCGGAGGGATCGCATAGTCTGGCCTAGTGCGCGGCACTCGAAATGCCGTAGGGTGTTACCACGCCCTCGAGGGTTCGAATCCCTCTCCCTCCGCTAGGCCTATCAGCGATGGGCCTTTCGTGTTGGTCCCCCCAGGAGCCCGAAGGGCGACGTTGGGGGGAAGGTACCGCCGGTGGCGAAGCCGCCGGGGGTAGGGGGGTCGTTCCCACCACGGGACCTCGCAGCAACAGTGGCCGCGTTCCGGCTGACAGTCTGAGTAGCTGAATAGCTGACAGCTAAATCGCTTCGCTCGCTGGGGGAGGAAACCACCTGCCTGCCTTGTCAGGTACTATTCCACGCGATCGTGCTAGGCGGGACGCTAGGGGTGTCCTGCACCCGAAACCCTCTATACGCGGGGCCGAACTCCCTGCCTGAGGGTGTCGGCCATTCGGAAAGCACCGAGCACGTGGCGTTGATGGTTGGGTCCTGCGCGGCGGGGCACCGTGAACCGGGTCAGGTCCGGAAGGAAGCAGCCCTAAGCGGAACGCTCCGGGTGCCGCAGGGCTGCCTGACCGGAGCCGGCGACTCGGAAAGCACCGGGGGACGGACATTCGAAGGCAGGGGCACGATCATTCGGCCCGGTACCGGGTATTGAGTATTGGGTACGTGACCACCGTCGCAAGTCGCCAGTCGTCAGTCGTCAGAGCTGGCTATTGGCGACTCGTCGCTGAACGCGTACGTGGTACCCGGAACGCGGCTCGCGCAGCGAGACCTGGAGTCGTAGGCTCGTCGCATGGAACTCGATGCCGGTTCGTGCACCTTGCGAAGCTGGTCACACGAAGACGTAGGGAGCCTCGCTGCTACCGCGAACGACCGGCGTGTCTGGCTGAACATGACCGACACGTTTCCGTATCCGTATCTTCTCGAGGACGCAGAGCGCTGGATAGCCGATTGCCTCGACCAGGGCGAGCCACCGCTGAACCTGGCAATCGTTCGAGACAGCGAGCTGATCGGGGGGATCGGCGGACACCCCGGCACCGCTGAACAGCGCTCCAGCGTCAATGTCGGGTACTGGCTGGCGCCGGGCATGTGGGGAAGAGGCATCGCGACGGACGCGCTGAAACACTACGTTCCCTACCTCTTCGACACCTTCGATCCACATCGCCTGTATGCGACGGTGTTCGGCTGGAATCCGGCCTCGGCCCGGGTGCTCGAGAAATGCGGGTTCCAGCTCGAGGGTCGACTTCGTGACGCGATTCACAAGGACGGCCGCTTCACGGACCTGTTGGTCTACGGGCTGCTACGGGACGAGCACTGAGCCTACGTTCGTGGGAACGGCCCCGTCCGTCCTCGGCCCACGGCCTCGCGGGGGAGGGAACACACTCGGGCTTCGCCTCCGCGAGGGGAGGAAACGTCTGTCCCCCCAGGAGCGAAGCGACGTTGGGGGGAAAGTACCGCAGCCGAAGGCTGGGGTAGGGGGGTGGTTCCCACCACGGGACATCGCTACAGCTGCGGCCGCGTTCGGACTGGAGACCAGAGACCATCTACGTTGGTGGGAACGGCCCCCTCCGTCCTCGGCCCACGGCCTCGCGGGGGAGGGAACACACTCGGGCTTCGCCTCCGCGAGGGGAGGAAACGTCTGTCCCCCCAGGAGCGAAGCGACGTTGGGGGGAAAGTACCGCAGCCGAAGGCTGGGGTAGGGGGGTGGTTCCCACCACGGGACATCGCTACAGCTGCGGCCGCGTTCGGACTGGAGACCAGAGACCATCTACGTTGGTGGGAACGGCCCCCTCCGTCCCTTCGGGACACCTCCCCCAACGCTCAGCCCTGCGGCTTCGCTGCGGGAGGAAACGGGTCGCCCTACGGTCTCGCCACAACTGAGGCCGCGTTCTGGCTGTTCGCTGTCAGCCGTTAGCCGGCAGCTTCCGCAGCACCGCCCCGTACACGAATCCCAGGAGACCCATCCGCCACACCGTCTCGAGCTGGAGCGGTCTCCCGACAAACAGCTCCTCAGGCGGGGGCAGCTTGTCCAGGGAGTGATGGAGATACGAGTACTCGTCGCGTGACCCGGCCATGATTCCGACCAGCGGCAACACGGCAGCGGTCCCCGCTCGGTGCACGGCTGCCGACAGTCGCCCACGCGGCCGCCCGAGGCCAACCACCACCAGCTTCCCATCCGGCTTCAAGACCCTCTCGACCTCTGACAAGGTCTCGTCGACCGACCGGAGGTTCCGAAACACGTACGCGGAGAACACCCCGTCGAATGTCGCATCTCTGAACGGAAGCGCCTCGCCAACGGCAACAACCTTCATGGCGGTGTTGAGGGCGAGCATCTCCGGGACTGGATCGATCGCGACGACGTCCCTGTCGCCCATCACTGGCATCGCTGCGCCCGTGCCCGCACCGAGGTCGAGGATCCTGCCTCGCGGTAGGTATCGGACGCCGGAACGACGCCAGGCTTGTTCACGCCCCATCGACAAGACCGTGTTGAGGAGGTCATATCGCTTGGCGATCCCTGAGAAGACGTCCCCTTGGCCGTTCACGGCCCGATCACATCGAAGCCCACGTACGGGCGAATCGCTTCGGGAATCACGACCGCCCCGTCCTCACGCTGATGGTTCTCCAGGATGGCCAAGATCGTGCGACCGACTGCGACAGCGGTGCCGTTGAGCGTGTGGACCAGCTCGTTGCCCGACTGAGTCTTGAAACGAACGGCCAGTCTGCGTGCCTGGAAATCCGTCGTGTTCGAGCAGGACGTGATCTCCCGGTATCGGCCGAGGGAGGGGAACCATGCCTCGATGTCGTACTTCTTCGCGGCGGACGCACCCAAGTCGCCGGCCGGTATGTTCACCACGTGGTAGGGCAGCTCGAGTCCTTGCACGATCCGCTTTTCGACCCCCAGGAGCCGCTCGTGTTCGGTCCACGACTCATCGGGTTGACAGAACGTGAACATCTCCACCTTGTCGAACTGGTGCACTCGAAAGATGCCTCTGGTGTCCTTCCCGTAGGTCCCTGCCTCCCTCCGGAAGCACGTCGAGAACCCTGCGAACCTGATCGGAAGATCATCGACGTCCAGGATCTCGTCGGCGTGATACGCAGCGAGCGGCACCTCGGATGTCCCAACCAGGAACAGGTCGTCTTTCTCGACGGCATACACCTGCTCGGAGTCGTCGGGGAAGAACCCGGTGCCGAACAGAGCATGCTCTCGCACAAGAACCGGGGGCAGCATGGGTGTGAATCCCTCTTCGTGGAGGACGTCCATCACCCACCGAACGAGACCCATTTCGAGGAAGACGGCCTTGCCTTTGAGATACCCGAAACGAGATCCAGACGTTCGGACTCCCCGCTCGACGTCGATGAGGTCTAGCGACTCTCCAAGCTCCTGATGATCCTTGGCGTCGAACGCGAACGGCGCCGGTTCCCCCCATCGGTCGATCTCGACGGCATCCTCGTCTGTCATCCCTTCCGGCACCGACTCGTGCACCAGGTTGGGGACCCTGATCCACAACTCATGAAACTCGGCATCGGCCTTGTCGGCCAGCTCGGTCTGTCGCTGGTACCCGTCCGCGAGGTCCTTGGCTCGAGCGATGGCTTCCTGTTTGTCGGCGCCTTCGAGCCGGGCGATCTCCCTGCCGGCTTCCTTCTGGGTCGCCCGAAGCTGTTCTGCTTCGGTGCGGAGCGATCGACGAGAGCGGTCCAGCTCTTCGAGCCTGGAGACGTCGATGTCGCTTCCTCGAAGAGCGAGCGAGCGCCTCAGTCGGTCCGGATCCTCACGAAGAACGGCCACATCGATCATGGACCAGATGCTACAAGGAGGCAGCAGGGTGCCCGCCGGCAATTACGAAGGCTCGTTGATCCTGATCGAGATCTGCTTGACGTTGTTCTCGACATCCGCCTCGCCGGGCACCACCGCCACCGACACCGTGATCGTATAGGTGCTGCCGGGGGCAACTGTCACAGGATCGAAGTCGACAGTTGTCGACGCTCTCGGGTCAAGCGTGCTCACCCTGTCCGTGAACTGATCGACCACGGCGCCGCCATTGTCCTGGAGCGTGACCGACACGACCAAGTCCGACTCCGGCTGGTTGCCTGAGTTCCGGACGCTCGCTTCGACGACGATCGATTCGGTTGCAGGCAGGATGAGGTCCCCGTTGTCGTCCTTCACCTCCTTGGGATCCAGCTTCACCGCCGACACCTCGAGATCTCTCCGGAGGTTTAGTCCGGCGGCTCCTTGGATCGCATCGGTGATTCCGAAGACGTAGCCCAGAGGACCGGATGGGAGGAAGGCAACCTCGGGGAAATCGACGGGGAGATCGGTAGTCGATCGCAGCTCATCGACGGCGCCCATGAATGCCTCGTAGGCGGTGTCACCGGTTCGCAACTGGGCGAGTGAGGCCGCCAGCGCCTCAACCGTCGCGTCGCTCGCCGGGTGATCGACAACGCCGAGCAGCCCGGGAGCAAACGACTCCAACCCGTCATTCCACGACGAAATAGCGAGTTCGAGCGCGGCGGCTGCCGGTGCCACCGAGGACGGAACCGTCATCCCGGCGAGTGTGTCCGACTTCTGTTGAGCGTCTGCGACGTATTGGGTCAGGAGCGCCTCGACATCCTCCCTCTGCGCCGTTCTCAAATCACTGAGGATCTGCGCCTGGAACTCGCGAGCGAGATCCTGATAGGTGTTCACGGTCGAGTCGGCCTCGACCAGATAGGCGATCGAATCGCGGGTGTCGTTCCGCTGGCGGCTGACGGCAAGCATGAGAAGGGCGACAACCGTGATGATGGAGAGAACGATATAGATGCGGCGGCGACCGCGCCGCCGAGGAATGTCAGTGGGGAACACGGCGTGGGCGAGGGGGGACTTGAACCCCCACGAGCGTGAGCTCACAGGCACCTGAAGCCTGCGCGTCTGCCAATTCCGCCACTCGCCCGGGCA
>CAYLHS010000086.1:0-8610 GCA_964383535.1 uncultured Acidimicrobiia bacterium
CTTTGAAGAGAGCAGCCGGAACCGTCACTCCCTCCACAGCCGTGTCCTCAGCCCAGACGCCCTCTGGACGGACCGTTCGATGGCATGGCGCACGACGTCTTCGTTGCCAACAAGCCAAACCTTGCGCTTCGCACGGGTGACCGCCGTGTAGAGCAGCTCACGGGTGAGAAGCCGGGATCGTTCGCCGGGGAGCACCACTGCGACCTCGTCGAACTGGGAACCCTGGCTCTTGTGGATCGTCATCGCATGGACCGTCGTGTGCTCAATGAGATGGCTGGGCAGGAAAGCACGCAGCCCGCCACGCTCGAACACGACCCGGAGGCCCTCGTCGGTTTGGACGGCGACGCCGATGTCTCCGTTGTAGAGGCCGAGGTTGTAGTCGTTGCGGGTGATCATCACCGGCCTGCCCGGATACCACTCGCCTCCGTACCGCAGCCCCGTGAACCGTTCGTCGAGTGCCGTCTCGAGGTTCCACCGCCACCATGCCACGCTGCCAGGCCCGTTGCGCCGGGCACAGAGGACCGCCATGCCAGACAGCGCCTCGAACACCTCCTGGTCGTTCCCGGGAGTCATCGCCAGCTCAACCATCCGGGACCGCCGCTCCAGAACCGTATCCCACAGGTCTCGGAAGCCTGACCCCGCGTGCTCCGGTATCCACTGCAGCTCCACGGAGTCCTGGCCGAGGAGCTCGATCGCGAGATCCGGCTTTCCCTCTCGGACGGCATCGGCGAAGTCGGCGATCACACTGCCGGTCTCGAACCGATGGACACGATCGAGCACCACCACATGATCACGGATCGACGGGCCTGCCGGCGTCGGAGCAGCAGACGCATCGGCGGCCGGTCCGACGATGTCGGCGAGCACCGTGCCGGCCTCGATCGACTCGAGCTGGAACGGGTCCCCGACCAGGACGATCTTCGCGTCCGGGCGGACGGCGGCGAGCAGTTTCGCCGCCATCGGCAGCGACACCATCGACATCTCGTCGACAATGACCAGGTCGTGCGGCAACGGATTGCGGGCATTGTGCGCGAACTGGCCTCTCCCGCGGCCCCAGCCGAGGAGACGATGCATCGTGCTTGCCTCGACACCGGCGAGTGTCTCGTGAACTGCCGGGTCGTCCACCGTCGAAGCGAACTCTGCGACGGCTTCGCCCAGGCGGGCGGCCGCCTTGCCGGTCGGTGCGCACAGTGCGACCAGCGGAAACTCTTCGCCACGGCGCGACGCGAGGGTGGCCAGAAGCGCGCCCACTGCGAACGTCTTGCCGGTCCCGGGCCCTCCTGCGATGACGGTCACCTCGGCTTTGAGCGCCAGGGCGACGGCAGCGTGCTGGAGTGTGGTCTGCCCGTCGGCACCCGGGGGCAACAGGCGGGACAGAATCTCCTCAGTCCCGGTGTCGAGGGCGGACTGGATAGGCCCGCACCGGTCGCCGATCAGTCTGGCGACCAGCTCCTCGTACCGGAAGTAACGCTGGAGAAAGAGAAGACCCCCGGAGAGGACGAGCGGCTCGTCCCCGTTTCCGTCACCGACCATCGCGCTTCGAGCAATCGCCTGCTCCCAGTCGGCCGGTTGCGGCCAGGCAAGCGTCTCGATGATCGTCGGGTCCTGTCCGTCGACAACCACCGTGTCCTGCAGAGTGGAGATCCTGACGCACACATGACCAAACCTGGTGCCGCGAACCGCCAGGGCGGCTGCCAGAACGACGTGCTCGTCGGATTCGCCGCACACCCGGGCGATCGTCATCGCGGAGAGCACATCGAGAGGGTCGAGCACACCGGCATCGTTGAACGCCGCCAGGAGCCCTTCGGCGGACACGACCGTTGACGATCGTCCGGCGGCCGACTCGATCCGATCAGTCGTGCTCATGAACGGCCCCCTGTGAACAGGCCGCTCAAAGCGACGACCATCTCCGGCGGCGGCTGCCAGCGCATGACCCCACACCGTTTCCCGTCCACGACCGGCGTGTCGGCGCCGGCCATGCCGCGGACGAACAGATACATCGATCCGCCGAGGTGGTTGGCCGGGTCGTAGCCGCGGAGGCGCCACTGCAGGTAGCGGTGCAGGGCCACCTGATAGAGCGTCGCTTGCAGCACGTAGTTGCTCTCGATCATGGCGGCGGCGAGCGGGCCCGGGCCGTAGTCGAGCGGACCGGCCGCATCGCCGGGTGCCGGCAGTGCGTTCGACTTGTAGTCCATCACGACGTAGCTCGGTCCTCCGGGGCCAGGGAGCGTGGCCACCAGGTCGATCGCCCCGGTGAGGTACCCCCTGAACCGCTGTGCCCCCAGCCCGAGAAGTTGAGCCGCGTACCCGCGAAACGGATCGCCGGCAGGAAGATGTTCGGCCATCACGGACCCGATGTTGGCCAGCGATACGGTCCCGGTTCTGGTGCGCACCGGCAGTTCGAACGTCATCTCGTGCAGCATCTGGCCAGGGTCGAGGTCCCGGAGTCGTGGAGAGTCGGCTTCCGGGCCGAGCGGAGTCTCCATCGCCGCCACCATCCCGGTGATGAAGGCGTCCGGATCGAAGTCCCATGCGGAGCGCCGCATCTCCGCGTCGAGTAGTTCGGTGACGGCGCCGGTCAAGTCCGGAGCGTCGAAGGCAAGCTGTTCGAAGACCTCATGGACGAGCGTGCCGAACCTTGCGCCGCGTGGAAGATCCGCCATCGGCAATTCGATGCCGGCGGTTGGGGGCAGGGCATCGTCGTCGCCACCGGGTTCGTCGGCGCGCAGCGGATGCTCGGATGTCTCGACCGTTTCCGAAAGCAGGTGCTCCGGTGAGAGCGACGTGAACGATGCGCGGCGCCAGTCGTGATCGAGCTTCCGTTCGAACCTGGCCCGGTCGAGCACGGCGTGCTCCCGGGAAGGCGGCGCATACGTCTGCAGTGGCGGGAGAACCTCCAGTACCGGCATCTCGATGGTGCCATGGCTTTGAGCCGCCAGATCCTCGGGGCTGCGACCATCTGCGGTGATCACCTCGGCGAGCTTCGACGAAGCGGTGGCACTGGCGTTCTCGACCCACCACACCACCAGGCGGTGTTTGGCGCGGGTGAGGGCGACATACAGGAGACGGCCCTCTTCGGCGACGTCCTCGGCCATCGCCAGGTCTACGTGTTCTTGGAAGCCGGCCCACTCATGACCGCCCACATCGACGAGTCGCCGGCGGGGGGTGCCCCCTACCTCGGCTTCCGGATCGTGAAACACCGGGACCGCCGGTTTGATCGAAGGGACATCCCATGCGTATGGGACGTACACGACGGGGAATTCGAGGCCTTTGGCGCCGTGGATCGTTCGTACTTGCACAGCCTCTGCGTCGGTCTGCAACCGGCGCTGCCGGGACTCGGGTTCCTCGACTTGACTGTCCTCTCGTGCGGCCGCCTCGCTGATCGTCGTTTCGAGCCATCCTGCCAGCGAGCCGATACGTCCCAGCCGCCACACGCCGTGCATTTCCTCTGCGATGTGCGTGAGGTCGGTCATGATCCGCTCACCGTCCGCGAGGGCCAGCACCCGACCGGCGAGGCCGGTGGTTCGGCTGACGTCGGCGATGAGCGCCGGAACGCCTTCGTGATAGAGCAGCCGCTGCCAGGACCGCATCCGGTACTGCAGGTCGAGCACCGCCGGCTCGTCGAGGGATGCGACGTCCGCCGGGCTATGCCCGATGAGCAGCGTTGCTGCTGCCAGGCGAACGTAGTCGATGCGGTCGGGTCGTTCGATGGCGAGGAGCAGACGGCGCCATTCCTCGGCGGCGACAGTGGTGAACACCGCACCGGTGCGAGCGGCGACCGATGGTACGCCACGTCGTGTGAGCTCGGCACGGATCAGATCGACCTGTCTGCGGGTGCGACACAGTACGGCGATGTCGGCAGGCCCGACCGGTCGGGTCCCATCTGCACCGTCGATGGTGACCCCGGTGGAGAGCAACTCGACGATCTCGTTGGCAACGTCCACCGCCACGGCATTTCGTGCCTCACCGACGTAGAAGTACCCGTCCCGACGACGGTTGATCGGGATGTCTTCGTCGAATCGACGGATCGACAACGGCGGTCCCGTGCCATGGATCCGTGAACCTTCTTGGCCTGGGGCCGGTCGGACGTCTCGATATCCGATGCGTTCGTCGCCGAAGGTCACCCCATCGAACAGGGTGTCGAGTGCCGTGATGAGCGGTCCGTCGCTCCGCCAGTTGGTGCCAAGGGTCCGTCTGTCGGTCGCACCCTCGATGGAGGAGAGATAGGACTCGACGTCGGCGCCGCGGAAGCTGTAGATCGACTGTTTCGGGTCGCCGATCACGACGAGACGGGACTCGTCGAAGATGGCTCTGATGACCTGCCACTGGATCGGGTCTGTGTCCTGGGATTCGTCGACGAGCGCCGCCGTGTACCGGCGCTGCAGCAGCGTCCGCGCGCCGTGTCCGATTTCGGGGTCTGCGAGGGCGTCGCGGACCTCGATCAGTTCGCCGTCGAAGGTGGTGACTCTCGCAGCGCGCATCCTGCGTGCCGCCTCCGAGGCGACTTCCAGGGCGATCTCGACCCTGGTGCGGGGCATGCCCGAGACGTCGCCGGCCTCCGGGACGACGCGGGCGTCGGGGGTGTCGACGACCGCCTTGCCGACGACGGCTGCGTCACTGCTCTTGGGAATCTCATCGCCGCCGGAGTTGTCGGCGAACCGTTTGACCATGAGGTCGTTGGCGACCTGGACGAGCAATTGGTCGTCCACAGCGCCGACCTTCATGTCGACGGATGAGCGGACGCGAAAGCCGAGGGCGCTCAGGAGACGCCGGGCGAACCCGTCGATGGTGAAGATCTGAGCCCTGTCGAAGTGGGTGAGCGCTTCTGCGAGACGGGATCGGTACGTGTCTCTGATCTCAGGGTCGACATCGAGAAGCACCCGCATGTGTTCGTCGGTGCCGGAAGGCGTGTCTGCGCCGGCCAGTGCCCGGAGCGTGTCGACCATGCGGGTTCGTACCCGGCCTTTGAGTTCCGCCGTGGCCGCCCGTGTGAACGTGACAACCAGGATCTCTTCCAGACCGAGACCTTCCACGGCGACGAGCCGGGTGACTGCCGCGGCGATGGTGAACGTCTTGCCGGTGCCGGCGCTCGCTTCGATGATCGTCCGGCCGAGACCGATCGGTTCGGATGGATCGAAAGGAGCGACGCCGTTCATATCCTCGTCTCCCTCAACAGTGGGAGGATCGGACCCCACAGGCGGGCGCTGTAGCCGGCAAGCCCGGCATCGACGAGGGCGTCTGTCGTCGTCAGGTCGGGGAACAGCAGCCGGTACGCGTCGTCTTCGCATTCGGGGCTGAATCGGTCGGTCTCCCACTTGCTCCGGGCTGCGTTGTACGCGCTTGCCTGCCCTTTGCCGAGGGCCCGCTGCCAGGCGTAACACGTCTCGCACGGCATCGGCAGAGGGGCCCGCATCCCTTCGTCGTAGAGGTCGACAAGTTCGGCCAGCAACAGGTCGGCTTGTTGGCGGCGTGCGGTCGGGCTGTCACCGATCGGGCCGATGGTGACGGCGAGAAGACCATCCCCGTATTCTCGCTTTCCGAGCAGCAATGCCTTCCATGAGATCTCTGGTTTCAGCACACACAGGAAGACGAGTTCGGCGAACGCTTTGAGGCGCTGTTTGGCCTTCAGTCGAGATGGCGTGACCAGAATCAGCAGACCCGCGGAGGGGTCGGCTGCGACCGACCCTTCGACAACAGCACCCCCGACGGTCACGGCCCCCGTCAATCCAAGAACCCGGCCCGGGTCGTAACCCTTCTCGACGGCGGCGGCCCAGAGGGCGGCTGCCGTCGCTCTTGCATCTTCGAGCACACCGATCCCGAGGTCGCCGGGCGGGAGGGCATCGGCGGCACGTTCTCTCTCTGCCAGATCATCGAGCCCGCAACCCTCTGTCAGACCGGTCAGGATCCGGTTGGTGACCGACCATCTTGCCAGCGCGTCGATGTCGACAGGCAGAGCATCATCCGGTACTTCGCCGAGAGCCGGGATGGAGAATCCCAATCTGGTTCTGATGAATCGCCGTGCCGGCTGCTGCAGGAATCCGACCAGTGCACCAAGTTGGATCGGCTCGGAATCGTCATGGACCGGCCACTCGACCGCAGCGGGGATGGCTTCTGCTGGTCTCTCTCCCATGGCGACAGCCCCCTCGAGCTGGATCGGGTCGAACCCCCACGGGCCCGGCACACCCAGCGCCCCGGGCATGAAGTTGTCTGCGCTGAACGATTGGAGCGGATGGACGGTCACGATGCTCTGCAACGCGCCGGCGCCGATGGTTTCCCTGAGGGTGTCTTCGAGTTCGGCGATCGGCACGGCCGGGGGGTACTCGGCGTTCGTGAGTTCGTCCCGCCCGGAGTACGTGACGATCAGGTGGTCGCCGGCAGCCATCACCGCATCGAGGAGGAGCTGGCGGTCCTGAGCATCGCGGTCGTGGTCCCCGACGATCTCATGGCCGAGGAGTAGATCGTCACCGTCGGCCCGGCTGCTGCGAGGGAATCGTTCGTCGTCCATTCCGAGCAGCGCAACCACCCGGTAGGGAACGGAACGCATCGGGGCGAGGGTGCAGACCGTGACGTTGCCCGTACGGAAGTGGAGCGGGCTCGGCCGATCCTCGACCCAGCCGGCCACGGCCACCCGGGCTTCAGGGAGCGTGATGTCCGGATCCGGGCCTTCGATGGTCGCATCCGGCTCCGCGGTGGTGAACGTCTCGGCGAGGAGGCGTTCGAGCTGGTCCCACTGCCATTCGTCACCCCATGCGGGAGCAGCGAGCAGCCTCACGGATGCGGCGATCGCGGAGGACCACTTCGACGTTGCCATCGGCCTGCCAAGTAGGGCGCGTACCGCTTCGATCCTGTCCATGATCTGCGCGAGGAGACCCACGGGTGCGGCATCCTGGCCTTCAACCCCGTCGAGCGGGACGGTGGCGCCGACGATACGAACGGGACTGTCCGGGTAGAAGACGCCGGTGAGGCCCCTGTCGAGGCCACGCCGCCAGGTGCGCTCGTCGTTGGGGCCCGCGTTCCATCGTTGCCGGTCGGTCTGGTCGATGCCCCATGCGATGAGGGTGTCATCGATGATGCCGATGATCGCACCGGCCATGTCGATGTCGAACCCGAATCGCTGCTGCACGACCGGCCGGGTGACCAGTTCGCGGACCACTCCTGCCTCGAGGCGGGAGTCGGCGATGTCGAGCACCGTCGCGGCGAAGCGTACGAGCGGGTTGGTGGCCGATGGTGACCGGTCTGCGATCCGCAGGCGCAGGTCCGGTATCCCTTCGGGTGAGGCAGCCTGGTCGCTTGGGAAGGCGGCTTCGAGCAGCGGAGCGAAGGTGGCGAGGTCGGGGGTCATGATGACCACATCCCGCGGCTCCAGTGTCGGGTCGGCGGTGAGGATGTGCAGGATCGCGTCACGCAGAACTTCTGCTTGTCGGCGGGCGCCGTGGCAGACGTGGATCTGGATCGAGCGATCGTCTCCGTTCTCGACCGCTTCGGTGAGATTCGAGGAGGACCGGGGTTCGACGTTGCGACGGATGTCGTCTTGAAGGCGAGTGAGCACCGTGCCTGCCGCGGCATCCTGAGCACCGATGTGGGCGCCAGTGATGCCATGTCCTGCAAGGACGAGCTGCAACTCGCTGCTGTCGCGGGCCCAGGACTTCAGCAAGGGATGGTTGGCGGAGCTGGTGCGGTAGGCGCGATCCGGCAGCCCGGCCGGATACGTTTCGCCGTTGAGGTTCTCTGAGGTGAGATCCCACAGGCCAGGGGATGGATGAAGGACGTAGAGGTGGACGTCGCGCTGCTCCGCCAGGGCAGTGAGAACTTCCAGGTCGAGCGGATCTGTGGCTGTGAGCCCGTAGACGGCGATCCGCCCGGGCATGTCGAGGTCGATCTCACCGCTTCGGATCGGATCGAGGGCGCCGGGGAGTAGCTGGGCGAGAGAGGGGACGCCGATCCGCTCATGGACGATCCGCCACAGGTTCGGCTGCCAGAGGTCGTCGTCCACCAGGGTCGAGCCGTCGGATCCCGGGTTCTCGCCTGCCGCCCATGCCCTGATCATTCCGGGCCTGCGTCGGGCGTATGTGGCGAAGAGGCCGGCGATCTTTCGTGCGGCGGACAGTCGACCGGCGCCGGCCGGGTCGTCGCTGCCGTCCGGTGACTCGAGGAATCGGGCGATGATGCGCATCCATGGTTCTTCGAGGTGGACGTCGATGGCTTCAACGAGGTGACCCGTGAGCGTAGGCCCCTCCCATGCCGCGACCGAAGCTGCGAGCTCGGGAACCTCGAGGAGCACTCTCCTGACCAGACGACGTGGGGACGGGAACTCGATGTTGGCGCACACGCCATCGCCTGCCCCACGCCCGGCGAGACCCGATGCGATTCGTTGGGTGAGCCAACGCTCGATCCCTCGGGTTGGCACCGCGATGATCTCCGGAGCGAACAAGTCGTCGGGTGGCACCGCCAGTTGGTCGCAGAGCAGCGAGACGAGCGCATCCGGATGTGATGCGACGTGCGTCAGAAGAGCCACGTCATGCTCCTATGCTCTCCACTCGCTGCACTGCCCATCGGCTCCACTGCAGCAACCTATCACTGCCATCTGCTGGAGGGCGCACACGCGGCGAAGAT
>CAYLHS010000087.1:0-8478 GCA_964383535.1 uncultured Acidimicrobiia bacterium
GTGGTTGTGGGAGCCGGAGGCGCCGGTCTGATGGCCGGTCTGTACGCCTCCCGCGGGGCCAAGACGGCCGTTGTCAGCAAGCTCTATCCGACCCGCTCGCATACGGGTGCCGCCCAGGGCGGCATCAGTGCGGCCTTCGGCAATCTCGAAGATGACAAGCCCGAATGGCACACCTACGACACCGTGAAGGGTTCCGACTACCTCGGCGACCAGGACGCCATCGAGTTCATGTGCAATGAAGCCATCGACGCGGTCCTCGAGTTGGAGCACATGGGCTTGCCGTTCGACCGCACAGCCGACGGCCGCATTCTGCAACGCAACTTCGGCGGCCACACCAACAACGAGACCGGCAAACCCGTCCGCCGTGCCTGCCACGCCGCCGACCGCACCGGGCACATGATCCTGCAGACCTTGTACCAGCAATGCATCAAGAACGATGTCACATTCTTCGACGAGTACCAGGTCATCGATTACCTGGTGGTCGACGGCCGGGCTGCGGGCATCGTGGCGCTGGAGCTGGCGACCGGCGAGCTGCACACGTTCCACGCCAAAGCTGTCATCTTCGCGACGGGTGGTCATGGACGCATCTTCCAGGTGACGTCGAACGCCTACGCGTACACGGGAGACGGTGCTGCGGTGCTGTTGCGTCGCGGCATCCCGTTGGAGGACATGGAGTTCTTCCAGTTCCACCCGACTGGCATCTACCGGCTTGGGATCCTGATCACGGAGGGCGTGCGTGGAGAAGGCGGCGTCCTGATCAACGGCAAGGGGGAGCGCTTCATGACGAAGTACGCCGCCCACGTGAAGGATCTCGCCTCGCGCGACGTCGTGTCCCGCGCCATCTACACCGAGATCAAGGAAGGTCGAGGCGCCGACGGCGGAAAGAACTACGTCTGGCTGGACGTGCGTCCCGAGTCTGTCATCAAGTACGCGGCGGACGACGGGCGTACCAATCCGGATGGCTCTCCGTATACGATCACCGCGGAGGATCTGCTGAAGAAGGTCCCGGACATCGTGGACTTCTGCCGGGTGTACCTGGGCGTCGATCCCATGACGGAGATGATGCCGGTCCAACCGACGGCGCACTACACCATGGGTGGCATCCCGACAAACAAGTGGGGCGAGGTGGTGATCGACGGGAACAACACCCCCATGCCCGGCCTGTATGCAGCCGGCGAGTGCGCGTGTGTCTCGGTCCATGGGGCGAACCGCCTGGGCACCAATTCGCTGCTCGACCTGATCGTGTTCGGAAAGCACTCGGGCATTCGAGCCGCAGAGTATTCCCAGCAGGCGGAGTTCGCGGAGCTTCCCGACGATCCGACGGCGGTGACTCGTGAGGCGCTGGAGGCGCTGCGCACAGGTTCCGGGGAAGAGAACGCCTTCGACATCGCCAATGAGCTGAAGGAGGTCATGTTCGACGATGTTGGGGTCTACCGCACGGAGAGGGGCATGCGACTCGCCGTCGAGAAACTGGCCGAGCTGCGCCGGCGTTTCAAGGATGTGCGCGTCGCCGACACCGGTGAGATCTTCAACACCGAGCTGCTGAACAACTGGGAAGTGGGCAACATGCTCGACGTTGCGGATGTGGTGGCCGCGTGTGCCTTGAATCGGCAGGAGACCCGCGGCGGGCACTCTCGAGAGGATTTCCCGAAGCGCGATGATCAGAACTGGCTCAAGCACACACTGGCCTGGCGCCGCGACGGCGAGATCGAGATCGGCTACAAGCCGGTGGTGATCACCAAGTACGAGCCCAAGGAGAGGGTGTACTGATGCGCCTGTGCGAGGAGCGTGGAGGGCGACGAGGCGCCTTGGCAGGGAGGAACACTCCGCTCTCGTTCACAATGGACCCAACGGCTGTCGGGAGTCGTCACTCATGAAGGTAGATCTCAAGGTTTTCCGCTATCAGCCCGAGACCGACGAGCGCGGTCACTACGAGACGTACACCATTGAAGCCGAAGAGAACGAGCGCGTGCTGGATCTCCTCGAACTCGTCAAGGGCCATTACGACGGCACCCTCTCGTTCCGCCGGTCATGCGCGCACGGTATCTGCGGCTCGGACGCCGTCCGTATCAACGGTCAGAACCATCTGGCCTGTAAGAGTCTGGTTCGCGACTTCGGCGCGCAGATCACGGTCGAACCCCTGCTCGGTCTGAGAGTCATCAAGGATCTGATCGTCGACATGGAATCGTTCTTCGACAACTACAGGAAGGTCCTGCCGTACTTCATCAACGACAGCCCGTTGCCCGCCGACGGCAAGGAACGCCTCCAATCCCCGGAACAGCGCGCACGATTCGATGACACCACCAAGTGCATCCTGTGTGCCGCCTGCACCACGTCCTGCCCGTCCTTCTGGGGCAGTGACGACTACCTCGGTCCGGCAGCGCTCGTCACCGCACACCGGTTCGTCTTCGACAGCCGCGACGAGGGCGCCTCTGAGCGACTGAAGATCATCGGCGAGACGGACGGCGTCGCCCGCTGCCACACCATCTTCAACTGCACAATGTCCTGTCCGCGCGATATCGAGATCACGAAGGCGATCGGGGAGCTGAAGATGGCCACGATCACCGGCAAGCTGGGCTAGACAGGCAGGTCCCTTTCACCTGGTGCGCTGAGGAGATCTGCTCACATCCCGTGCAGCGACGCGGCATCGAGGTGCCGTCCGCCTCGGCCCTGACCGATACCGCTCCGACGAAACGGGGACTGGTGGCGATCCCGCTACCTCGATCAGCGTTCGCGTCGAGACCCGGTCGGGCACAACCTGGGTGCGGTGCAGCGGCCGGGTCTTGGTCCCCACGGCGCAACCGGTATTCGGCAACCGATACACGCCCCGGGTTGACAGCGCGCGCGGCCTCTGATTACATGTGTGTAATTACACCTATGGCGCTTGGAGGGCGGTGTTGTATCGAAGCCTGATCGACGCGCTTGCTTTGGAGGACCTTTCTTGGCAGGACTACTCGAACTGCCGTGGCGCCGACGCAAACCTCTTCTTCCCCGAGCGCGGTGCGTCGACGCGTAGGGCGAAAGCCATCTGCAACTCTTGTGAGGTCCGCACCGAATGCTTGGAGTTCGCGATCCAACAGGGGGAGAAGTTCGGTATCTGGGGGGGCCTGTCGGAACGCGAGCGTCGTCGGATTCGCAAGGAGCGGGCGACGAAGATCCGTAGGGTGTCCTGACCGTCGGTAGCATGAGCGTAACCACGACGGAGGAGTAGCGGTGGAAGGCCTTGGGTACGTCGGCGTCATCCTTCTCGTCGTCGCGATCTTCTTGGCGATTATTGGGAGTGTGCTCAGTCGGCGCACGAAGGCGCTCAAGGAGCAGCTCAGGGTCGGTGGCACACCTGCACCAGAGCTGGACGTCGAGCGACCGAGACCCCACCTGATGGCGTTCCACGTCCGTGGGGAGGAGGCGCAGGTCACGTTCGACGTGCCGCTTCCCGCGGGTGAGCCTGATCCTGTACTCGTCGACCTGCTGCTCGACGAGGCAGTGGAGGTGGTGCACGCGAAGCGGCACTCCCTGCCGATCACCGACGTCACCAAGGTGGTTGTCTTCGCCGGCAGGGGAGCCGATGCACGCAGGATCGGCGAGCTCTCTCTCGCAGAACCCGGCGAGCTGCCTCCCGTGCCCTCCGGCCCATCGCTGCATTTCTCGAGCTTCGGGTTCGACCCGCTCGTCCAGCAGTTCCAGGAGGATGCGGCGGCACCCCCGGAACTGGCTCCCAAGCAGTCGACCGACACGCTGCGTCCCATCGGAGAAGAGCTGCGAATCCCGAAGGCACTCGATATCGGGTTGCGCGCACAAGGAATCGACCCGGCGACGATGTCGGCCGCCGAGATGGTCAAGGGCATCCTCGTCCTCTTTGGGTACTCGATCGTGGCCGGGACCGAGGCGTCTACGTATACCGCATCGAAGGAAGGCACGACCACGTTCGTCAGAGAGGACGTGTACAAGCCTGGCGACTATCCGGAGCTGGAAGAGTCGACGATTGGTTCGTTCATGGTCGGGTTCGTGAACGCGAAGACCGACCGTGGGCTGCTGGTGAGTGCCAAGTACGCTCCGTTCTCGATTTACGCCCAAGAGCAGCGCGAACCTCGTGTTCGGTTCGTGACCAGGGAACGTCTCCAGAAGTTCCTCGACGCGTTCTCGCTGGACTGATCGTGCACACCGGCGTCGTCGTCCGATCGACGGACGACCGATTCGCGGAGACGGTGCACGCGCTCGAGGCAGCGGGTGTTCACACGCTCTGGTTCGGCATCGACGATCCCGAAGGCGATCCGATCGTGCTGGCGGCTGCCGCGGCTGTCGCGACGAGTCGGGTAGGGCTGACCGTCGTACTCGATGAGCCCACCGCCGTTACGGCGAAGGCGGTCGCGTCACTCGACGCCCTGAGCGAAGGCAGGGTGCGCGTCGTTGTGGGGTCCGCAGAGGGACTGGCGCTGGTACGGGCGATGCTATCGGATGACTCAGGCGTGCCGATCAGACCGGCGCCGGTGCAAGAGCAGATCCCCGTCTGGACGACGGACCCCGATCTGACCAACGAAGCCGACGGTCTGGTCCTTCTGCAGGGGACCGAGCTCGGCGACGACGGACCTGTTGCGGTCATCCTGTCGGACCTGGAGTCGTTCGAGCCGACCGGCGTCCTGGAGGTCGTCCTATCGGCGGGTGACGCCTTGTGGGAGACTGTGGGTAAGGTTCTACATATCTGAACGGAAGGTGGCTCATGTTTAGTGGTGGACGAGTCGGCGGTGGGGAGCTGATCATCATCCTCATTGTGCTGTTGCTGCTCTTCGGCGCTCGCAAGCTCCCGGATCTCGCTCGGTCATTGGGCGCGTCGGCCAAGGAGTTCCGCAAGGGGCTCGAGGAAGGCAAGGCCGGCGATGACGACAAAGAGGAGTAGAACCCGCGGGGCGAGTTCTACTTCCTATTCCGCACCTCGCACCCCCTAGCTGGACGCGGTCACGATCGTCGCGAGACCGCAGGTGAACCGACCCGGTGCGTACATCCACCGAACAGCACGATACGGGGTACGAACTACGAAGTACGCCGAGCGCAGTTCGGCTGCGCGAACTCGCTCAGCTCAGCATCTACAACTTCGCGAGGGCCTTCTCGTAGTCGTCGATGCTCCTGATGACGCCCAGGTCGCCGGTGGCGATGATGTCCCGGACCACACCGTTCTTGTCGAGTACGAAGGTGGTCCTCCAGGCGCAACCCCTCTCCTCGTTGAAGCAACCGTAGGCCTGGGCGACGGCGCCGTGGGGCCAGAAATCGGAGAGGATCGGGAACGTGTAGCCCTGCTCCTGTGCCCACTTCTTGTGGACGTGCCGTGTGTCGCAGGTGATCGCAACGACGTTGGCGTCCACGTCGTTGAAGTCGGCCATGTGGTCTCTGATCGAGCACAGCTCGGTCTGGCAGTTGCCGGTGAATGGGAAGGGGATGAACACGATGAGTGACGTGCGTCCCTCGAGTGAGTCGAGTGTGACGTCGTTGTTGTCTTGATCCTTGAGTGAGAACGATGGGGCCCGCTCGCCGATAGTTGCCGGCATGAATGTCTCCTTGTTGGCCGGCAGCGAACGCTACTCGATCTAGGAATCTCCCTAGGAAGATGACCCCACATGGCTGAGCCCAGGGTTCGGGGGTTGGGTCGGGTCTACAGGTCCTCGCCGGGGAGCAGCACTCTGGCGGCCCATCCGACCGGGTCGGTCAACTCGGCAAAGGTGGGAAGGTGCTCGGGCCGCTCCCACATGGTCTCCAGTGACGCATCTCCCCAGCGCCGCGCGACCTCGGCGCAGAACGAGCCGTTGCGATCGGAACCCTCGGGCCGCAACTCCAGGCCGAGGAGTCCCGTCAGTGCCTCATCGCCCTGTGCCGGTTCATCACGACGGTTTCGTAGTGCAGATCTCATGGCATCGAGATCGGGCAGCATCCGCGCGGCGGCGATGTCGACCAGATAGGCCGAGTAGTCATCGATGATCGCGACGAACGCCTGGACCGCTTCGAGGTCAGGCCGCTGTTCTGGGCTGGTCAGCAGTCCCGCAAATCCACCTTGCTCGGAGAGCATCTCCTGGAGGCGTTCGGGGTCCTGCATCCCCTGGAGTCTTCCCGCGAGGTCGGCGGGGTCGAAGTCGATTCCGTCGAGGTACCGTTCGATCAGCCCCTTGAGGTGTGGCCTGGCCCAAGGCAACTCGTGGAGCGCGGTGAACGCCACTTCTCGCAGGCTCGCCCACAGTCTCACTTGCCGGCGATCCAGGCCGTGCTGTGTGGCGAAGTCCTCCACATTGGGGACGATCAGCGTGGTTGGTGTTGGCTCCACCGGCGGCAGGCCGATGTCGAAGTAACCGAGGGAGCGGTGGCTGAGGAAACCGATCATGATGCCCATCTGGAGTCCGAGCAGCACCGGACCGAGCGAGGTGAGCGGCGCAGGAGCCGGCATCGCGTCGGCGAATCTCGGAGCGAGCGGCTCGATGAGATATCTGAAGACCTTCAGGTGAGTGTCGGCCCAGGACCTGCGATCGATCGGGACGATGTCGTCGATTGAACCGGTGTCGAGGGGTGTTTGATCGGAGAGCTGAACGAGCGCGAGCCGGCTCAGGTCCCGATACTCGTCTGCCATCCACGGCTCGATCGGCTCGCGAGGACCCGAGAAATGGTTCGACAGCTCTTCGGCCAGTCGCCAGTTGATCGGTCCCGGCTGGTTGAAGAGCTCGAAGAGCTGAGAGAACAGGTCCTCGTTCATGGTTGATCGGGTCGTTGGGCGAGCTGCACGCTGATGTCGATCTGCTCCTCGGCGCGAAGCAAGGTGAGCGTCACGGTCTGTCCCGCGCGCATCGTGCGCAAGATGGCGATGAGGTCATCGGTTCCCTTGACGCTGTGTCCGTTGATGGCGGTGATCACGTCTCCCACCTGGACGCCACTGTCCTGGATCCCCGTGTCACCGAGAAACGAGATGATCTGGGCACCTTCGGGGACCTGTGCGCTCCCTTGATCGGCGAAGGCCGGCTGGACCTCCACGCCGACGAAGGCGTGGTGCACCACACCCTCTCTTATGAGGTCGTTGGCGACACCCTGCACGATGCTGACGGGAACGGCGAAGCCGAGCCCTTCGGCGCCGACATCGCTGAGTCCGATCGCGGTCGTGATACCGATGAGTTCTCCGTTGCCGTTGAGGAGCGCGCCGCCGCTGGAGCCTCGAGTGATGGGTGCGTCGGTCTGGAGAAGGCCAAAGAGGTCCTCGTCGGCGGTGACCTGGAGCTGACGGTCGAACGCCGAGATGATGCCGGACGTCACCGACGGGCCACCATTGAGACCGAGAGGATTTCCGATGGCGACTGCGAGGTCGCCGATCTGAAGGTCATCGGGGTTGGCCAGTGGAAGCGGTCTCAGGTTCGGGGCGTCGATCGAGATCACGGCGACATCGGTGAGGGCGTCGGCGCCCACGACCGTGGCTTGGTACACGCGTCCGTCGGCGAGGATGACCCGAACGAAACCGGCTCCATCGACGACGTGGTTGTTGGTGAGGATGTATCCGCCTGAGGTGTAGACGACGCCGGACCCACTGGCAGTTGCGAGGTCGACCCGTCCGTCGCCCTGGCCGATCTCGACGGTGACGATCGAGGGAATGGCACCTCTGGCGATGGCGGCCACTGCGTCGGTGGGCACGGTCTCGTCGACGGACGCCAGCTGGGGGAGGGTCGTGGTCGACGGTGTCGTCTGGTCGCTTCCCGGAAGCACCCCAAACGCAAAGAGCGCTCCGATGGTGATGGCCGCACCGACGATCCCGCCGACGAGCGCGCCCACGATCCCGCCGGCGAGCGACGCGGGAAACAGTCGCCGCTTTCGAGGCACAACCACCGTGCGGGGTTCTTCCGGCGGGGGTGGCGGCTGGTCAGGGACGAGCCCAGGGTATCGTGGAGTGGGTTCACTCATCGAGGTTGATTGTATGCCTGCGACCAGAGTACGGGTCTCCACAGACCCGATCGACCACTCGAAGCTGGTTGCGTTCGTCGCGTCCCCGGCGGCCGGCGCGACGGTCCTGTTCCTGGGCACCGTGCGCGACCATTCAGAAGGCAAGGAGGGGATCACCCACCTGGAGTACGAGGTGTATCTCGAGGAGGTCGAGCGGGTGATCGTGGGCATCGTGGAGGAGGCGTGCGACCGCTGGCCACTCGAAGGGATCGCCGTTGGCCACAGGGCCGGTACGGTGATGCTGGGGGAGTCGTCGGTCGCCGTCGCGGTTTCCGCGGCCCACCGCTCCGATGCATTCGCGGCCGCTCGCCATGTGATCGACGAGCTGAAGCAGCGGGCACCGATCTGGAAGAAGGAGCACTGGCAGGGGGGCGCCGAGTGGTCCAAAGGCAGCTAGTTCTGCGAACCCTGGGCTCGTAGTCGCGCCATACGCGGTTGCGAGCCCTGGGTTCGGGGCGCCAGCTAACCTCGGCGCCCGATGAAGGTCCTGCTCCTCGGGAAGGGCGGTCGCGAGCACGC
>CAYLHS010000088.1:0-8421 GCA_964383535.1 uncultured Acidimicrobiia bacterium
TTCCCGCTCCACACGAAGATGCCCTGTGCGCCGAGATTGGCGGCCACTTCGTCGGGATGCCTACCCGCCACGGCCAGGGCGAAGGTTGGGGTGCGATCTGTGAGATCACCTTCCGTGATGCCGTGCACCTTCACCTGGGAAAGGCCATCTACTCCGTCGAGAAAACGCCGGGCCAACCCGCGCTCGTAAGCGCTGGTGGCCGCCGTGGCGGCAACCAGACGGTCTCGTCGGGTGAGCGTCGCTCCGGCCGAGCGCGACACCCGCTCTCCGAGGTCTGCCCAATACTCGATCGCGGCGGTCAAACCGGCCAGACTCTCGAAGCTCTGGGTGCCCGTCTCCCACTTGCCGGGAGGACGCTCGGGGGCTGGGCGTACGTTGTAGCTGTCGAACTGGTTCAGCCGATCGTATGTGCCGTAGAGCACCCCGGTGTGCGGCCCGAAGAACTTGTATGCCGAGGCGACGAGGAAGTCGCAGTCGAGCGCCGCTACATCGATGGTCCTGTGAGGGGCGAGGTGGACGGCGTCCACATACGCGATCGCGCCGACTGCATGGGCCATCTCCACGACGCGGCGCACGTCGACAAGGCTGCCGGACGCGTTGGAGGCTGCCGTGACCGCGACGAGCCGGGTGTTCGGTCCAATGGCAGACTCCATTGAGTCCATGTCGAGGCTGGCATTCGACGGATCCACGTCAACCATGCGCACCGTCGCTCCGCTATCGGCGGCCGCCATAACCCAGGGAGTGACGTTGGCGTCGTGATCCAACTGGGTGACCACGACTTCGCTGTCGCGATCCCACGTCCGGGCCAGCGCTCGACTCACCGCGAAGGTGAGACTGGTCATGTTCTGCCCGAAAGCGATCTCATCGTGACTCGAGGCTCCCAAGAAGTCGGCCAGGGCAGAACGCGCTTGTCGGTGTACTTCGTCGGAGTCGCGGCTGGCCTCGAAGAACCCTCCGTGGTTGCTTCCCCCTCTTCGCAGATAGCCACTCATCGCATCGATAACCGACTCGGGTACTTGGGTACCACCTGGGCCGTCTGCCCAGATCACGGGCCGGCCGTCGAGCGTGCGTGAAAGCGCCGGGAACCGGGATCTTATCGAAATCGTATCGAGTTCCATGGGTACCTCCGTCGCGCCGGCGTCCGCAGGCTACCCATCGATCGTCCGGCGGTCGCCAACCCTCGTCTCGCGCACCACGATCCCGCAGGACCTGCGGCCGAGTGCCGTGCGCCCCGACGAGCGATCAGCCGGCGGCCATGTGGCGAAGCACGGTGTGCAGGATGCCTCCGTTGCGGTAGTACTCGACCTCGATCGGCGTGTCGACCCTCGCCGTCACGGTGAACGTCTTGGCCGTCCCATCAACGGACGTCGCCGTGACCTCGACCTTCTGCTTCGGTTCCAGGAGATCGTCGATGGTGATGTCGAACGTCTCCGTTCCGTCGAGCCCCAGGGTTTCGGCGGTCTCTCCCGGAGTGAACTCGAGAGGCAGCACACCCATGCCGATCAGGTTCGATCGGTGGATCCGCTCGTAGCTTTCGGCAATGACGGCCTTCACACCCAACAGGAAGGTACCTTTGGCCGCCCAGTCGCGGGAGCTTCCCATTCCGTAGTCCCTACCTGCCAGCACGACCAGCGGAACCCCAGCCTCCTTGTAGTCGAGGCTGGCCTCGTAGATCGTCTTCACGTCCCCGTCTACGAAGTCGGTCGTGAACCCGCCTTCTGTGCCCGGTGCGAGCTGGTTGCGGACGCGGATGTTGGCGAACGTGCCTCTGGTCATCACCCGGTCGTTCCCCCGGCGTGATCCGTAGCTGTTGAACATCGCCCGTTCGACGCCATGGTTGATCAGATACTTGCCGGCAGGCGAGTCGGGGCCGATCGAGCCGGCAGGGCTGATGTGGTCGGTTGTCACCGATTCGCCGAGCTTGGCGAGTACCCGAGCGCCGCTGATCGGTTCAATCGGCCTGACCTCTTGCGTGAGTCCCTGGAAGAAGGGTGGCTCCTGGATGTAGGTGCTGTCGTCTTGCCAGTCGTAGAGGGCACCGCCGGACGTTTCGATCGCTCGCCACTGTTCGGGGCCCTCGAACACGTTGGCATACTCCCTCTCGAACTGGTCCCGGTGGACGTGTGCTGCGACGATCTCGTCGATCTCGGACTGGGTTGGCCAGATGTCTCTGAGATACACATCGGTCCCGTCAGAGTCCGTGCCTATCGGATCGGTGGCCAAGTCGATGTCGACCGTGCCGGCAAGCGCGTACGCGACGACCATCGGCGGCGATGCCAGGTAGTTCGCCCGCACATCCGGCGAGATCCTGCCTTCGAAGTTTCGGTTGCCGGATAGCACCGACGTGGCCACCAGGTCTGACTGCTGAATGGCGTCGTGGATCGGGTCGGGCAGGGGTCCCGAGTTCCCGATGCAGGTCGTGCACCCATACCCGACGAGATAGAAGCCGCACGCCTCGAGATCGTCGAGCAGCCCTGACCCGGTCAGATAGTCCGTTACGACTTTGGAGCCGGGCGCCAGTGACGTCTTGACCCACGGCTTGCGTTGGAGGCCTCGCTCCCTCGCCTTGCGTGCGACCAGCCCCGCGCCGACCATCACGCTCGGGTTGGAGGTGTTCGTGCACGACGTGATCGCGGCGATCACCACGTCGCCGTCGGCGAGATCGAACGAATCGCCGTTCATGGCGACGTGCGTCTTGACGAGGGTGTCTCCGGGACGGCCGAAGGTCGACTCGAGGTCCGAGCGCCACTTCGATTGCATGTCGGTCAGCGCGATACGGTCCTGTGGCCGCTTGGGACCCGCGAGCGACGGAACGACCGTCGACATGTCGAGTTCGAGTGTCGAGACGTAGTCGGCGACGACGGCGTCATTCCGCCAGAGTCCCTGCACCTTCGCGTAGGCCTCGACCGTCTCGACGAGTCGTTCGTCGCGTCCGGTGAGGCGCATGTAGGTGAGTGTCTGGCGGTCGACGGGGAAGTAACCCATCGTTGCGCCGTACTCCGGTGCCATGTTGGCGATCGTTGCTCTGTTGGCGACCGGCATGTCCTCCAGGCCGGGGCCGAAGAACTCGACGAACTTGCCGACCACCCCGTGCTTTCGCAGCATCTCCGTGACGCGCAGGACGAGATCGGTTGCCGTCGCACCTTCCGCCAGACGGCCGGTGAGGCGGAATCCGACGACCTCGGGGATCAGCATGTAGATCGGTTGGCCAAGCATCACGGCTTCTGCCTCGATACCGCCCACACCCCAGCCGAGCACCCCGAGACCATTGATCATGGTCGTGTGTGAGTCGGTGCCGACCAGGCTGTCCGGATAGATCGTGACACCGTCGTCCCACACGACCTTCGCCAGGTACTCGAGATTCACCTGGTGCACGATGCCGGTTTCGGGCGGTACGACACGGAAGTTGGAGAACGCCGACGTCCCCCACTTCAGGAACTCATAGCGTTCCTTGTTGCGTTCGAACTCCTTCTCGGCGTTGATCTGAAGCGCCATGCCCGAGTTGAACGCGTCGACCTGCACCGAGTGGTCGATGACGAGATCGCACGGCACGAGTGGATTCACCTTCTGCGCTTGTGAGAGATCACCGGTCATCGCAACGATCGCGCTGCGCATCGCGGCAAGGTCGACAACCGCCGGCACCCCTGTGAAGTCCTGGAGGACCACGCGGCCGGGCATGAACGGCACCTCCGCCGTCCCCAGCCTCCTGTGGTCATAGGCGGCAAGTGTCCTGACGTCATCCTCCGTCACCGCGTGTCCGTCGACGTTGCGGAGCACGGCCTCGAGGAGGACCTTGATCGAGTAGGGGAGTCGGTCGATGTCGGCGTCAACGGCATCGAGTCGGAAGACGGTGCGGTCGCCGAACGGCGTTGACATCGTGTGACGGGCGGTTTCAGTCATGCGTCACCTCGCTGAGTTCGGTCCCAGTGTACCGAGGGGAGGTCGGGCGCCGACCCGGATCAGAGACTCGTGACGCAGGCGTGCGAAGGCCCGAGATGCGCCTCGAGCGTCGCTGCCGCAGTCGGTGCCATCACATCGAAGATGCCCGCCATGATTCCCCTGTCCAACGCGCACAACACCTCGGGGTGCTCGAAGGTCCCCGCACTGAACGGGCAGTACCGGGTCAGGAGCCGGTCACCTTCAACGACGATCTCGAAACCCTCGTGGCGCAACATCGTGGCAACCGTCTCGAAGACGTCATCTGCCGGGTCGAGATCGAGTCTGTTGGCGAGATCGCGTCCGAAATCCCTTCCGATGTCGAGCGCGACCTGGGCGCCGTCTGAAGGAGCAAGTCGCATGACGGTGCGCACGAGGAGGTCGACCAGCAGATCGAGCCGGCGGGTGGGAAACCGAAGATCGATCTCTTTGTCGGTCGACGCGTAACACTTGGCCGGGCGACCGGCGCCAGGACCGCTCTTACCCGACTGTCGGCGCCGGGAGACCTCCAGGTAGCCCTCGTCGGCGAGCCGATCGAGATGATGACGCGCGACGTTCGGATGGATCCCGAACTCCTTGGCGATGATCGCGGCCGTGAGAGGCTCCTGGGAAGCGCGGATCCGAAGGTAGATCGATCGTCGAGTGGGATCGCCGAGGGTTGCGGTGAGCTTGTTGAGACTCAGCTCCAGGTTCCTGACATCCACCCGGTCACTATAGTTTTGCCTCACTTCTAAACACTGTGCAGATAGGACTTGCAATGGAGGACGCAGTACGGATCGCCATCGGTGCGGTCGTCGACCCGCAGTTCGGGCGAACCCTCGACGAGCTGGGAGCAATCGCCGAACTCGCCGTGAGCGGGGGTGTCGTAGCGGCGACCATCGAGCTTGCCGACCCGCACTACCCGTACGAGGAGCGTCTCGGCGCAGCGATCGACGAGGCGGCAAGGACGATCGAGGGAGTCGACTCGGCCCGTGTTCGGTACGTGGTCCTCGATGACGACGGGGCCGATGCGCTCATGTCCCGGCTCCGTCCCGAGAAGAAGCCGGCGGGTGGCCCCGGTTCACGGACGAGGGTGATCACTGTCACGAGTGGCAAGGGTGGTGTGGGCAAGTCGTCGGTTGCAGCGAACCTCGCGGTGACGCTCGCCCGGCGGGGCAGATCGGTCGGCCTGATCGACGCCGACGTCTACGGGTTCTCGATCCCCAGGATGCTTGGCGTACTGACGCCACCCGCCGTCGTCGGAGGGTCGCTCATCGCTCCGCAAGGTTACGGCGTACGCGTCATGTCGATGGACTATTTCGTGAAGCCCGATCAAGCGGTCATCTGGCGGGGGCCGATGCTGCACAAGGCGCTCGAGCAGTTCTTGACCGATGTGTTCTGGGACGAGCCCGAGTACCTGCTCATCGACACGCCGCCGGGTACCGGCGACGTCGCGATCTCCCTGTCGCAGTTTCTGCCGAGAGCCGAGGTCCTGGTCGTGACCACCCCACAGCTAACCGCCCAGCGTGTCGCGAAGAAGGCGGCGCTGATGGCAGAGAAGGTCAATCAGGACGTCATCGGGGTCGTAGAGAACATGTCCTGGTTCACCGGCGACGACGGCACTCGCTATTCGCTGTTCGGCAACGGAGGCGGAGCGCAACTCGCCGAGGAACTGAACGTGCCCCTGATGGGGCAGATTCCGCTCGTGCCTGCCATGCGTGCCGGTGCCGACCAGGGCGTTCCTGTCGCCGTCGCCGCACCGGACAGCGAGGCTGCCGCCGCGTTCGACCAGTTTGCGGCGACGCTCGAGGCGACGACCCCGAGGGTACGCACGCACCCCGAGCTGATCATCAAGTAGCTCAAGCCGCCTGTGCGGGCACTCCGTGCGCAATGCGGGTGACGTTGTTCTGTTCATCGAAGTGCAGCACCGTCGGGAGGTGAGCGTCAGCCTCTTCTTCGGTCATCGCCGCGTAGCTCACGATGATCACCCGATCACCGGGAGATGCCCTGTGGGCTGCAGCGCCGTTCACGGAGATGATCTTGGAGCCGGCCTCCGCTTTGATGGCGTAGGTGATGAATCGCTGACCGTTGGCGATGTTGAAGATGTGGACCTGCTCGTGTTCCCTGATCCCCGCGGCTTCCAGCCAGTCGGCGTCGATGGCGCAGGAACCTTCGTACTCCAGCTCGGCGTGGGTGACGACCACGCGGTGCAGCTTGGACTTCATGAGTGTGACGTGCATTGCTCGAATCCTTTCGGTATCCGGCGACGCACACAGTATACAAGGGTCTCGGGCGGTCACGTCCCCCGTTCTGCCATCAACCCAGGGCTCACGGGAAAAGGGGGCGGGTCGAACGCCGGCATGGGCTAGCGTGACGGCCATGGAGTACCGACCCATCACACCTGACGAGTTCAGCGCGTTCATAGGCGTCCTGTCACACACATTTGCTTGGGATCCCAAACCCGAAGAGATCGAGCTGGAGCAGAAGCGATTCGAGTTCGATCGCTCGATCGCTGCGTTCGACAACGGTCATCTGATTGGGACCGGCGCCAACCTGTCGTTCCACATGACCGTCCCTGGAGGCAGCATCAATGTCGGTGGTGTGACGATGATCGGGGTTCTTCCAAGCCACCGCCGGCAGGGAGTGCTCAGCTCGATGATGTCTGGGCTGCTCGACGACAGCCGTCGACGCGAGGAAGCGGTGTCGATTCTGTGGGCGTCTGAGAGTTCCATCTACGGCAGATTCGGATACGGGGTCACGACCCGCCACGCCGACCGAATCGTCGAGCGTGCGCACGCCACCCTGCGGTCCGAAATTTCGGCGCCTGGCTCGGTCAGGCTCATCGACAAGGACGAAGCGCTGCGGTTGATACCGGAGGTGTACGAACAGGTCGTGGGCCGGTACCCGGGAATGATCGAACGGACCCCCGAGGAGTGGGAGATCTCGCTCGCAGATCTCGAGTCGTGGAGAAGTGGCTACACGGCGAACCGCTTTGCGCTCTACGAGGAGAGTGGCGCGGCGCGCGGGTACGCCCGCTATCGGGTCAAAGAGGATTGGAAGGACGGGCACGCCCAGAGCACGCTCGATGCCAGCTCGGTGATCGGGGTTGACGATGCGGCAGGCATGGGACTGTGGAAGTTCCTGTTCGGGATCGATCTGGTCAAGACCATTCGTGCTCGGCACCGGCCACTTCGTGATCCACTGGAACACATGCTCACCGATCCTCGCCGCCTATCGTTCTCGGTCGTCGAGGGTATCTGGGCGAGAATCCTGGACGTGCCCGTCGCGCTCGAGGCCCGGCGCTACGCGGTGGAAGGATCCCTGACGATCGGAATAACAGGTCCGGAAGATGTGGCCGGTGTCTACCGGCTCGAAGGCGGACCGGATGGAGCGAGCTGCGCGCGAACGAGCGGCACGCCGGATCTTCGGATGGGGATATCGACGCTGGGTATGCGCTACCTCGGTGATCACGATTTCGAGTCACTTGCCGGTGCCGGCCTTCTCGAAGGATCGCAGGATGCCTTGCGCAAAGCCGACCTCATGTTCGGGTGGCACGAGCCAGCCTGGTGCGTAACCGGGTTCTAGTGCTCGCTGCGCTCGCAGCCAACAGTCAACAGCGAACAGCCAACAGCAGGAAGGGACTCCCGTCTCCCTTGTGAGACAGCTGCGGGTGTGTCGACGGAAGAGCTTGTATCAACAGATCTGGCTGTGAGCTGTCGGCTGTCTGCTGTCAGCTTCTACAACACGATCAGTGCGACCGTTCCGATCACGAAGCAATAGATGGCGAACGGTGCGAGTCCACGCTTCACGAGGATGCGAATCAGGAACGCGATGGCGAAGTAGCCGGATACCGCCGCGACGGCCATTGCCAGCCACACGCTCGACGTGAGACCGCCGGCATCGGCGAGGTCGACAGCTTCCAAGAGCCCGCCACCCAGAATCGCGGGGATGGCCAGGAGGAACGAGAACCGAGCGGCGTCCTCCGGCTCGATACCCCGCCCGAGGCCCGCGGTGATCGTCATGCCGGACCGGGAGACACCGGGGAGGATCGCGAGCGCCTGCGCGAGTCCGATGAGCAATGCGCCGAACGGCGTCTCGTCGCCGAGGGCCTTGGCTCGGCGAACGATGAACTGGGAGCCGAGCAGGATCACACCGGTCCCGAGGAGCGCAATCGCGACGAGCGTCGAGGAACTCTGGAAGGTCTCGACCTGGCTCTTGAACACCAGTCCCAGACCGGCGGGGAGCGTCCCGATGATCAACAGGATCCACAGGTGGCGGGCCTTGTCGTCGAATCGGAACAGCCCGGCGATGTCCTTGCGGTAGTAGGCGAGTACGGCCAGCAGGGTACCGAGATGCAGGACAGCCGTGGTGGCCAGGTCAGGAGGGTCCATGTGGAGCAAGTCCGGTACGAGCACCAGGTGTCCGCTCGACGAAACGGGGAGGAATTCTGTGAGGCCCTGCACGAGACCCCAGATGATGGACTGAAGCACGAGCGGGGATGCTAGC
>CAYLHS010000089.1:0-8152 GCA_964383535.1 uncultured Acidimicrobiia bacterium
CGACGTCGTGTCGATCATGTTGCAGATCAACAAGTTCGAAGACAGCGAGCAGACCAAACAAGATCAGCAAGACGCGATGGACAACGTTGAGGATGTGACAGAGACCTACCAGCAGGGCGAGAAGATCGTCGGCGTTGGTGAAACGGTGACTCAGGTCGAGCTCGATGCCATCACCGATCTAGGACTACTCCGGCAGACGGGACCCGAACGGGCCGCTCTGCTGCTTGTCGTCTTCCTCGTCGTTGGCTTGCTCATCTTCTATCTGGCGCGGTTTCGGGCACAGTTCTGGGCGCACACGAGGCGGGTGCTGCTGTTCGGGCTGCTGATCGTGCTCGCTGCGCTCGTCGCGCGCGGCACCGCTGTGCTCGTCCCCACGGACCAGCAGGCAGTCGGGTTCCTTCTGCCGGCCGCGATGTTCGGGTTCATGGCCGCGATCCTCTTCGACGCGCGCATCGGGGTGGTCATGGCGATGGCGGTTGGAGCATTAACGGGCCTCGCGACCAAGGATCCCGGTCTGACGCTGTTCGCCCTGCTCTCAACGATGGTTCCGATCCCGTTCGTATCCGCCATCTCGGCGCGAGGCGACCTTCGCAGGGCGATCGTGTACACGTCATTCGCCATGTTCCCGATGGCGGCCGGTATCGCCTGGTTCTTCTATGGAGCGGAGACGGCCATACCTGCCGGACTGTACGGATTCGCCAGCGGCCTGTTCCTCTCAGGCCTGATCGGCGTCGCTGCCGTCTCGTTCCTCGAGATCATGTTCGACGTCACGACGACCCTACGTCTGCTCGATCTCACGGACCGGAACCATCCAGCACTGCAGATGATGGAAGAAGAGGCGCGCGGCACTTTCAACCACTCGCTGATGGTCGGAACACTCGCGGACAGGGCCGCAAGGGCCATCGGCGCGGACAACCTCCTCGCCAGAGCGGCCGCTTACTACCACGACCTGGGCAAGACGGAGAACCCCACCCTCTTCATCGAGAACCAATTCGGCATCCCCAACCCGCACGATCTGCTCCCGCCGGAGGAGTCGGCGGAACTGATACGCAATCACGTGGCCAAAGGGGTCCAGTTGGCGAAGAAGTACCGGATACCGACGGCAGTTGCCGAAGGCATCGTCTCCCACCACGGGGATGGAATCATGCGCTACTTCTTCCACAAGGCGAGTGAGCAGTACGGCGCAGAGAACGTCGACGTCGACGACTACCGCCACGTCGGCCACAAACCGCAGTCGAAAGAGATGGCGATCTTGATGATGGCGGATGCGGTCGAGAGCGCGTCGAGAGCCGTCTTTGCCGACGAGGAGCCTACCCCCGAAAGGATCGAAGAACTCGTCCTTCAGGTGGTTGGTGAGAAAGAGGACGACGGGCAGCTCAGCGAGAGCGATCTCACCCTGGGCGAGCTCACCAAGGTCAAGAAGGCGTTCATCGATTCGCTGGTAGGGCACTACCACCAGCGGATCCCGTATCCCGGGTTCCCGGGGACTCCTCAACAGTCCGGGCCTAAGCTTTCGTCGTGAACGTGTTCCTTGCCGACGAGCAGGACGATCCGCTTGACGCCGAGCCGCTCCGGCGGCTCGCGATCAACGCCCTCGAACGCGAAGGCCTGCCGGACCGTGTCGATGTGACACTGATGTTCGTGGGACTCGACCAGATGACCGAGTACAACGAACGTTTCATGGAGAGAACCGGACCAACGGACGTGCTGGCGTTCCCACTCACGCAGCTCACACCCGGCAGCTATCCCGAGCCGGACCCAGGAGAACCTCCCCTGAGTCTCGGGGATGTGGTCATCGCGCCGGATTATGTACGAAGTCAGGCGACGGAGCTGGGAGTGCGGTTCGAAGACGAACTCGCATTGTTGGTCGTGCATGGGCTCCTCCACCTACTGGGGTATGACCACCTGGCCGATGAAGACGCCGAGGTGATGGAAACGCGTGAGCGTCAACTCCTCGCACAGGTCGGGAGGAAGAGGCAGTGATCGTCGGTCTGGCCGCATCGCTCATGGTGCTGGTGCTCGCAGGAGCGCTTCGTTCCGGTGCGGCTTCCCTGATGTCCACTGCGCGGGCAGACGCACTTCGCGATGGGGCGGAGTCGGTCCACGGTGCGGACACGGTTGCGCGGCTGCTCGATGACAGGCCCAGGCTCCAATCGTCGATCGGAATGGTTCACTCGGCGATTCTCGTTGCGGCCGTCGTTCCCGCGGCATGGGCGCTGACGACAGCCTTCCGAGGGTGGTGGCTCGCCGCGGCATTGCTTGCGCTCGCCATCATGATCCTGCTGCTTGGAGACCTGCTCCCGCGCTCCTATGGCAGGACACATCCGGGAACTCACGCCTATCGAGTATCTGGATTGCTCTCTGCGGCTGCCTGGTTCGGCCTGCGGGCGGGTGAACTCCTGATCGAGGAACCCGAGCCCGAACCCGAGGAAGACGAGGAGGAAGTGGAAGAGCGGCGGCTCATCATCTCCGTTCTGGAGTTCTCGGACACGTTGGTCAGAGAGGTGATGGTGCCCCGTCTCGACATGGTGACCGTGGGCCGAAATGACACGACTGACGCGGTGCTCGACATCGTGGTCGGTCAGGGGTTCTCCCGAATCCCCGTCGTTGGGAAGGGCCCGGACGACATCGTCGGATTCGTGTACGCCAAGGATCTGCTGGGCGTCTCGAACAACGGCAAAGGACCGGTGCAGGTCACGGCAATCATGCGACCCGTCTACTTCGTTCCGGAGACGAAGCGCGTGCCCGACCTCCTTCGAGACATGCAGGCTCGGCAGCAGCACATGGCGATCGTGGTAGACGAGTTCGGGGGGACCGCTGGCCTCGTGACCATCGAGGACCTTCTGGAGGAGCTCGTCGGCGAGATCATCGACGAGTACGACACCGAGGAGGCGCTCCTCGTGGAACACGACGATGGAGGGTATCTCGTCGACGGGCGGTTCTCCGTCGAAGATCTCGGAGAAACGCTCGGGGTGGAACTCGAGCACGACGAGTGGGATACCGTGAGCGGCCTTGTGCTCGATATGGCCGGGAGGGTTCCGCACGTGGGCGAGACCTTCGAAGTCGGAGATGTGCGCTTCGAAGTGGCCGCTGTTCAAGGTCGCAGGGTTACGCAGATTCGAGTCACCCGTTCATGAAGTCGGGATTCGTGGCCGTCGTCGGACGACCGAACGTTGGCAAGTCGACGCTGGTGAATACGCTGGTGGGGACCAAGGTGGCGATCACTTCGCCGCGTCCGCAGACGACTCGCAATACCGTACGTGGGGTCGTGACCGTCCCCGACGAGTTCCAGGCCGTGTTCGTCGACACTCCTGGACTACACAAACCGAAGAACGCGCTGGGGGAACGGCTGAACCACGTCGTGTACGGAACGCTTTCGGACGCCGACTGCATCCTGTTTCTGCTGGATGCAACCGCACCCATTGGTCGCGGAGATCGCTTGATTGCAGCCCGCTTGGGAGAGGCCGGAAGTCCGGTGATCGTGATCGTCAACAAGACAGACATCGCGTCGCGAGCTCAGGTGGTCGCTCAGCTGACGGAGGCGTCGAAGTGGGGTTTTGCAGCATACGTCCCCACCAGTGCGCTCACCGGCGAGGGGATCGACCCGATCGGTCACGAGTTGAACGCCCTTCTCCCGGAGGGACCTCTCTACTTCCCCGCCGGCATGGTCACGGATCAGCCGGAGTCGTTTCTCACCAGAGAACTGATCCGGGAAGCGTTCCTGACCAAGCTGGAGCAGGAATTACCACATTCGCTCACCGTCGATGTTCGCGAGATCGAACAGCGGCCCGACGGGACCGTATACGTGGACGCGGCATTGATCGTGGAGCGTTCCTCCCAGAAGCCCATCGTGATCGGAAAAGGGGGCGCCATGCTGCGCGACTGTGGCACCAGAGCGAGGGAAGAGCTCGAGAAGCTGTTCGGTGAGCGCGTCTACCTTGATCTCAGGGTCAAGGTGGAGAAGGACTGGCAGCGCAAGCCCGAGCTTCTCGACCGTCTTGGTTTCGAATAGGACGGCCGCCAAAGGCGGCTCACCCGTACCTGGTATCTCGTACGCGATCATCCGCGCCTGGATACCGTGGGGTGGCCCTATCTCGGTATCAGGCACGTGGTGGAAGGTACGCCGGGCAAAGCCCGGCTTGCCCCTACCATTCACGGTATGGGCCTCCGCAGCGACCAAGGCATCGTCCTTCGCAGCTATCCGTTCGGAGAAGCAGATCGAGTCGTGGTGATCCTGAGTCCGAACAACGGCAAGCTTCGCACGGTCGCCAAAGGGATTCGCAAGACGAAGAGCCGGTTCGGTGGCAGGCTCGAACCGTTCACCCATGTCGACCTCGTCCTCTACGAGGGACGGAATCTAGATACGATCACGCAGGTGTCGGTGATCGAGGCGTTCCCGTCGCTGCGATCCGATTTGGACCGTGTGCTCGCCGCGGGAACGATGGTGGAGGTGGTCGACGCAGTGGCGACCGAGCAGGAACCTTCGCACAGGCTGTTTCTCCTGCTCCAACGGGGGCTCAAGGCACTCGATAGAGGCACCGAGGGGGCGGATCTGGTGACGTCGTTTCTCCTGAAACTGACGGAGGCGATCGGCTTCGCGCCTGCCCTCGACCGCTGTGCTTCGTGTGGTCGCTGGGACGTGCCGCTTCGTTTCAGCCTGTCGGAGGGCGGCGCCGTGTGCACGTCCTGTCGTCCGAGTGGGACGATCCGCTTGACCGCGGGACTGACCGCGTATATGTCAGCGCTCGCTTCGAGCGACCTCACACATCTGCCGCCGTCCGACCCTCGGCTGTCGGGGGAGGCGCTCGGGGTGACGAGACGCTTCCTCGAACACCATTTGGAGCGGAAGTTGTCGAGCCTTGCAGTGTTGCATGAGTGACGTACGCCTCGACCTCGATCGGATACCGCGCCACGTTGGGCTGATCATGGACGGCAATGGACGCTGGGCGCGCAAGAGGAACCTTCCTCGAACCGCCGGCCACGCTGCCGGGGAGGCGACGCTGTTCTCGACGATCGAGTCGGCGCGAGAGTTGGGCATCGGATGGTTGACGGCCTACACGTTCTCTACGGAGAACTGGACACGGTCACACGAAGAAGTCGAGTTCTTGATGTTCTTCAACGAGGATCTGCTCCTTCGTCGACGCGACGAGCTCAATGCTCACGGAGATCGCATCTACTTCGCCGGGGACCTGGACGATCCCCGCGTGCCGCAACGCAATCGAAAACGCATGGCCGAGACCGAAGCCATGACCCGAGGCAACGACGGCATGAGGGTCGTGTTCGCGTTCAATTACGGTGGCAGAGTCGAGATCACCAACGCTGCTCGCCGGCTCGGCCGGCTCGTCGCTGACGGGGAACTCGACCCCGAGCAGATCGACTCGGAGGCCGTCGCAGGTCAGCTGTACGTGCCCGAAATGCCGGGCGTCGACTTGGTGATCAGGACTTCTGGAGAGGTGCGTCTGTCGAACTTCCTGCTGTGGCAGGCCGCCTACGCGGAGTTCGTGTTTCCCGACGTGCTCTGGCCGGACTTCACCCCTGAGTACTTGACGCGGGCGATCGCGGAGTATCAGCAGCGAAAGCGCCGATTCGGAACCGCCTAGCCCCGGCCTCGCTCGCAGTCATCAGTCGTCGCTCATCAGTCATCGGCAAGAACGCAACGTGAGAGAACGCGCAGGGAGAGCCTCCTACCGAAAACCGAGAACCAACGACTCGCGACCCTTTATCATTCGCTGCTCGCACCCGAGGACCACACATGCCTGCAACGCTCGACACCATCGTCAATCTCGCCAAACGTCGAGGGTTCGTGTTTCCGGCATCCGAAATCTATGGGGGACTCCGCTCTGCCTACGACTACGGCCCGCTGGGCGTGCAGTTGCTTCGCAACGTGAAGGCGCAGTGGTGGCGATCGATGGTGCAGCTGCGGGGGGACGTCGTCGGTCTCGATTCGGCGATTCTCCAGGCGAGACAGGTGTGGGCTGCATCGGGGCACGAGGCATCCTTCACCGATCCGTTGGTCGAATGCTCGAATTGCCACTCGAGGCATCGACTGGACAAGCTCGATGATCCGAATGTGTGTCCGACGTGCGGTCAGAGGGGCACGTTCGGCGAGGCAAGGCAGTTCAATCTGATGTTCAGGACGTTCATGGGTCCGGTCGAGGACGACGCCGATCTCGTCTATCTGCGCCCCGAGACGGCGCAGGGTATCTTCATCAACTACGAGAACGTCCGTCGCACGTCCCGTTTGAAGCTTCCCTTCGGTATCGCGCAGATCGGCAAGTCGTTTCGAAACGAGATCACACCCGGCCAGTTCGTGTTCCGTACGCGCGAGTTCGAGCAGATGGAGATGGAGTTCTTCTGCCGCCCCGAAGAGGCCGAGGACTGGTATCGGTACTGGACGAACGAGCGGCACACGTGGTACCTGGATCTGGGCATGACGCCCGAGCATCTCCGTCTCAGATCCCACGGTGAAGAGGAGTTGGCCCACTACGCCGCATCGTGCTCAGATGTCGAGTACCGGTATCCGTGGGGCTGGGACGAGCTCGAAGGTGTCGCCAACCGGACAGACTTCGATCTGCGATCGCACGCGGATGCGAGCGGTCAGGATCTCAGCTACTTCGACGACGAGTCGGGGGAGCGGTTCTTCCCATACGTCATCGAACCGGCGGCCGGCGCAACCCGTACCACCTTCGCCTTCCTGATCGACGCCTACCACGAAGAGGAGGTCCGTGGCGAGACCCGAACCGTCCTCAAGCTCGACCATCGATTGGCACCCTACGAGCTCGCCGTGTTGCCTCTGTCGAAGAAACCGGAGCTGGTGGCCGAAGCGGAGAAGCTCGCCGACATGCTGCGTCCAGAGTTCATGCTGGAGCTCGATGTGACGCAATCGATCGGCCGGCGGTACCGCCGGCACGACGAGATCGGCACCCCTTATGCCGTCACATTCGACTTCGACTCGCTCGACGATCGGGCGGTCACGGTGCGTGATCGAGACTCGATGGCCCAGGATCGTGTGTCGATCGACCGGCTGGCTCCATACCTCCAGGCCCGGCTTCGATAGCCGTCCATTTGAGTCGATCGCGAATTGTCGGAGTATGATCCGGTTCGCGACCTTCGCGGTCGCAGGAGTCGAAGGAAGGACGAGACTCATGAAAAGAGTTCGATGGTTGGTCGTGCTCGCAGTCATGGCCATGATCGCCGCTGCCTGTGGCGGAACCAGCACAACGACGACGACCGCCGGCGGTGGTGCAACGACAACGGCTGGTGGCGAAATGACCACGACAACGGCTGGTGGCGAAATGACCACGACGACCGCTGGAGGCAGCATGGTCGACGTGTCAGGCACCGAGTTTACGTTGTTCGGTGCCCCAACGGGCGCCGAAGGCGACGCGATGACCGGGTTCGTCAACGTCTACAACCAGAACAAGGGCACCAACATCTCGTATGTTGGCTCTGACGACTTCGAGAACCAGATTCAGATCAGGGTTGAAGGTGGAGACCCGCCCGCAGTGGCATTCACCCCGCAGCCTGGCACCATCTGCAAATTCGCAGATGAGGGCAAGCTCGTGTCGCTCGAGGACCTCGGGTTCGACATTGCGCAGCTCGAATCGGATTCTGGTAAGTTCTGGATGGACCTGGGCATTTGCAAAGACGGCAAGCACTACGGTCTGCCGTGGTTCCCGAACTACAAGAGCCTGGTCTGGTACGTCAAGCCGGTCTTTGATCAGCAGGGCTACGAGATCCCGACCACGTGGCAGGGTCTGCTCGACCTGAGCCAGAAGATGGTCGACGACGGATACACGCCGTGGTGCTTCGGGTTCGAGAGTGGCAACGCGACCGGATGGCCGGGCACCGACTGGGTCGAGGACATCTACGTCCGCGAGTCCGGTGCCAGCATGTACACGAAGTGGTTCAAGCACGAGATCCCATTCAACGATCCGTCCGTAGCCAAGGCGCTGAACACGTTCGGCGACCTGTTCTTTGCTCCGAACTTCGTGTTGGGCGGAACGAGCAACGTTTCGTCGGTCAGCTTCAAGGACGCGCCGCTTCCGATGTTCAACACCCCGCCGGGATGCTTGATGCACAAGCAGGGCAGCTTCGTGACGAACTTCTTCCCTGCGGGTGGAGAAGACATCGTGAAGTTCTTCCCGTTCCC
>CAYLHS010000090.1:0-7933 GCA_964383535.1 uncultured Acidimicrobiia bacterium
CACAACCCCACACCCGTCCGCTCGAGTTCGGCGGCAGGACGACGAAGGCGTTCGTCGTGGTCGAACCTGAGGGCTACGACAGCGACCGGGGTCTACGCGACTGGGTGGAACGGGGGCTCAGCGCCCTCGATGACCTGTGAGGCTCAGCCCTCGAGAATGTGATCGAATCGGTACGGCGGCATGACCTCACGGAAGTAGTGATCCTCCGCGGAGCTCCAGGTGTTCGACCATTGCTGCCAGGCGTCCCGATCCTCCCGCGCGCCGAACCTCCGGACTTGTTCCTCGGGCGTCGTGATCAGCAGAGCCCGGAGCGTCAACACTTCGTGCAGCTCAGGGCGTGCCGAGAACGTCCCATCGAGGATGATCACGGGCGCAGGAAACCCGATCCTCCACTGGGGTGATGGCTCCTCTCGATCCCAGTCGTATGGGTGCCAGCGTGCCTCGACTCCCGACGTCAATCGAAAGAGCACGGCAAGTTGCCGTTTCCAGTCGATGCACTGGTCGGCTCGCTCCGCCGGGCTCAACCGCACCCATCCGCCCGGTGGGGGACCGTTGTAGAAGTCGTCCCCGTCGATGACGGTCGTTCCGTGAGAGCGGGTGTAGGACCTGGCGACCACTTCGGCGAGCGTCGACTTGCCCACGGATCCCCTTCCGTCGAGCGCTACCACGACCGGGCCGCCCTTCGCGCGAAGCGCGCCGTCGATCGCCTCACGAAGTTCCACCGCCGCTCCCTGGATGACCACCTCCCTGCGGAGGCTAGACGACCCGATCGCTCCGAACCGTTTCAGGGCTCCCGCATCGGCGCGCGGCTAGTTTGCAACCATGATCGAGTGGTTGTTGGAAGGGGATCCGGCGATCCGGTGGCAGACGCTGCGCGACCTCACCGACGCACCCTCCGACGAGATCGCCGCCGAGCGGGCTCGTGTCGCGACTGAAGGGTGGGGCGCCCGCACCCTCTCTCTTCAGGCCGACAACGGGCACTGGGGCGGCGGCATCTACTCGCCCAAGTGGATCTCGACCACGTACACCCTGCTCCTGTTGCGTCACTTCGGCATCGATCCCGCGAGTCGCAAGTGCAGAGAGGCGATCGATCGGGTTCGAGAACGAGTCTTCTGGCGCGGGCCACGGCCGTTCTTCGAGTACCGGGGCGACACGTGCGTTACGGGGATGGTGCTGGCGCTCGGCGCGTACTTCGGCGCCGTCGACGGGACCGTGCCCAACGTCGAGTGGCTCCTCGGCGAACAGCTCGAAGACGGGGGGTGGAACTGCGAGACGAGGAACGGATCGGTGCGATCCTCATTCCACACGACGCTCTCGGTACTGGAAGGGTTCCTCGAGTATGAACGAGCCACGGGCGAGACCGACCCGGCGATCAACGACGCAAGGATGAGGGCGTACGAATACCTCCTTGAACGCCGCCTGCTGCGCTTCCTCTCCACTGGGGAGATCATCAACCCCCGCTGGAAGCTGTTCTCGTTCCCACCGTGCTGGCACTTCGATATCCTCCGCGGCCTCGACTACTTCCGCGATGCCGGAATCCCGTTCGATGAACGATTCGACGAAGCGATCTCCATCGTCCGAGCAAAGCGTCGCAAGGACGGCACGTGGCCACTCCAGAACCACTACGCCGGCAAGGAGCACTTCAAGATGGAACCCGGCCCCGGCAAGCCCAGCCGCTGGAACACGCTCAGGGCGCTACGCGTGTTGGAATTCGGTAATTCGCCAACAAACGAACTAGAGTGATTCGTAGCCCTCGGGCAAGCCTGAGAGAGGGGAATCATGGGCTCGAGAACACCTCGCTCTGCGAAGTGGTTGATCGGCTTCGGCGTCACGCTGCTGCTCGCCGCCGGGTGCACCGCCTCGGCCGGGACGACAACAACAAAGGCGCCGACAACGACAGCGCGGGCGTCGAGTTCCACGACCGCCCCTGCGCCGACGACCACGACCGAGGAAACCACCATGCCTGGGGCGGACAGTGTCGATGTCACCTTTCCGGCCGACGGACTAGACCTTGCCGGGACGCTGCGCGTTCCGGAAGGCGACGGTTCCTTCCCGGCGGTCGTGTTGATCGCCGGCAGCGGACCGGAGAGCCGGGATGAAGTCGTGTCGGGTCAGCTCGACATGACGTTCGGTTTCGATATCGCTGTGTTCAAGGAACTCGCCGAGGCTCTCCAGAGCGACGGATTCGCCGTGCTCACATATGACAAACGCACCTGTGGGCCGTTCAACGGGTGCGCCGACAACGGCTACCCGACCCCGTCGGACGACATCACGGTCGACGATTTCATCTCCGACGCCACCGCCGCTGTCGACTACCTCAGGACCCGACCGGAGATCGACCCCGACAGAATCTCCGTCGTAGGCCATAGCCAGGGGGCCGAGTTCATCACCGTGATGCTTGCAGCGGACCCAAGGCTGGCGAACGGCGTGATGATCGCTGGACCGTACCGTCCCATCGACCAGATCATCGAGGCACAACTCGACTTCACGGTCCAGCTTCTCGTGCAGATGGGGATGACTGAGGAGCAGGCGCGAGCCTCCGCACCCGTGACGTCTCTGGTCGAGACGGTCGACGGCCTCAAAGCCATCAGAGCCGGCGGGATAGATCCTGCGGGCGGAGTGACCGCCGAGTTCTGGAACAGCTGGTTTGATCTCCACGACGCGACACTCGACGCTGCCAAGGAGATGAGCCAGCCGCTGCTGGTGATCAACGGAGAGATGGACTGGAACGTGCCGGCCACCGAAGCCGAGGCGTGGCGCCAGTACCTCGAGTCCATCGGATCCGACGCCGAGGTGATCACCCTGCCGTGTGTGACCCACGTCCTCAACTGCGTGTCGGAGTCGGATCCACTCTCGATCACACCCGCTGATATCGGCGAGCACGTCGACCCAGGGGTGATCGACGCGCTCGAAGCGTCGCTCGGTGGGTGAGGGGCGGATCCCCACTAGTGTCGACGCCCTTAGGAGACCTCTCGATGACCAGCAACGCCCTGAAAACCAGAGTCGTCCTCGCCGGTGCCACCGGTTGGGCCGGCTCGGCGTTGGCCGGGAGAATCGCCGAGTGCGACGATCTGGATTTCGTTGGTGCAGTGGCGAGATCGGCTGCTGGTAGGCAACTCGGTGAGGTGCTCGACATCACAGGGTTGCCCCTGGTGGTCAGCGGGACGGTTGCCGAGGCACTCGAGGCGAGCCCCGACGTGTTCGTCGAGTACACGCACCCGTCTGTCGCCTTTCAGAACATACAGGCCGCAATCGAGGCTGGTGCGCACGTGGTCGTTGGCACATCGGGTCTGTCGGTCGACGACTACCGGGTGATCGACGAGGCGGCTACATCACGAGGCGTCGGGGTCCTGGCGTGTGGCAACTTCTCGATTACCGCTGTGCTGATGATGAAGTTCAGCGAGATGGCGGCAGCATGGATCAAGGACTGGGAGATCCTCGACTACGCGAGTGCGAGCAAGGTCGACGCTCCGAGCGGCACTGCGCTGGAGTTCGCGAGCCGGCTCGGGGCAGTCCAGGCCGGCCGATCGAGAGAGATCCTCGGCGATAGCGACGCCAGGGGAGCGACCATCGAAGGTACCCAAGTCCATTCTCTCCGGCTGCCCAGCTACGTGATCGGGATCGAGGCCATCTTCGGACAGGAGGACGAGCGGCTGACGCTGCGGCACGACGCCGGCCCGAGCGCCCAACCATACGTTGCGGGAGCCCTGCTGGCGATCAGAAACGTGTCGAGCCTGGTCGGTCTTCACCGCGGTCTCGATACGGTCATGGAGTTCTAGGAATCTGCTGAGCAACTCCGGGTTCACGGTTGCGTGCCGGAACCACCTTGCGCCGCTGCCCGGCTCGAGTCGAAGATCTGCCGGTACAGGTCCTCCCCGTAGCTGGTCTCCAGCGGACGAGCTTCGTGCAGTCGAAACGTCCGACCGCCGTCTGAACGTCGTTCGGCCCTCAAGAACAGGACTGCGTCTTCGTTCTCGAAGCTGTGCGCCAAGTCGAAGAGGTGGGTCACATAGACAACCCTGACTCCCGACTCGGTCATCGCTCGTACCAGCTGCCTGCCGATCTCCGCTCCCTCCCGCTCATTCGTCGAGGCAAACGACTCGTTGCAGAGGAGCAGAGCACCTGGGCCTATGTGGTCGGCGATCTCGCTGATGCGGGCCAGCTCCTCCTCGAGCTTGCCCTTCTGCATCGTCGTGTCTTCCTCCCGGGGGTAGTGCGTGAACAGTCCCGTCGAGACGGCATCGGCGAACGACGTCGCGCCGACGAACATGCCGGCCTGCATCATCAGGTGTGCCAGGCCGACGCTGCGAAGGAACGTGGACTTCCCGCCTCCGTTGGCTCCCGTGATGAACACGGCAGAGGCGCCGCTGCCGTCGATGTCGTTGCCGACTACTCGTTCGTCGAACTGGAGGCTGAGGCTCACGTCATAGAGGTCGGTCGCCGTGAGGTCGGCTTCGCCCGCGGCAGCAACGATCGGCATGCAGGTCGGTTCCCCTTTGGCTGCAAGCCGGTCGGCGAGGTTGAGGCAGCCGACGTAGAAGGCCAGCTCCTGACGGAGACCGGCGAAGAAGCCACGGACGTGATCGGACGATTGGCCCAGTGCGTTGGCAACCTCGTTGATGCCACGACCACGCATGTCACCGAGCGCCCGGAAGCCGGCGTGGTCACGCGGAGGTATCTCGAAGCTGTAGGACGACCTGCTCATGACGGAGGGAATCCAATCTCTCCAACCGTTCCGTCTCGGTCGAAGCACTCGGTAGTCGAGGGTCTCTCCGACATGACCCATTCGAGTGGCGAGTTCAACGCCGCGTCGGGGATCCAGATTGCGAATGTGGCGTTCGACCTCGTCGAGGTACTCGTCGCTCAGCTGTTCTCTGAGCATTGCGTAGAACCCGGTGAATGCCTGTGAACCGAACTCGGCAACGTGTCGGTCGGCAACGGCGCGGAGTCGCCGCAACATCGGGACGAGCAACTCGAGGAGCCGGACGCTGCCACCCAACGTCGAGTCGGGATTGTCGCGGAACATGCCGAAGAACCGCTCCTTCTCGCTCTCGACGGCCTCGGTCGCGATGTCGTACAACTCACGCACCACCGACGGATGCTCCAACGCGTCCTCGAGTGCCTCCTGCCGATAGCGGATGGATGGAGGGTCGACGAGTGGCAACAGCAGGGACTGCCGGGCGATGCCCCAGATGTATTCATCATCCCCAGACATCGCCGAGAGCAGGGTCGGGAGCTCCAGATCGCGGATGAGGTCGTCCGCATTGGCGATCTGTGGGAGTCCCGACGCAGCGTCGGACGGGGCCAGCAGGAGTGGCCTCACGGTACGATCCGTTCCTTCAGTTGCGCGTAGCTGACGCCGTACTTGCTCACGATGGCGGCCGTGTACGCGAGGCCATCGGCGGGTTGGCGGACAATGTGCAGTGTTCTCTTCGCCGGGTCTTCCGGATCGACCGTCGCCACCATGCTGACGGTCGCCTTGCTCATCGACGCGAGCTCGTCGATGAAGGTCACGTAGACGCCGAGCAGATCTCTCTCGATCATTCGTCTCACCACTTCCCCGCCCAGGAACACCGAGTCCGTCAGCGTTGTCGATGAGAAGCCTTCGTTGATCACGAAGACACTGTCGGAGGTCGCCTGTTCGAACATCTCGTGGATCCGAACCAGTTCGTCTTCCAACCTGCCTCGTAGCGTCTCGATGTCCTCCTCCTTCTCGAAGTGGGAGAAGATCCGATCGGGAAGCGACAGTGTGGCCTCGGTCCCTGGCACAGGGAGTCCGAGAGCAGCCAGGTAGTGGAGCTGGCCGAACATCCGGGCGAAGGTTGTCTTGCCGCCCTGGTTGGGTCCGGTCACGACGAGGATTCGCTCGTCTTCCTCGAGCGAGAAGCCATTGGTGACCACTGTGCCGCCCTCATGGATCAGCTTCGCTGCGAGCGCAACATCGAAGCCGTCGACGACGTTGGTTCGCTTCGAGGCGGTCGGCACCTTCGGGTAGCAGAACATCAACCCCCCGGCACGCATGGGTGCAATGAAGTCGAGCCACGCAAGATACAGCTGGACCTCTCGGTCGAATCGCTGTAGGTGAGGGTCGATGAACGCCTGATTGCTCACGCAGTAGTCGGACAGGCGGCCGAAGCTCTGCGGAAAGAGTGCTGCAACGAGCTCGAGCACCTGTGCTTCGACGTGGTTGAGGTCCGCACGCTCCGGGTAGATGACGAGCCGGTTTTTTGCGTCCCCTTGCTTGAACTTGGAGAAGGTCCGCTCGACGTCTCTGCGGTAGTCGTCGCCTCCTTCGTAGCGACGGACCGTTACGCGACTCCCGACTATCTGCACCGTGTATCGAATGGCTGCGAGCTCCTCGTCAATGGAGTCCCCCTCTTCCACGAGGGCGATGAAGGCACTCGATCTCGCGTAGTCCTCGAGGTACTCACGGAGTGAGATCATCGCCTCGGAGTGCAGCCCCACCCTGTGGAGGTCGTCGCGCAGCGTCTTGACCGCCTCGGCGTACACTCTGACAGCCTCGCGGTACCACCGGTAGCGGTGATATCGGTGGCGAAGCTGGAGCGCGTGCTCGCGTCGCTGTCGGACTGCGCCCATCTCTGCCGCGAAGTGGTCGATTGCTCTGCGCACCACTGTGTCCTCGAGGTCTCGGCAGGCGGCCTGGCGGTAGCGCACCTCGTTCGCGTCGTGGAGCGGCATGAAGAAGAGGGGGGTCAGCTCATACGGTTCCCTGCGGGCCGTCAAGGCATCGACGACCTGGTCCAAGTTGAAGTCGACGAAATGATCGGGGGCCGAGAGGCCGCTGGGTACCTGCTCGCCGCCGCGGAACAGGACGCTCTCGAAGGTCACGGAAGGTCCGCCGAACGTCGTCGATGCGTTCTGGCGACATGTCCGTGATGGCGGCCCAGAGTGGAATTGAATGAGTCGTGTGGGCAGCTCATGGTTTCGCCGGTTCGTAGAAGCCATCAGCTGCATTCCGTCGGATCGGTGGCCGGCAGCGCTTTCAGGCGGGCTTCATCGCCTCGACGGCCATGGTAGTGGGACATCGTGCATAGGAATCCTCCGACTGTTCGAGTCAAGCGCTTCGCGGCGCGAGCGCGAGTTGCCTGCTGAGCGCGACCAAGGTCCCGTTGGTATCCCAGAGCTCTCCGTCCTCCTCGTGGTACGTGTCGTCGATGAAGTGGCTCTTGAACGTTGCTGCGAGCCAAGGTCCTTTCGGCCGTCGGCGTACCTGTACCGACAGCATGATGGTCGGCACCCAACCGATCGTGCCTGTGTTGAAGATGGCCGGTGGGAACGCGTCGACGAGAACGGGGACTGCGAGCGTGTCGAGTGGGCGGTCGTCCGGGAACTTGGCCCATCCGGTGACGCTCGGCGCACCGAGAGGATTGCCCACCGTGAACTCGACTTGTTCGGGCGGAAGGCGCAGCTCGACATGGCGGGCGAGGGGAGGAGGAAGTATCGAGGGTGGTTCCGGCATCAGTCTCGGGTACTGCTCCGGCGGGTCGAGTGGTGGAGGGGATGCCTCCCACAGACGCTGTTCGCCGGCAGTGGGTAGCTCGCCGACGATTGCCTGCACGACCACCGTCGGTACGCCGTCCTGAAGGAGGGTCGCGGCGCAGGCAGAGTGACGCTTCCCGCGGGTCGGCAGCACCTCGACCTCGACCTCGACCTCACCAGGATGACCGGGACTCAGGTAGGTGGCTGTCAGCCCGATCACATCGTGCCGTTCTGTCGCTGCGAGGATGGCGCGCGACGCGATCGCCAGCTGATAGCCGCCGTTGGGGACGCCACCCATGTCCCAGCCTTCGGCGATCTCGCCCTGCCAGCGGTCGCCCAGTTGTTCGACGGCGGTCGCGATGTCGAAGTCGTATGCCTGCATCTTCGTGATCGTACCGTGGGTACGTTCCCTGGGAGCGCCAGTCGCTGCCTA
>CAYLHS010000091.1:0-7748 GCA_964383535.1 uncultured Acidimicrobiia bacterium
ACGCCAACTCGAATCGACGGTGAGGATCGAGGTTGTCGAGCACCTCGCTGTCAGATGACGACCACGCCGAGACGGAACGCAACAGACTCGTGACAGCTCTACCTCGGATGAGTTCGTTCGCGGAAAGAAGCTCGCCCCTGCCCAGTCGTCCCAAGCCGATGATCATCTCGACAACGAACCGGCCGACGGCATGCTCCACCCCGTTGCCGCCCTCGGCCGTTGTGCGCTCGGAGATACTCGCGAGCCGGGTCTCGATCCCGCCCGCGTCGTACAACACCCTGAAGTCGTTGGCACGAGCGATCTCGAGTTCTGCGTCCTCGAAGATCGCCACCTCGACGAGGTGACCGTCGTCATACACGACGCTGCGTCCGTGTTTCGTCTCCGCGAACCAGCCGACGATCCGCTCGGAGTCGGGGAGCCATGAAGGATCGCCTCTCAGAGCCGCGGCCGCACCCTCCAGCGTGACCACCCACAGGTCGTGGTCCGACCACTCGTCGGGAGCGTGAGACCGGTCCGCCGCCGATCCAAGGGCAACGAGACCGATCACCGAGGGATCGGCCGAGGCCCACCGCGCGACTTCGCCAAGGAACCACCCGTAGCGTGCCCGTTCCATTGTCTGAACGCTACCCGGCCAAGAAACCCAGGGGCCGGCACCAATCGACCCTACCGACGACGTGATCGGTTGGCAGCCATCTACGGATGGCAGCTGCTGCGTTTCACTTGGGAGGACCTGACCGAACGGCCCGGAGAGGTTGCGAGCACGATCAGAACGCTCCTCGGACGAATGGGCGACAACCGAGCAACCTAGACCCTCCTTTCTCACGAACCCAGGGGTTCGCCGTTTCTAGAGAGGACCGACGTTGTAGTCGGCCAGGACCGGACCGTGTTCATCGAAGACGATGTGGCTGACCGATGCGTTGTCCGGAGGCGCCAGTCCTCTCCGGGCCCCATGATCCAACCCGACCACCCTCGAGCACAGCCCGCGAATCGCCGCACCGTGGGACACGACGCCGATCAGCCGGCCCGGGTGTTCCTTCGCGATCCCTTCGACGGCCCTGGCGACACGCGCGACCATTCCCGACCAGGTCTCCCCGTTGCCGCCCCGCGGCACGTCCTCGTTACGCTCGTATATCGTCTCCCACAACTCCGGCCAGCCCGCCATGATCTCGTCACGGGTTCGCCCCTCCCACTCGCCCATCCCGAGTTCTTTCAAATCGTGCACAATGCTTGCAGCACCGAGCGGCTCGGCCGTCTGAACGGCCCTGCCAAGAGGCGATGCGTACAGAACGTCGAAACCCCCGTACCAGTGAGCCAGGTTCTCCGCCTGCCTGCGGCCTTCCTCGTCGAGGTTCCCATCGCTGTGCCCCTGCCACACCCCTACGTCGTTCGCTTCGGTCCGTCCGTGGCGAATGAGGGCGACGACGGCGTGTCCGCCGGCGAGACGTTCGGCCGCCCATCCAGACAGGGAACCAAGATGCGTAGCGTCGTTGTATCGACTGACCCGCCGTGCGTCTCCTCGCGTCGAGATGGTCGTCAGTGACGTGTTGGTCACGCGCCCGGCGAATGCCACCGAGCCGCTGATGCCGAGAGCGATCGCCACGGCCCGTTCGATGACACCTCCGTGCGCCGATACCAAGACTCTGCCTGAGCTGCCCATCCGCTCGACCAGCCCATCCATGGCCGTGGCTACACGCGTCGTGAATTCGGACATCGACTCACCGGTGCGACCGATGCGAACGGGGTCGCCGCGCTGAAGCGCCACAAGGTCATCGGGAAAGCGCTGAGCCACCTCGGCGAACGGCAATCCCTCCCACTCGCCGAGATCCATCTCTCTCCATACCGAGTCGGTCTCGAACGGCACTCCCACCGCCCGGGCGGTCTCGAGCGCGCGTTCCATGTCCGAGCTGACGAAGAGATCGAAGGGCTTTGCCTCCCGTAGCCGGCGCCCCACTGCGTCGGCCTGGGCCCGACCCCGGCTCGAGAGAGGAGTAGACCCTCTCCCTTGCACCAGACCGGACGCGTTGCCCGTCGACTCGCCATGCCTGAGGAACACGATTTCCATCGGCCACAAGGTTAGGCATCAGCTGTGGGCAGACAGCCAACAGCCAAGGCGGGCTCCGCCCACCGTACCTGGCACCTGGTACGCCGCCGCGTGATCAGGCCGCGGGGCACGCCGCATAGCAATCAAGACTCAACCCGCCCTCATGCCTGACCGGCGATACGAGGTACAAAGCACGCCTACCTGCAGCTTGGCCCAGGACGGGCCGAACTCCGTTCGGCCCTAGCGAATGAACGCCGACGCGAAGATCAGGCTGACGACGGTCATGACCTTGATCATGATGTTCATGGCGGGGCCGGTCGTGTCCTTGAACGGGTCCCCGACCGTGTCTCCGATCACCGCAGCATGGTGCGCCTCCGACCCCTTGCCGCCAAACGCTCCCGCCTCGATGAGTTTCTTCGCGTTGTCCCACGCGCCGCCCGCGTTTGCCATGTAGATGGCGAGGAGGAACCCGACGACGAGAGCGCCCGCCAGGAACCCTCCCAATGCCTCCGTGTCCACGAAGCCGATTGCCAACGGAAGGATCACCGCCAAGGCGCCCGGGATCACCATCTCACGCAGGGCTCCCTGTGTGGCGATGTCGACACATGTCGCATACTCGGCTCTGACGCCTTCTTTGCCTTCTCTCAATCCGGGGATCTCCCTGAATTGACGGCGAACCTCCTCGATCATTCGAAACGCGGCCCGTCCGACTGCGTTCAGGGTGAGGGCAGCGAACAGGAACGGGAACATGCCGCCGAGGAAGAGGCCAATCGTCGTCGCCGGATCCACGATGTTGATCTCAGTCAGTTTCACCGCTTGTACGAACGCGGAGAACAGGGCAAGAGCGGTCACTGCGGCCGACGCGATCGCGAACCCTTTCGCGATCGCAGCGGTCGTGTTGCCGAGCGAATCCAGCGCGTCGGTGCTCTGCCGGACCTCTTTCGGTAGCCCCGCCATCTCTGCGATACCACCAGCATTGTCTGCGATCGGGCCGTAAGCGTCCACCGACACGGTGATGCCCAGCGTCGCGAGGACGCCGATCGCCGCGATGGCGATCCCGTAGATTCCACCGCCTGTTCCGAGCGCCCAGTTCCCTGACCAGTAGGCGGCGCCGATGCCGGCGGCGACCACGATCACGCTGAACGCCGACGAGCGCATCCCCTCGGCAATGCCGCTGAGAATGACCGTCGCGGGACCTGTCTGGGCCTGGCGGGCGATCTCCTTCACCACCTTGTAGTGATCGGACGTGAACCACTCGGAGATCCGACCGATGGACAGACCAACGACGAGGCCGACAATCACCGCCATGAAGATGCCGAGTGGCTGCTGAACGCCCTCGGCCCCACCGAACACCCAGTAGGCCAGGCCGAGCGTTCCAAGCGCCGTCAACACCGCCGACAGATAGGTGCCACGGTGCAGACCGGCTGCCAGATGGTCCTCATCTCTTGTCCGAACGGCGAACGAGCCAATGATCGAGGCGAGCATCCCTACTGCTGCGACGGCCAACGGGAAGATGATCGCTCTGTCCTGGAACCCTGCGGACGAGAAGACGATTGCGGCGTAGGCGATGGGAGCGATCAGCGCCCCGACGTAGCTCTCGAACAGGTCGGCACCCATCCCGGCCGTGTCCCCGACGTTGTCGCCGACGTTGTCGGCGATGACGGCGGGGTTGCGGGGGTCGTCCTCGGGGATGCCTGCCTCGACCTTCCCAACGAGGTCCGCTCCGACATCGGCCGCCTTCGTGAAGATCCCTCCGCCAACTCTCGCGAATAACGCGATCGACGAAGCACCAAGCCCGATCGCGGTCACGATGTCGGCCCATTGGTCGACGTTCATCCACACTCGAAAGACCAGGTACCCGAGGCCGATACCGGCGAGCCCGAACCCCGCGACGGTGAAGCCCATGACGGCACCGCCCCGGAATGCCAGTGGCAGCGCTTCAACGATCCCTCCCGTTCGAGCGGCTTCGGTCGTTCGGCTGTTCGCGGCGGTTGCGATGCGCATCCCGACCAGCCCTGCTGACGCCGACAGCAACGCCCCGAACACGTACGCAAGAGCGCCCCACGGTCGTCCCCAATCCAAAAGGCCGGCTATCAAGCCGGCCATGACGACGACGAAGACCGCCACCCATGTGTACTCGCGTCGTAAGAACGCCATCGCCCCCTCCCGAATGGCGTCGGATATCTCGATCATCCGCGAGTTCCCACGTGGTGCTGCCAGGACTTGTCTCGCGAAGAACGCCGCGAGCACCAGCGCGAGAAGCGCGACGATCACCGCTACATAAACGAACGACGTTTCCGACATCGAGTATCTCCCCTAACGCCCGGATATGCAGGGAGTATACGAACCGCATGTCGTCCATACCAAGGCGACGGGTATGATCATCGCCCCATGCACCGACGAACTCTCTGTGTGCTCGCCCTCGTACTCACCGTGGCCGGCTGTACCCATTCCACCGCAACGACCACCTCGTCGACAACCACGACGCCAACCACAACGACGACCGCCGTGTCCACCACCACCGCGCCGCCGGTCGATCTCACTCTCGAGGGAGTGCCCGACGATCTCGCCGAGCTCCTCCGCCAGATCTACGTCGCTGCGCACACGGGAACGCCGACCGAGGCGGACCTTCCCGATGGACTCGCCCGCTCACTCGGCGATCTTCAACCGGGCACAGGTACGCTCCACGTGGCGGGGGTGGCAACCGTCGGCACGATCCTCGACACAGACATCGCGATCGTCACCGCCGGGGACGACGTCGTGCTCGCGGTGGCCGATCCCATGTGGAGGATCGTTGGCATGAAGCCGGCACGGTTCGGGCTGCCGGCGTTCTACGGCCCAGAGCCCAAGCTGCTGTTCGTCGTCGGGTCCGACGCACGACCCGGTGAGGATCCGCTCAGATCACGTGCCGACAGTCTTCACATCGTCGCGATGATCCCTTCCACAGGACAAGGCGCGATCGTGGGCATCCCGAGGGACTCCTATGTGACCTCGCCCAGCGGCGTGTCCGACAAGTTCACACACATCTTGTCCAGAAAGGGTGTCGATGAGCTGCTCGGTACTGCCAAGTCGGTGACGTCGCTCCCCATCGACGGATATGTGCTGACGGGCTTCGAAGGGTTCACGTCGATGGTCGACTCGCTCGGCGGGTTCCTCCTCGACGTCCCGTTCAAGATGGCAGACGCGGCCTCCCAGGCGTACTTCGAGCCGGGCGAGCAACTCGTCGGCGGCTCAGAGGCCCTCGCGTTCTCCCGAGACCGGCACCTCAGCGGGGCAGACTTCACGAGAAGCAGAGACCAGGGTCTGGTCATGCTGGCCGCCCTCGCAGCCGTGAGAGCTGCCGGCTACGACCGGCTCCCCGACCTGCTCGAGACGCTCACTGAGAACGCGTTCACCGATCTGGATGCAGCCGAGCTGCTGACGATGGCGGCGAGTGCCTATGAGCTGGACCTCCTCGACACGCCGAACGTGGTGGTCGACGGCACGTACGACACGGTGAACGGTGCTTCCGTCGTCCGCCTCACCGATGCAGCCTATGCGACGTTCGCAGACGTTGCCGACGGAGTCCTCGGCCAACCTTGATGTTCGACACCATCCTCGACGAATGGGCCGACGGCCTGGATGCGGACCTGGTACACGTTCGGGTGATCCCACCCCGTCAGCCCCTGTTCGGCACGATCGACCCACCCCTTCCAGGGGTCCTCGCCGAGCGGCTCGCAGCTCAGGGAATCACCGATCTCTACCTCCACCAGGTTCGGGCGATCGAGAACGTGCGACAAGGCATCCACACGGTGATGGTCTCGGGTACGGCGTCGGGCAAATCGCTCGGCTACCAGGCACCGATCGTGGAGACCATCCTCGACAACCCCCGCACCTCCGCGCTCCTCCTGTTCCCCACCAAGGCCCTCGCCCAGGATCAACTGCGGGCCTTTCAGGATCTGCGAATCCCCGGTCTCGTCGCCGCCACCTACGACGGGGACACCTCCGCCGACGACAGAGTGTGGGCCCGGCGACACGCCAATGTCATCTTGACCAACCCTGACATGCTGCACCTCGGGATCCTGCCCAACCACGGCGCGTGGGCCGACTTCTTCCTCCGCCTCCGTTTCGTGGTGATCGATGAGCTTCACGTGCTGCGCGGCATCTTCGGCAGCCATGTTTCGCACGTCTTGCGCCGCCTCCGGCGGATCGCCGCTCACTACCGCAGCCGGCCCACCTTCGTTTTCTCCTCGGCGACAATCGGCAATCCTGGTGAACTCGCCGAACGACTCTCCGGCCTCCCGGTCGAAGTCATATCGAGGGACGACTCACCATCGGGAGAGAAGACTGTCGTGCTCCTGAACCCGCCGATGGGCGAGGACGACCGGCGACGCTCACCACTGGCGGAGACCACCGACGTTCTCGTCGACCTGCTCAGGCACGAGTGCCGAACAATCGCATTCGCTCGGAGTCGAAAGGCGACCGAGTTGATCTACCGCTGGTCTGCTGATCGGCTCGACGATCCCTCGACGATCGCTCCTTACCGAGGCGGCTACCTCGCCGCCGACCGACGTCGCATCGAGGCGGCGTTGTTCGCAGGCGAACTGGAAGGAGTCGTCACGACCAACGCACTGGAACTCGGCATCGATGTCGGGGGGCTCGACGCCGCTGTGATCACAACCTTTCCAGGCACGATCGCGTCCTTCTGGCAGCAGGCCGGCCGCGCCGGACGGTCCCGGCGCCACTCGCTGGCAGTGCTGATCGCGGGAGAAGACGCCCTCGACCAGTACTTCATGACCCATCCTCGAGAGCTGTTCGTTCGACCCTCCGAGGCGGCCGTCGTCAACCCCTCCAATCCGATGATTCTCGACGCGCACGTGGCGTGTGCCGCACATGAGTTGCCACTCGAGCTGTCCGACAGGGAGTTCCTAGGAGACGGAATGGAAGAAGCTGCAACACGACTCGTCGATTCGGGCGATCTCCGACTCCACAAGGGCCGTCTCCTGTGGACACGGAGGCGGAAGCCGGGGTCGAACGTCGAGATTCGCAGCACCGGTGGGCCTCGATTCAACGTACTCGACCAAGGGGAGCTGCTCGGTACGCTCGAGATGTCGCAGGTCTTCGTCCAGGCACATCCGGGCGCCGTGTACCTGCATCGAGGTGACAGCTACCTCGTTGATGCGCTGGATCAGGCTCGCCATGAGGTGCACGTGCGGCACGCCGGCGTCGACTGGTACACCGAACCACACGAAGAGAAACTGCTCGATGTGGTGGAAGTTGCGGCCGAGCATTCGTTCGGACGCGTGCGCCACACACTCGGAGCGGTGCTCGTCGAAAGCCGGGTGGTTGGCTACAGGAGAAAGAAGATCGGGACGGGCGAGGTGCTCGCGACCGAAACGCTGGATCTTCCACCGGTGCGACTCGCCACGGACGCCGTCTGGTTCACGATTCCCGACGAGGTGATCGAAAGCGCACGGCTCGACCCGACCGAGGTGCTCGGAGCTCTCCACGCCGCCGAACACGCTGCGATCGGAATGCTGCCGTTGTTCGCCATCTGCGATCGATGGGACCTCGGCGGACTCTCCACGCCTTTTCACCCCGCGACCGGCGCTGCAACGATCTTCATCCATGAGGCGTACCAAGGAGGCGCAGGCATCTCGCCCGTCGCGTTCGATACCGGGGAGCGACACATCACTGCAACACGAGAGGCCATCGAGACATGCCCGTG
>CAYLHS010000092.1:0-7571 GCA_964383535.1 uncultured Acidimicrobiia bacterium
GTCGAATCGATGTCGATCGTTGCCGTCTCGCTGTTGGGAAGCGAGATCGCCGTCGGGGTGGGCCGTGCACTCCACAACTGATAGGCACCCGACACGTATTCGATCGATACCAGCTCCGGAGACGACGAATACAAGAAGATATGGGTGACGTCGCCTACCGTCTTCACATCCGCCTTGGTGGTGGTAGACCCCGACAGCCACAGCACGTTCGACCAGGTTCCGTCAGCGGCGAGTTTCCACAACCACACACCCGCAGGCGACACCGAATCAGACGGAAGCACCGCCCACCATGAACCGTCATGCAGCCACACCTTCGACTGCGGCTTCTCACCGGTCGCATCATCGATCGACACCGGAATCGGCGACACCGGTTCGAACGTCGCCACCCCCACCGCCCGAGCCGGCTGCGGTGCAACCGCAAGCACCAGCGACGCAACCAGAGATACGACGACCACGACCGACAACCGGGTCGGAATGCCCTTGCTCACGACAGAACGGCTATTCGTTCGGTGACGGCCAACCGTGTAGCGCCTCCCACGCATGCCTCGAGCACTCCCGTCTAGCTACCCCGGCTGGGCGGACCGCGACCCGACCGCCCAACAGTCAGGACCTTACAGCCTCCTGCTCCCCGATCGTGGTCTCGTTTTCGCGCCGGCCATAGAAGGGGGTCTGTTCCTCCCCTCGGCGGGGAGGTGGTGGTCGGCTTGCGCTCGCTGTTGCGCAACTCGGGGGTCGGGCGTACGCTGATCGGCAGTTGCGCGTTCATCAAGAGCGGCTGAGGGACAGGCCCTGTGACGCCGCGGCAACCGATGTGTTCGGTGCCAATGCCTGATCGATGAGCCGGAGCGGTCACTTCCGCTCGGGGTGCTCGAGAGCGCGTCGAAGGAAGGAGACCGGTGACGAGCTACACCACCAGACCGATCGGTTGTCGCCATGGCTGACTACACCGCCGCGGTGAGTGAGCGCGTGGTCGTATACGACGGTGCGACCGGCACGATGCTGCAGGCCACAGGTCTCGGTCCAGACGACTTCGGAGGGGCGGAGTTCGAAGGCTGCAACGAGCTGCTGAACGTCACCCGGCCCGACGTGGTGGCGAAGCTTCATGCCTCCTTTCTCGACGTCGGGGTGGACGTGATCGAGACGAACACGTTCGGGGCGTTCGCCGTCCCGCTGGGCGAGTACGGGATCGCCGATCGTGCCTACGAGCTCGCCAGGGCAGGTGCCCGGATCGCCAAGGAGGTCGCCTCCGGCTACTCGACGGCCGGCCGTCCCCGCTGGGTCGCCGGTTCGATCGGTCCCGGCACCAAGTTCGCCACACTCGGTCAGATCAGCTACGTGGCACTGCGCGACGCCTACGAGATCGAAGCCCGGGGCCTGCTCGACGGTGGGGCTGACCTGTTCATCATCGAGACCCAGTTCGACCTGCTCGGACTGAAAGCGGCCGTGGCCGGATGCCGGCGAGCGATCGCCGCCGCAGGGCGGCAGGTCCCGATCCAGGCGCAGGTCACCCTCGAACTGACCGGACGCATGCTGGGCGGCACGGAGATCGGCGCCGCCCTGGCCGCCATCGAGGCCCTGCGGGTCGACGTGATCGGGTTGAACTGCGCGACCGGCCCTGCAGAGATGTACGAACCGTTGCGGTATCTGTCGCGGGCCTCGCGGGTACCGATCTCCGCGATCCCCAACGCAGGGCTTCCCACCGTCGTCGACGGCGCCGTCTGCTACACACTCCAACCGGACGAACTCGCCGATCTCCACGCCCGCTTCGTCACCGAACTCGGCGTCACCGTCATCGGCGGGTGCTGCGGCACCACCCCCGAGCACATGACGGCCGTCATCGAACGGTGCCGGGATCTCGAGCCCGCCCGCCGCAACCCGGTGCACGAGGCCGGTTCCACCTCCGCCTACAGCTTCGTGCCGTTCCATCAAGACACGTCGTTCCTCATCATCGGAGAGCGCACCAACGCCAACGGGTCGCGGGCGTTCCGGCAAGCCCTCCTCGCACACGATTGGGACGCCTGCGTGCAGATCGGCAGAGAACAGGTGGCAGAGTCAGCCCACCTTCTCGACGTGTCCGTCGACTACGTCGGTCGCGACGGCGTGGCCGACATGTCGGAGATCGCGTCGCGATTCGCCACCGGGGTCACCGCACCGCTCGTGCTGGACTCGACCCAGCCGGACGTCCTCGAAGCAGGCCTCCAGAGAATCGGCGGACGGGCCGTGCTGAACTCCGCGAACCTCGAAGACGGCGACGCGCCCGGCTCACGTGCCGACAGGGTGTTCCGGCTCGCCGTCGAGTACGGGGCCGCCGTCATCTGCCTGCTCATCGACGAAGACGGCCAGGCACGCGACGTTGAATGGAAGCTTCGGGTGGCGCACCGGCTGTACGAGCTCGCGACCCGAACGTACGGGCTGGAGGCATCCGATCTGATCTTCGACGCGCTCACCTTCCCGCTCACCACCGGCGCAGCAGAACTGCGGGGCGATGCCATGGCGACGATCGAGGCGATCCGGCGCATCAAGGCCGAACTGCCCGGCGTGTTCACCACCCTCGGGATATCCAACGTGTCGTTCGGCATCAGCTCCGGTGCCCGCCAGATCCTCAACACCGTGTTCCTCGACGAGTGCCTCGCCGCAGGGCTCGACTCTGCGATCATCCACGCAGGACGGATCATCCCTGCGGCCAGGATCCCGCAGGAGCGCCGCCAGATCTGCCTCGACCTGATCTACGACCGTCGCGGCGACGGCTACGACCCGCTGCAGGAACTGCTGGCGCTCGCCACCGGCCCGAAGACGGCCACGGTGGTGGAGGATCGCAGTGGATGGCCGGTCGACGAACGCCTGGTCGCTCGCATCGTCGACGGCGCCCGCGACGGCCTGATCGACGATCTCGACGAGGCACTCGGCCAGGGAGCCGCACCTCTGGACATCATCAACGACGTGCTGCTGGAAGGGATGCGCATCGTGGGGGAGCGCTTCGCGTCGGGGGAGATGCAACTGCCCTTCGTACTGCAGTCCGCCGAGACGATGAAGTCCGCCGTCGGCTATCTGGAAACCCATATGGAACGTGTCGACTCCGGCGGCAAAGGTTCGATCGTGCTCGCCACCGTCAAAGGCGACGTGCACGACATCGGCAAGAACCTCGTCGACATCATCCTGTCCAACAACGGGTACACGGTGCACAACCTCGGGATCAAGGTCGACATCGCCCAGATCATCGATACCGCCCTCGCCGTGTCCGCCGACGCCATCGGGATGAGCGGCCTGCTGGTCAAGTCGACGCTGGTGATGCGAGACAACCTGGAGGAACTGAACCGGCGTCACCTGTCGATCCCCGTCCTCCTGGGAGGCGCCGCGTTGACACGCCGCTACGTCGAACGAGACCTGCGCGAGGTGTATGCGGCTCCGCTGTTCTACGGCAAGGATGCCTTCGCCGGTTTGGACGTTATGGGACGCCTCGTCGCTCAGAAGCAGAGCGGCGAGTTCGATCCCGACTTCGGCAGGGTCCCCGAAGGCAGGGTGCTTCCGGAGCGGATGCCCCGGGAAACCGCGGGCGCCGGCTCGCCGGCCCGCTCCCCGCACGTCGTCGCGGACAACGAGATCTTTGTCCCCCCGTTCCTGGGTTCCCGCATCGTGAAGGGCATCCCGCTGGCCGACATCGCCGTCTATCTGAACGAAACCGCTCTGTTCCGCAACCAGTGGCAGTACCGGCCGCAAGGCGGCGAAGACGACGGCGCATTCAAGGAGCGTCTACGAGTGTTGCTGCGGGACCGGTTGGCTGCCGCGACCGCAAGCGACTTGCTCGTTCCCCAGATCGTGTACGGGTACTTCGCGGTCAACGGCGACGGCAACGACGTGGTCATATGGACCGACGAGACGCGGACGACCGAGCTGACCCGGTTCGGCTTTCCCCGCCAGCACGCCGACCCGTACCTGTGCATCGCCGACTTCTTCCGCCCGGTCGGCGAGGCCGACTATGCGGCGTTCCACATCGTGACGATGGGCGGGCGTGTGTCCGAACGCACCGCCGAGTTGTTCGCCACCGACCGGTACCAGGAGTACCTGTGGACCCACGGGCTCGGTGTGGAGATGACCGAGGCGCTCGCCGAGTACTCGCACGCGCGCATCCGCGAAGAGTGGGGCTTCAGCGAAGAGGACGACGCCACCGTGGCCGGACTGTTCCGTCAGCGATTCCGGGGCGGCCGCTACTCGTGGGGGTACCCGGCGTGTCCCGACCTGGAGGACAACGCCACCGTCGCCCGGCTGCTGGAGGCGGAGCGGATCGGAGTCTCCGTGGGGGCCGACACCGGCTACCAGTACCACCCCGAGCAGACCACCTCCGCGATCATCTGCCATCACCCTGCGGCCAAGTACTTCGTAGCGAGGAAGTGAGATGCTGAGCGAAACGAATGGATGGGTGACGATCGCCGAGGTGAACCCTCCGACGCTCCCCAACATGAGCCACAGGAATCTGGACGGGGTGTGGAGTCATGTGCTTCTCACCGACAACGTGATGGGCAAGATCCGGGTGTCGCCGTACGCGTTCGGCGCCCGGATCACTCACGATGTCCCTTCGGTGCATCCGACGGTTGTGATCTCGACCAGGGATCGGAACATCCTCGCCATCGAATCGGAGGTGCGTGGCGCGCTCGGCAACGGAATCGACTCGTTCTTCGTCGTGATAGGCGACACCGTCCCTGCCGTCGACCATCTCGCCGACCACTACGAGATCGTGGAGCACCTGAGGGAGTTGCAGGAGTACATGCCGGCGTTCGAGGTCGGGATGCCGACACGCTTTCGCGAGTGGCAGTTTCGAAGGAGGATCGAAGTGGGCGCCCAGTTCTTCATCGCCGGTCCGATCATCGACCCTGCGACAGTCGCACGACAGACGGCCCTGTTGGGTCTCCGTGACGGCGACCCACCCGTCTACCTGGCGCTGATCCCCCCGTTCAGCGTCCCGTGGGTGGAACGGGCCGAGCAGTTGGGAACGGTTGCAGCCACCGATGAGATGAAGGCCGAGATCGAGGCGATACCACCGGAGCGGCAGCGATCGTTCGGTTGGGACCAGGCCGTCGAGATCGCCGATCGGGCAAGGGAGTGCGGGTACGCGGGGGTCGTGGTGATGGGACTCAAGTACTCGACGGTGGTCGGGAACGGAGCGAGAGAGTGGCGGGAGCGGATCAGCAGGAGTGAGGAGCCGTAGCCAAGAGCCCCTTTGGGTGGTGTGGTCGAGACCCTCGCATCCTCGCGAGGCGGTAGAGTGAACCGCTCTCACGGCCGGGACTCGAAGGATCGCATGAAGGCACGATGGGGCAGGCGGGCCAGTCCATCAGACACTCCGCCAGGGATGAAGATGCTTCGCGGTCGAGTCATCTCCGGAAGAGGTCTCGCAACGGGAACCCTCGGGAAGTTGAGACCAGGCCTCCAACAGGAAACCGGCCTCATGTTTGCCGACGGCTCACTCAATCTGATCTTGCGCAGACCGATCGTGTTTCGCGCATCGACGGCACTGGCGCTGGGGGAGGGCAAGTGGCGTTTCTGGCCGGCGTCGGTCTCCGGAGACACCGTCTGGATCTATCGATGGGTCGGCCAGCCGAGGCACGTCGTCGAACTCGTCGCCGAGCGTCACCTCCGGTCGACGATGCACCTTCGCGACGGTGACGAACTACGCATACTCATCGACGCCGCGCACGTCGCACACATGCCGATCCTCGAGCGTTTCGAGTGGGCCGTACGGTGGAGTGGGCGCAAGGACTGGTACTACACGAGAGACTCGTATGTCCGCCGTGTCGTCCGTGTGAGTCGGAGAGGCCTGGCGATCCGGAACGGTTTCATCAACGGACTCCGAACGGTCCGAAGCGCCGCCACCAGACTCGTCCCGTGGGCCGGAAAGCCGGAGACATCCGACAGCATCCTGCGTGATGGCACCGACGAACCCCCGAGTCGATTGGTGGACTGATCCCGTCCGCGACGGCTCCAGGGGCCATGCCTAGACTCAACCGGCACTCGACCGATGTCCAGGTGGGACGTTGGGCGTCGGTTGCATGGAAGAGGAGTCACCTTGCCGATCGATATTGGCCAGTATCGGAGAACGCGTCTCGCCTATCGGTGGGATGGTGCAGCGCGGGCGTTCGTTCACAACTACTCGACAGATTGGCAATTGGTCGTCGTCTGGCCGAAGGCCCGGGATCATCTCTCCGACATCATCGACGACCTGCGAGGCGAGTTCTCCGTGCGCTTCGTGGCAGAGCACTACTGGACGGCCGAACGGCTGGTGGAGAACGCCACCCGCTTCTACCAGAACATTCCGAGCAACACCCCCAGCATCCCGTCGAAGATCGGGGACGGTCACTTCTACTCGATCGTGGTCCAGGACCCCGAACCTCGCTATCGGTTCGACCGCACGGTGTCGGGGAGCGTGTTGTGCGTCAACGAGAAGGTGACTCACCACAAAGGCCGCTATCGCGACCTCGCGGGTGGTTTCAACGTCCATTCGAGCAATAGCCTCGCGGAGTTCTTCGAACAGGCCACGCTGTTGTACGGGCCGGCCGCACTGCGACGGATTCTCTCTTCGACAGGAACCCACGACGGGCATGAGATTCTCGAAGGGGATCTGTACGGTGCTGGAGGGTGGTCCAGCCTGTCCGATCTGTTCGAGGTGCTGAATCTCACGTCCGAGTACGTCGTGTTGCGCAACTTCGACATGTTGCCCGACTGGCAAGTCGGGAGTGGGGGCGACGTCGACGTGCTGTGTGGAAGCCTGAATGCGTTTGTGGCCGCGTCGAACGCCAGGGTCCCGGATCGGACACGACCCCACCGATGCTATGTCAACGTCGAAGGAGCAGAGATCCCCTTCGATGTTCGGTACCTCGGTGACGGGTACATCGATTCCGTCTGGGCGCGGGACATGCTGGGCCGGCACGACATCCATCGGCAGCTGGTCAACGTCCCGCGGGTCGACGACCACTTCTTCTCGCTTCTCTATCACGCCAAGCTCCAGAAGCGACAGATCAGCGACGGGTACGTCGAGCTTCTCCCCCGGCTGGCGGCGCAGATCGGCCTCGATTGGTTCACCGCTGGTCATGCCGTATCCGACGAGGAAGCAGCCGAGGTCCTGAACGGCTACCTGGGAGCATCCGGATACCGGTACACGATTCCGATCGATCGGAAGGTGGTTAGGAACGATCGTGTTCTGCAGTTGCTGTCGTTCGGGCTCAATCCGAACCCCCCCTTGATGAGCCGGGTTCGTCGGGCAGTTGGCCGGACGCTCAGTTCCAAGGCGCCCCGGTGGCTGCGCAGGCTGACACCCAAGTCGCTACGGCTGCGCATCGGACGCCGCCTCCTGAAGTAGCGAACCCGGCCCAGGCGCGCAACCCGGCCGGGGGGCGTTGCAGCCCCTTCCGGCTCCAGGGGGAAACGGGCCGTACTCTCACCGGTTTCTCAGACTCTTCTCATGGAACACTCAAGCGAGTGCGTCATAGTGACGATGCACACAGAGAGATCTTTCGAAAGGAGATCTCGACACAAGTCTCATCCTCCCTTCCCTTCCGAGAAGCGCCCCCTTGTGGGGC
>CAYLHS010000093.1:0-7500 GCA_964383535.1 uncultured Acidimicrobiia bacterium
CGACACTGTGTCCCTTTCTCACGCAAGAAGGGGATTGGGCTGCGGTTCGTGCGCTCACGGCTCGGGAAGATCACTGAGTGCGGCCTGCATGGAGGCCCGGTATGTCCGAAACGCTTCGCGTCCCTGCTCAGTGAGGGCTTGTCGGGGTTCGGCGAGTGGCTACCCGAGTTGGTGCGGCTCCTTGATCTCAGTTGAGCGCGCGGAGCACGTTTGCCATGTGGTCGTGATACTCCCGTAGCGCCTGGACTCCCGGCGCGGCCAGCCGGTAGACAGTCCGGGGTATCTTGCCCACGAAGGTCTTCTCAATGGTGATGTAGCCGGCGTCTTCGAGCTTGGCGGTGTGCGAGGACAGATTGCCCTTGGTCAGGCCCGTTTGGTCCATGAGGAACAGGAAGTCCGCCTCTTCGACTGCATTCAGGACGACGAGGATCGCGAGGCGGCCGGGCTCGTGGACGAGCCGGTCCGGATCAACTCGAGGAAGCGTGTCATCCATCGACGGGCAGTTCCCGGACCGGGTGGGTGCGAACGAAACGAACCAGCGACCAGATCCCGACGAGCGCGAGCGGTACCGAGAGGATGACCAGGTGCCAGACGACCCCGACGTACGACTCGCCGGATCCGAACCACCACAGCAGCACGCCGCCGACGACGGAGAGTCCTGCAATGATCCGATACCGCAGCAAGCCCGATCGATCGGCCGTGTACCAGAACCCGCCTGCCAGGCTGATGCCGGACATGAGCGGTGCGGCCCGGCGCCACTCGGTCGGGTCGGCAAGGCCGTCGGAAACGAGGATGACGAGCACCATCAGGAGGAAGGCGCCGGCCATGAACAGCAGGATGCCCCGTGCCGTGCGTTTCGGTTCGTCCGAGTGTTCTCGGTAGTAGCCGATCCGCGGGTAGGTGATCCGTGCCTTGATCTTGTCGAGTGCTTTCCAGCCGAGAAGGGCGACAAACGCCGCCGCCATCCCGACGAAGGCGGCGTTCACGATCCAGGCGAGTGCGATGGTCAGCAGTACCGCCGCTGCGCCGGAGGGTTCTTCGGCAGATTCGCCGACCCGGTCATCCTGCGGATGGCCAAGCGTGACTGGCAGGGCAACCTCAACAAGCTCAAGGACATCCTCGAAGCCTGAGGGCGGAAGCCAGGCCGGGGTGCTCGTCGCCACCCAGACTCCGTAGGTCCGTTTCTCAGCGGAACCCGAGCAGCCCGGCCCCCCTCCAACTGCGAACCCAGGGCTCTCAGCGGTGCTTTTCTCGTTCAGGAGCCCTGGGTTGGCGGAAGTTCGCCGATCGGTCGTCAGCGCGACTCGTCGAAGACCGGTGAGGTGTCGGCGGATTGCTCCGACTCGACGAGGTAGAGGGCGGCCGGAAGCTCTAGCCGGAAGACGCTCCAGCCATTGCTGTGGCCGTAGGTGAGGTCGCCGTCCATCATTCGTGCGAGCTTGCGGGAGACGCTCAATCCGAGTCCGATGGAGGAGGTGAGTCCCGGCCGGTCGTGGGCACGCTCGTAGGGTTCGAAGATCCGTTTGCGATCGCTGAGCGGGACGCCGGGACCATTGTCGGAGACGATCAGCGACACAGCCTCGGCTTGCTCGTCGCAGGAGATGTGGATTCGGTCCCCTCCGTAGCGCAGGGCGTTCGTGATGAGGTTGCGAATGATCTGACGGACCCGGGCCGGGTCGGCGACGGCAAGGACGCTCGACTCGGTGATGCGGATCATGTCGGGGGGCATGTCGCGGTCCAGCGCTTCGAGCGTCTGTCGTGTCTGGGCGAGAAGGTCCACCTGCACCTTCGCGAGGGTGAGCGTGCCGCCGTCTGCTCGTGCTTCGACCAGCAGGTCTTCGACGATGTCGGCCAGGTCTGCCCCTTCGTTGGCGATCGTGGCGATCATCTCTTTGCGTTCCTCGGCGGTCAGCGAGGAGACGTCTTCGTTGAGGAGCTGCGAGAAGCCGACGACCGCGGAGAGCGGAGTACGTATCTCGTGGGCGACCGAGGCGATCAGTTTGTCCTTCTGCTCCATGAGTTCCTTGAGGCGCTGTTCGGCGCGTACCTGGTCGGTGATGTCGACGAGCTGGGCGACGAGTTGCTCGGCCTCGTTGCCGTTGACTCCCAGTGGAGCCGAGCTGATCAACGCATACTTCGTGTGGCCGTTCCGGTCGAGGTAGCGACCGCTGGATCGCGACGACGGGAGGTGACCGGACAACATGGCCCGGATTCGTGTCTCGCTCGCCTTGAGGTCGTCGGGGTGGAGGATGTCTCGGATGGACATGGACTGGAGCTGTTCCTTGGAGTAGCCGGTTGCCTCGGTGATCGCATTGTTGACAGCGATGAACCGGCCGTCACGCATCGAGATGATGGCGGTGCCGCTGGCCGCCGACTCGAAGGTCCGACGCCACTTCTGCTCGCTTGCCTCCAGCGCTGCGAGCGTCTGCTCGTAGTCGTCGGCCACCCGTTCGTACTGGTCCTCGCGCAGCTTCCCCAGCACGGCGAAGCCCAGGAGCAGGAAGAACCCGACGAACACGGCGTCGTCAATGTGCCAAAGCTCATGGACTCTCGACCAGTCGACGATGTCCCCGAGAATGTCCAGTATCGCCAGGACAACCCCGATCGCCCCGAAGGCCCCCATGGTGAGGAGGTCTCTTCGGCGCAGTTGTGACAGGCGGAATACACGCCTTGTGGTCATAAGGGATGTATCGACGGTTCGATCGCGAAACCTGAGAGATCGTGACCTTGTAGGTCTTGGGGTGTGAGGCCTCCGTTGGGCCAGCTGAGAGGTCGGTGACTCTAGGCCGGCCGGCGAAACACGCCGGCTTCCGGCTCTGCCTTTGTGACGACGAACGCTGCGATCTCACCCGCTCCGGCGTCGACGAGAAGCTCTGCGATCGTTCGAAGGGTCTCTCCCGAACGGACTCGATCATCGACCAGCAGGATGCGTTCGCCGTGGAGGGTGCGGTTCACGCGGTATGCCTTGGATGCGAACCTGTGCATCTCGTCCGCCGTGAGCAGGTTCGGTGTCTCCAACACCTTGCTGACCAGCGTGCTGTCGCACTTTGCTCCGACGCCACCGGCCAGGTACATGGCCAGGATCTCTGGGAGACTCCGGGGGTGCTCCGGCGGGTACGTGGGAACGGGTACCACCAGCTTGACCCCTGTGAGGGGATAGGGACGGGTGGTCGCAACGAGCGAGGCTGCTTGACCCATCAGTGAACCGAGCTTGTGCGCAAGCATCGGCGAGCCGGGGTTGTGCCACGGGGGTCTGGCCTGATCTGCGAGATCCCCGATGTCCGTGGGTTGGCCGTCGGTGTCCGCGTAGTGGGAGAGGTACCAGCAGCCCGAAAGCGGCGGCTTGGTGTCTATCCAAGAGGCTTCGGTAGCCATGTCGTTTCTATCGGCCGATCGGCCAGAAACCTTGACTAGAAGTGGTGGGCTACGGGCCGCTCGTGGAGATCGTCACGGACACCTGATGGTCGTCTTCGCTGCCGCTGATGACAATCTGCGCCGACATGCCCTCGATCGTCTTGGTGCCCGTGTAGTCGGAACCTCGTCGGGTGAGCGTCCAGCCGGCGGCACGAGCGTCGGTCGCGAGGGTGGTGAGCGCTTCGTCGACCTCGCCGGAGGAGACGGTGAAGGTATGACTGATGGCCGCAGGCTGCACGTTGCCAGGTGTCTTCCTGCCCTGTGTCTCGCTGACACCGATGATGCTCGCGGCGGGCTGCAGGTTGGCCGGGAGGTTGACATCCGCCATTGGGTCTGTACGAAGGACCCTCAGCCACGCCGGGTCACTCCAGCATCCTGCGAGAAGGAGCGCCATCGCGATGACCACGACGATCAGGGTGCTCCTGGTCTTCCCTGCCATGGGGTGAGAGTAGAACCCAGGGTCCGCTACCGACTGGACCGGCCCGTTCTAGCCCTCCGGATGCCGGCCACACGGGCCGATGTCGGGCCGGTCGAGTGATTCTTCAACGGGCGGGGCGTCGAACGGCGAGTAGCGAAGAACGGTCCCGTTCGGATTCAACCGCGAGTCCGACCGGTAGAGGTCGTGGGCCTGCGTCTCGGCGCCCGAGTCACCCGCGTCGGCTCTGAGAAGAAGCTCTGCGACCGTGTCGATCAACGGCGAAGGATCCCCGTCGTCGGTGATCACGCCCCAGACATCCCAAAGCAGCAGCTCGTCGCCGAACCGGTGGGCCAGTTCGTAGACGACATAGTTGCGGACGAACGTGGGGCCGGACAGGTATGGCAGGTCGGGGGCCACCCCGAAGGTGCTGAGGTCGTCCTCGCCGTTCCGGTACGCATGCCAAGCCTGCGATGCGGTGATGAAGTCGCTGCCCAGGTGCACGTCGAGAGGGTCGACGCCGCCTGGCAGGTCGGTGCGGTGTGCAACCTCGGAATCGAAGACGTGCCAGTGTCCGCCGTCCCAATACTCGGGGATGACATGGTCGAAGTACCAGCCGTCTCCGAAGTAGGGGGCAAACCCGATTCGGCTGCGTGCGGGTATGCCGTGCTGTCTCAGGACACCGACGCAGAAGAGCGTGAAGTCACGACAGCATCCTTGGACTCTTGCGGCCGGTTCTCTGGGTTCGGCGAGCGGCTTGCCGTGGTGGCGTTCCTGGTCGATGCGCAGCCGTGAGGAGAGCCAGCGGGCATCGATGTCGGGGCAGGTCGCTTCGGGCAGTTCGTCCATGTGGACGCGGTAGTGGATCGTCGTGTTGCGAGCCACGGCCGACAGCTCCGCAAGATCGGTTGGCACCGCGTCGACAAGGCCCGCGTAGGCACCCGGATCGCTGAAGCACGAATGCTCGGCGTAGGCGTCGAGGTCGGGCATGAGGCGAGTATATGGGCCGCCCGGGAGGCGTGCCGTCAGTCTCTACCGGCTTCCCGAAGGACATGGAGGGCGCGGATGGTCACCCACGGGTTGGCGCGGGTCTTCCCGCCGGGTCCCCATCGGGCGAACGTGCAGTTGCTGCAGATCTCGGTCGCGGTCCGGGCTCGTTTCGTCTCTAGCGGGAACCCGCCGTCGGCGGTCTGCTTGGAGACGAGCATGTCGAGGGCTCGGGTGCAGCGAGGGTCGTCGAGTCGGGCCACGTCTGCCATGAGCTCCAGGGCGAGGAGCGCGTCGAAGAATCTGATCGGGAATCCGATGAGGTCGGGTCGTGGTCCCCACCACGGCACGATGAGGTCACCGCTGCGGTGGAACAGCAGGTGGTGGTCGAGAAGCAGTTCGACGCCACGCTCCAGCGTGCGGGCGGCGGTCGGGTCGCCTGTTGCCTGCACCCACGACGCAAGGCCGCGTAGCGGCAGGACCGTTTCCACGAAGGATGAGTGGTGTGCCTGCGGGCGGACGTCGCAGTTCCATCCGCCGTCGGGCCACTGCATCGCGCCGAGCCGATCCGCCAGCACCTGCAACCGTTCGTCCGGCAGTCCCAGCTTCAGACTGGCCCACAGCACGTTGCCTTCCATGGAGCCGCACCGCCGCACCCTGTCGGGCTGTCCCTCGACGTATCGGGTCCAGTTCGGTTTCAGGAACGCCGGAGCGAGGATCCACGCGAACACGATTTCCTGGACCTTCTCGAGGCGGGGATCCCCACCGGGATGTCCTCGTTCGGCGAGTTGCACGAAAGCCCAGTGAGCGCCCTGCCACTTGCGGTAGGCGTGTCGTGGATCGACGAAGCTCCCCTCGATCACCGCACCGCAGTCGGGATGTGCGCGGACCTCATCGGCCAGGGCGCGCATCTCATCACTGTCCGGGTCGGCATTCTGCAGCACGAGCCGCGCCTGGTAGCGGACCGCGGGATCGTCCCAGGCGAGAAGACGGTCGACGATTGTCTCCATGTGTCGAGCCTAGGTTGCGCGGCCCGGGACACGCACCCCCACAAGCCCCCACACGTTCACGTCCCTGTCACCTGGCAGGGCGTAGGCTCGTGGCAATGCCACCGGTGATCGAAGTGGAAGGTCTGGTGAAGCGCTACGGGTCGCTGGTCGCGGTCGATGGCGTCACGTTCTCGGTTCAGCCTCAGGAGATCTTCGGCATTCTGGGTCCCAACGGTGCCGGCAAGACCACCACCGTCGAGTGTCTCCAGGGGCTGCGTCCTGCAGACGGGGGCAGCATGTCGGTGTTGGGTCTCGATCCAGGCCGGGATGCGAAGGCGCTTCGTGCCCGTATCGGTTCGCAGCTTCAGGACTCGGCGCTCCCTGATCGGATCAAGGTGTGGGAGGCGCTCGACCTGTTCTCGTCGATCTCGCCACGTCCTCTGCCGTGGCAGCACCTGCTCGACGATTGGGGTCTCGCCGCCAAACGCAACGCGAGGTTTGCGAGCCTGTCGGGAGGTCAGCAGCAGCGGCTGTTCGTGGCGCTCGCGCTCGTCAATGGTCCCGAGCTGGTGTTCCTCGACGAGATGACGACGGGCCTCGACCCTGCGGCGCGCAGGGTGGCGTGGGATCTGATTCACGAGATCAGAGCGCGCGGTGCGACCGTCGTACTCGTCACGCACTTCATGGACGAAGCGGAGGAGCTGTGCGACCGTCTCGCCATCATCGACCATCAGAAGGTCGTGGCCACCGGCACACCCCAGGAGCTGATCGTGGAGTACGGGGGCGGGCTTGTCGTGCGGTTCTCGACCGATGTCGACGATCTCGGATTCCTGTCGTCGACACCGCACGTGTCGAACGTCGAACGACGCGGCAACGACGTGGAGGTGCACGGTGACGGCCCGGTGCTCGCACTGGTCGCCGCCGCCCTCGTGAACCATGGGATCGTCCCTTCGGATCTACGTGTCGAACGGGCCACCCTCGAGCAGGTGTTCCTCGCTTTGACCGATGATGGGCCGGGTGTGGCACAGTGAGGACACTCGCCAAGCTGTCGACAGTGGAACTCAAACTGCTGGCCCGCGACCCGCTGACCGTGTTGTTCTCGCTCGCGCTCCCGCTCGTGACGCTGGTCGTGATGGGTGGCGTGTTCGGGAACCAGCCCAGCCCCGAGGTGTGGCAGGGCGTGGGAGCGATGAGCTACTACGTGCCGGCATATGTCGGACTGGTGGTCGCCGCACTTGCCCTGATCAGCCTTCCGACCGCGATCGCCGGTGATCGTGAACGAGGCGTGCTGAAACGGTTCCAGGCGTCTGGTTTGTCGGCGCCGGTGGTGGTCGGCTCCCAGGTCGTTGTTCTGTACGTGGTCGGGGTGGTCAGCTCGCTGCTTCTCGTTGGGGTGGCGTCCCTGATCTACACGTTCGAGTGGCCACAGTCGCTGCTGGGGGTGATCGGTGCGTTCACGCTGTCGGCGCTGGCGCTGGCTGCGCTCGGTGTGCTGCTCGGTGCCGTCTTGCCGACTGCGCGGGCCGCTCAGGCGTTCGGTGTCATGGCCTGGTTCGTGGTGTTCATCCTCGGTGGCGCCGGACCGCCCTACGAGGTGATGACCTCGGCGATGCGGCACGTCGCCGACTTCACCCCGCTACGTCACGTCGTGCTTGTGCTGCACGATCCCTGGCTGGGCATCGCCGCAGGCTGGTC
>CAYLHS010000094.1:0-1843 GCA_964383535.1 uncultured Acidimicrobiia bacterium
GCGAGGATCCGTTCGGCGATCTCGTCGACCGCGTCCCGAAGCTCCATGTACTGCTCTTCGAACATCAAATGAAGGGATCGGAACATGGGCCCTGCGACATTCCAGTGGTAGCCGTGCGTCTTCAGGTACAGGGCGTAGGTGTCGGCGAGAAGCTTTGCCAGTCCGTCTGCGATCCCCTTGCGGGCTGTCTCATCGAGGCCGGTATTGACGTCCATGGTGGTTCTCTCCTCTCGAGGTGAGTGTACCGGTGATCCCATCGGCCGTCGGCGGCGGTAATCTTCCGGGAAATGTCCACCTCCCATCGTCGCCGCGGAACGCGGGGTTTCGTCGCCGCCTTTTGGTCCGCCGTGATCCCTGGGTTCGGTCAGATACTCGTGGGCCGCACCCGCCGGGGCCTCGTGATGATCGCGGTGACGGGAGTCCTGGTCGTCGGCGGGGCAGCCTTCGCACTCTCGAACACGACCGCGCTCCTCGAGGCCGTTGTTCAGCCGAAGATCCTGATTGGCCTCTTCTTTGGCAACATCCTCGTGCTCTTCTTGCGGATCGCGGCCTCTATCGACGCATACCGGCTCGGCGCCGGCCTGCCGGGTGGAACCTTGCGGGATGAGACGGCAGGGTTGCTGGTGGTCCTCTCGACCTTCATCCTCGTCGCCCCGCACGCGTATCTCGGGTACGTAGATCTGGTTGCCCATCGGACGCTCACCTCGGTGTTTGGACACTCCACGACGACTACGGCGACGACATCCGGTGGCGACGCGGGGACGGGTTCAACGACCCAAGGCACCGGATCGACGTCGGCTGCGTCCACCACGACATCGACGACCACGACGACACTCCCGCTGTGGGCGGGCAATGAACGGCTGAACATCCTGCTGATGGGGGGCGATGCAGGCCCGGGGAGGACCGGCATCAGGACCGACACCATGATCGTGGTCAGTATCGATCCCGAAACGGGGGACACGGCGATGCTGCAGGTTCCGCGCAACTTCGGGAACATGCCGCTTCCACCGGAACTCCACATCAACGACTGCAACTGCTTCTCCGACATCAGCAACGCGATCTACCAGTACGGGCAGCAGCACCCCGAGCTGTATCCGGACGCAGCGGACCCGGGCGCAGCGCTGATCATGGCGTCGTTCCAGGAGTTGCTCGGGATCCCCATTCACTACTACGCGCTCGTCGACCTGAACGGATTCGTCGACATGGTGAACGCGTTGGGAGGCGTCACGATCTACGTGCCTCAACGCGTCTACGACGCCAACTATCCCCACGAGGACGGCAGCACCGAAGTGATCGACATCCCGGTGGGTGAGTACCACATGGACGGGCACCTCGCCCTGGCGTATGCCCGATCGCGGCACTCCTCCGACGACTACAACCGAATGGGCCGGCAGCGGTGCGTGCTCGAAGCGATGCTCCAGGAGGCCGATCCCGTCACGATGGCGCTTCATATCGGCCAGCTCGCGAACGCCGTGACCACGTACGTCACAACCGACATTCCGATCGACCAGCTCCCGAATCTCGTGAGGCTGATGCCGAAGATCGATACGTCCAAGATCGTCAGCGTCCGATTCATCCCACCCGACTATGTCGCGGGATATCGGCCGGACAGGTACTCGATTCCCGACATCGACAAGATCCAAGCCGCCGTGAACACCGCCATCACGCTCCCACCCGACGAGGCGATGGCGGCGCTGGGGATCGAGCCGCTGACGTCGACGTGCGGGATGCCGGAACCGGAAACGACCACAACGTCCTCCACTACGACGACCACCGCGACAACGACAAGCGTGGCGACGAGCACCACGACCACCGTGAGCACCACGACCACCGTGAGCACCAC
>CAYLHS010000094.1:1943-7405 GCA_964383535.1 uncultured Acidimicrobiia bacterium
GAGCACCACGACCACCGTGAGCACCACGACCACCGTGAGCACCACAGCACCATGATCGTCTGGAAGACCGAGTTCGGGCGCTTCACGATCTACGGGATCGAGGATGGTTGGATGATGCGCGACCCGATGGAGTTCCTGCCGGACTCGGACCCCGAGGTGTGGGCGGCACACCCCGAGTTCCTCGACGAGGGCAAGATGCGGGTCAGCCTCGGGTGCTTCCTCGTGGCCGGACCGCCGGGCCTGGTGATGGTCGACACGGGTCTCGGTCCTCCGCCCGATCCTCGTATGGTGTCGGGAAAGATGCCCGAGGCGCTGGGAGCGATCGGCATCCGACCAGACGAGGTCGACACGGTCGTCCACACACACATGCACGTCGACCACATCGGAGGCAACCTGGACGGCTCGGGAAGCCCGTTCTTTCCCAACGCTCCCGTGTTCGTCCACTCGGCGGAACTCGACTACTGGCTGACGCTCGATGGCCCGAGAGGGGATCGCATTCGAAGTGTCTTCGAGCCGCTGGACGGAATGGTCGAGACGGTCGATGGCGACCGCGAGATCGCGGCGGGCATCGTGATGGTCGAGTCGTTCGGTCACACGCCGGGACATGTGTCGATCGAGCTCCGATCGGAAAGCCGCCGCGCGGTGTTGGGCGGCGACGTGACCCACCATCCACTCCAAGCGGCGTACCCAGAGTGGAACATGGCCGCCGACTACGACACCGGACTGGCCGTTCAATCGCGGAGATCCTTGTACGAGGGACTTGCGGCCGATGGTGGCCTGCTCGGGGCGGGCCACTTCCCGAGGCCGGGCTTCGGGTCGGTCGTGGTCGACGACGGCGTGCGTGTGTTCGTGCCGGCACACGTGAACGAGCTGTAGCTCGCTTCGCTCGCGGCCGGAGCCGTCTGAGACCGTGGGGCGGCGGTGCACGAAGACCGCGTTCTCGCGATCATGCACTCCGCGACGCGATTCGAAACACAGAGCACGAGGCACGGAGTAGGCGCCCCGCCTGTGGCGGGCCCCTACTCCCCGGGATTTCTGAACAGCGTGGGAATCGTCGCCGCGAGGATCCGCACGTCGAGAATGAACGACCTGGTGTGGACATACTCGGCGTCGCTGTCGTTTCGCTGCTCCGGAGAGATTGCGTCCCGTCCGCGCACCTGTGCCAAACCCGTGATGCCTGGTCTCACCAGCCGCCGAATGGGATCTCCCAGTGCCTCGGCTTCGGCAGGCACCAGAGGGCGTGGTCCCACGAGGCTCATGTCGCCTCTGATGACGTTCCACATGTTGGGGAGCTCATCCAAGGAGCCTCTCCGGAGGAAGCGGCCGACTCGCGTGATCCGGGGGTCGGCTCCGATCTTCAACCGCGGTGTGTCGAGGGAGAGACGCTCCAGATGGTCGAGGTGGAGCGATTCGTCGGCGTCGGAGCGCATCGTGCGGAACTTCATCATGCCGAAGAGTTCACCATTCAATCCCATGCGTTCCTGCCGGAAGATCGCTGGACCCTTCGAGTCGAGCTTGACGACGATCGCGACGGCGAGGAAGACAGGAAGGAGCAAGAGAGCCAGCGGGACGGCGACGACGAGATCGAGACTCCGCTTGGCCATCTGGTATCCCCATCCCTCCTCCAGTCGGACCGAGCTGGCGGACAGGGCCAAGATGGCGCCGACCTCCCCGCTCAGGAAGGCGACCCCGATGCGCGTGGCGACGTCACTGGTCGTGATCAACAGCCCCGTTACCGCAACTGCGACGCCGACGATCCACGCCATCGCGAGCTTGCCGGTGTCTCCGCGTGCAACGAGGATCTGGCCGAGGAACAGCGACGATCCTGCGAAGGTCACACCGGCGGCCGCGAGCATCGCAAACATCGGATCTGGGCGGAACCCCTGACCAAACAGCGCCTCGACGATTGGAGGGCCCAACCAGTATCCGAGAAGCCCGGCCGGGATCGCTGTGACCACACCCAGACCGAGGAGCCGGACCACCCACTTGTTGAGCAGTGTGTCTCTGCCCTTCTGTGCAAGTGCCGTGAACGGGGGCAGCGCTCGAGCGATCAGGTTGTAGCCGAACGTCAGTGGTGCCCTCGCAAGCGTGAACGTGACGAAGACTGTCGAAATCACTGCGGTGGTGGCGCCGAGAATCCCGGCGACGAGCGTTCCCGAAAGCAGCAGCACCTGAGAGGTCGCCGCAGCGAGGATGAACGTTCCGAGGAAGCGGACGGGGTCGGTGCGCTGGTCGGGGATGAGGCCGATTCGCAGCGACGACGGCCAGATGAAGATGACCAGGGGACCGATTGCGAGCGCTGCGGCAAAGCCGAGAGGACTCCTGAGGGCGAGCAACACGGTTGCCCCGAGCAGCACTCGCAGAATGGCGGCTCCCGCCCCTGACTCGCCGTAGGAACGGAAGCGACGGTGTCCTGCGAGTGTCCCTCGACCGTGGACGAACAGCGCGTGCGTGAGGACGGTGGCTCCAGCCAGGTATGCGAAGCGGGTGTCACCACCGAAGAACCGGTCCTTGCCCACGAGGCCCACAACGAACGCGATCAGCGCCGTCAGCACGATCGTGGTCCGTGCTGTGCGAACCGTGGCCTTGGTCATGCCGCCGTGGATTGTGATGGAGCGAATCACGAGCTGCTCCACGGGGAGCAGCACGATGATGAACGCGAGGAAGTGGATCGTCAGCAGTGACCCGATTGGCGCGAAGTCGTGCTCGCCAAGGGCTCGTCCACCGATGAGCTGGTAGATGTAGTTGCCGATCCCGGCGATGAGTGTGCCGGTGATCATCACCGCGGTGCCGTCGCCCGCGTACCGCTTGAGGGCCGAGTCTCTCACTGGCTCGGAAGCGTAGCTGTGTGCGGATTGGATCAGCTTCACGTCTGCTGAGTAGGAGCTGAGACTTTCAGCGGATCGGGTCCGACTTCGCCCGCTCCTTCCGAGCCAGGAGGATGAATGGGATTGCCGCGGCTTGTAGTGCTCCGGCGACGAAGTAGGACGCCGAGTAGCCCTGGACGTCGGCGACCTTGCCGAGCGCGGGCTGAATGACCACGCCGCCTGCCGATCCCATCAGGGAGTCGAACGACAGTACCGTCGCACGCTGCTCCGATGGGATCTCCCCGTTGATGAACGCTTGGCGGATCGGTCCACCTGCCGCCCACGTGAGCGCCCATACGACGAGGAGTGCGACGGCGAGCGCGAAGGTCGACACCCATCCGATCAGCACGAGGCCTGCTGCCGTGAGGATGGCGACCATGACCAAGATGGAGGTTCGTCGCGAGAACAGCTTTCTGACGAGGGGGACGGCCATCCCGCCGACGATCTGGGCTCCCGCAATGATCGCAGCTGCCAGCCCGGCGATCCCGAACGCCTTCTCATCGCCGTACAGCTCGAGCAGGTATGGCTGCATCGCGTAGAAGGCGTAGAACCCGACGCCGGAAGTCAGCGGAGCCGCGAGCATCATCCACCGGACGGGCCGGTTGCGGAGACCGTTGTCGATCGATGCCTTCAGAATCCTCCTGGTCTCGTTGAGTGTGCCGGTGCCTTGGACCGGGGTGAAACCAAGATCCTTCATCACGAAGAACGCCGTGATGAACGTGGCGGCCAACACGACGGCCCTGAGGATGTACGGCACCCCGAGGTTGGTTGCCTGGGCGATGAACCCGCCGGCCACCGACCCGGCCAGCATGGCGGATCCCGCGGCGATCTGACCCTTCGCGAACACCGACTCGAGGTTGCCTTTGTAGCCGGCGAACGCGAGGCAGTCCACCAGCCACGCATCGACTGCGCCTGAGAAGAAGGTGAATCCGAGTCCTATCAGGATGGACGCGATCGCCCAACCCCAGAATGGCGCATGGATCCACCACATCATCAGATACAGCAAGGTGGAGACCAACAGCGTCGCTGACCCGAGCAGGAACGACGTGCGTCGGCCTTTTGTGTCTGCAACAACGCCAGTGGGTATCTCGAAGATGACCTGGCCCGCCGTGAAGAAGGCGTTGGCGGCGAACGCCTCGACGTTACTCAGACCCGCTGAGAGGAGGAACAGCGTGTTGATGCCCCAGATGAACGACGCCGCAAGCGTCTGGAGCAGCGTGAGTGTCACATACGTCCTGCGAACCGACCGAACGAGAGGGGCTTCATCCACCGTCGAACAAGCTAGTGGCTCGTCACCGCAATGCTCTCCCGTTCTTCCAGCTCTTCGCACGCCGCCTCGCGCCGTTCGAGCCCTTCTTGGTAGAGGCTTCGTGGACCGCACCGTCTTCGATTGGATCAACCGTTCGATCCGGTGGATCGACGCCTGTGGTTGACTATCGATCGTGAAGAAGCCGCTGATCGGGTTCGTGTTGCTCGTCGCCGCGATCGGTGGTGGTTGGTGGCTTGCTCGCGTTGCCGTTGGGGTGGAGCAATCAACGACCACCGTCGAGGCCGTCGCGCCGACCACGACAATAGAGCCGACCACCACGACCACGCCTGCGACGACGACGTCCACATCGACTACCACCACGACGATCCCGTTCGCCAGGTTCGGTGACGCTCGGACGGTGGGCGAGCAGGTCGGGTCCGTGGACGGTCTGACGATGTTCCGAGGCAACCCGACCAGGACGTTCTACGGCGAGGGTCCGGTACCCGACGATCCGACGGTGCTCTGGACGTACCCCGATTCGGCGATGTGTGGTCACTCGACCGTTGCCGGAGAGACGGATCTGTGGTGCGGCACCGGCTGGACCGGTCAGCCGGTCGTGTGGACACGACCCGACGGCGTGACGGAGGTCATCATCGGCGCCTACGACTACGCGGTGCACTTCATCGATGCTGATACCGGCCAGGACACGCGAACGCCGTTCAAGACAGGAGATCTCGTGAAGGGGTCGGGCTCGCTGGATCCCGACGGCTACCCGCTGTACTACTTCGGCTCCCGGGACAACAACCTGCGCATTCTCGCCCTCGACCGTGGAGACCCCGTCGAGCTGTGGTCGGTGAACGCCAACATCGTCAACGGGATGTGGAACAACGACTGGGATTCCGATCCGGTGATCATCGACGACATCATGTTCGAAGGGGGTGAGAACAGCTACTTCTTCGCCTTCAAGCTGAACCGCTCCTACGACGCCGACGGGCATGTCACGGTCGACCCTCAGCCGCTTGTCGAGATCCCCGCTTTCACTCCCGATCTCGTCAGAACGTTCGGTCGCGCACAGAGCATCGAGATGTCTGTCGCCGTCTATGAGGACCGTGTCTACTGGGCCAACTCGGCCGGCAGGGTGGTCGGTATCGATGTCTCACGGATCGACGAAGGAATTGCACCGATCGTGTTCGACTATTGGGATGGCGATGACACGGACGCGACAATCACCATCGACGCCGAAGGCATGCTGTACGTCGGGATCGAGCTGGAGAAGTTCAACGCCAGATCGAAGGAGGTCGGGCAGATCATCAAACTGGATCCGTACACGGACGGTGATCCTCGGG
>CAYLHS010000095.1:0-7398 GCA_964383535.1 uncultured Acidimicrobiia bacterium
CGTTCAACTTTTCCGACAATGCAAGGACGGGCAGGCAGCATGACAACCGAAAAATCACGCAGCAGAAAGATCCTCTTCAGCGGATGCCTTTTCCATATTTTTCACGACAGCATCGCCGATGGACTGGCCATTTTACTCCCTTTCTGGAAAATTGCCTTCCAGCTCTCCCTGACCCAGGTCGGCCGGCACGGTGTCGTTGCTCGTCACTTCTCCGCCCACGGTGAAAACAGGGTGGTACTGGCCGTTTGAGAGCCAGTCGAAGTAGCCGGAGATCACGGTGTTCAAGGTCGTGACGGTCAGTTGCAGATCGACGGTGGTGTTCCAATTGGGTACGTGACACTCCCACACTTCCCATGTGTCGGCGCCGTGGCTGTAGACCCGCTGGACGGTGTTGGCGAACGGCACGAGCCGTAGAGGGTCGGCGGCATACGGGTCGCCCTGTGCAGCGGCCGGAGCCGGTGCCGCCGTCACGACCGCGACGAACGTGAGGGCTATGGCGAGGATTCGGGTCACGGCTGGAAAGAATAGCCGTCCGTCTGAGTGGCGGTCACTCACGGCCGACCAGCTCGTCGATGGCATGGACGATTCGTTCGGATGCGTGACCGTCACCGTACGGGCTCGGAATCGACGAGAGCCTCGCGTGCGTTGCCGGAATGTCGTCGAGCCATCGCGAGGCGACGTCGACGATGTCCTGACCCGGTAGGACCCGCTCGGCGAACGTGCCGAGGACCTCGGGCCGCTCCGTCGAGTTTCGCACCACGAGCACCGGCCGTTTGACGATGCTCACCTCCTCCTGCACGCCTCCCGAGTCCGACACCAGCATGGCCGACTCTGCGGACAGCCCCAGGAAGTCGCGATAGCCGATCGGTTCGGTCACCATGAGCATGTCGAGGAGAGAACCCAGACCGAACTGCGCAGCCCGTTGCACGGAACGTGGATGAAGGGGGAGCAGCACCGGGAGAGAGAGCGCCGCGAGGTGCCGGAGGATCACCGAGAATCGCTCCGGATCGTCGACGTTCTCGGGACGGTGAAACGTCGACAGCACGAACCGGCCGGCTGTGACCTCATAGCGCTCCAGCAGCGGTTGCCGATCCGCCGGAAGGAGACTCCGGACGGCCTCGACGATCGTGTTGCCGGTGAGGAGCACCCTGTCGCCGGCGATACCTTCAGCGGCCAGATTGTCGACGTTGACCCGGGTCGGTGCCGCGCACAGGTCCGACAAGTGATCGGCGATGATCCGGTTGTGTTCCTCCGGCATGTTGCGGTCTCGGCTCCGGAGGCCGGCCTCGACGTGAACGAGGGGAATCCCCCCGGCGTTCGCTGCGAGCGCGCCTGCGGCGACAGCGTTGGTGTCGCCCTGTACGACGACGGCGAGGGGGCGGTGCTCGGAGAAGTGAGCATCGAGGAGCTGGGTTGCATCACCGATCTGGTGTCCTCTGGAGGTGCCTCCCACCCCCAGGTACAGATCGGGTTCGGGAAGGTTCAGCTCGCCGAAGAACGACGCCGAGAGGTTGGCGTCGTAGTGCTGACCGGTGTGAATCACCCAAGCAGCGTCGCCGAGCAGCCGGATGACATGACCCAGCTTGATGATCTCGGGCCGTGTGCCGAGCACGACGGCGATGGACTTCGGTGGTGCGGTGTGGTGTGCGATCACGGTACCCTCCCCGCAATGGTACGGGCACTGTCGATCGCAGCCCAACTCGTGGTGCTGGCGTTCGTCCTCTACACCCTCTCGACGTCCCTGTGGGGTCTGCCCAGTCAGGAGCCCGCTCCGCATGGCGGCAGGAAGCGGCGGTTCCGGGTCGTTGTTCCCGCCCACGATGAGCAGGCGGTCATTCGCAACGTGCTCGGTGACCTGAAGGCGCAGAGATATCCGGCCGAGTTGGTGCGGATCGTCGTGCTCGCGGATCGGTGCACCGATCGCACGGTCGACCTCGCGTCGGGTCGTGCGGAGGTCGTGGAGCGGCAGGACGGTCCAGACGGAAAGGGTGCCCTCCTCGCCTGGTACCTGGCGCGACAGCCACTCGATGCCGATGAGGCGATCGTCGTTGTCGATGCGGACAACCGGGTGGACGACGACCTCCTCTCGCGCTTCGCGGACGAACTCGACCGCGGGCATCAGGCGCTCCAGGGCTACCTGGACGTGGCGAACCCTGACGCGTCTGCGCTTGCTGCCGCGTCGGCGCTCAGCTACTGGGCATCGAATCGGATGGTGCAGCTCGCGAGGGACCGGCTCGGCTGGGGTGCGGAGCTCGGTGGGACCGGGATGTGTCTGACCGCCGCCGCACTCGAACGGGGAGGTGGATTCGAAGCGTCCGACACCGAGGATCAGGCGCTGACGGCTCGGCTGCTCCTTGCCGGCATCCGCGTGCACTGGCTGCACGACGTCAGGGTGTCCGACGAGAAACCGGAGAAGCTCGGCGTCATGGTTCGGCAGCGAACCAGGTGGTCGGGTGGGAAGCGACTCGTGGGGCGATCGGTGACGGGCTCGCTGCTCGGTCTGTGGCTCAAGGAAGGGTCGATGGCGGCGTTCGACCTTGCGTTGCGGATCAACCAGCCGGGTCGCTCGATGGTTGCGGCAATGAGCGGTGTTCTGACCATCGTTGCAGCCGTGTGGCCGTCGAGGTACCTGCTGGCTTGGTGGATATGGGCGATCGCCACGATCCTTCAGGTCGGTGCTCCGATGATGTTCCTCGCTCGGGACGAGGTCCCGAAGCGGTACCTGTGGCGCTACCCCTACCTGGTCGTGTTCGCCGCACTCTCACCGGTCGCGAGGCTGCTGTCCCGGCGGACGACCGGTTGGTACCACACGCCTCATCGGGGTTAGAGGCTCCCTCTTCTTTCTTGCGTGAGCGTGCCGCGCCCTCCCCGTTCTTGCGTGGATTGGTCGGCCATTTGGCGGTCCTCTCACGCCAGAAGGGGTAGGAGGGTCAGCCGAGCGGGGGAGGCGTGACCTCTCGGCGAACCGTCGAGCGTCGCCGCAGGAGTCCCCCGAGCAACCCGATCCCGTAGGACCAGTGCATGATCGCGACGGCGGAGGCCGTACGGAACCAACCGGCCGGCGACCCGCCGCCTCGGATCGCGGCGATCATCACGGCGACGAACCACATCCCGATCAGCGCGACAAGGGCCCACCAAGTGATCCCAATCAGTCCTACGATCGTCGAGGCCACCGCTCCAAGCACGAGCGCAGTGGGCGCGATCGGCCGCCACGACGGCCACCGACCGTTGACAAGCAGCATCTCGGCCTTGCCCTGCCCATACCGGAAGAACTGGCGGGCGAGTGAACCTGGGGTACGGCGGGGCCGGTAGATGGACCGGATCGAAGGGTCGAGCAGCACCCTTCTGCCCTGTTGCCGCCACCGGTAGTAGAGGTCGGCGTCCTCGACGGCGCCGGATGGGAACGACCGGAATCCGCCGAGCGACACGAGGTCATCTCGTCGGAATGCACCGAGGTACACGGTGTCGACGAACTCGGCCGAGGTCGCGTGGTGGAATCGCGCCGGCCCGACGCCGAGAGGCGACGTCATCGCGATGGCGACTGCACGACCGAACGGGGTTGTACCCTCGGGTGTGAGGCGGCCGCCCACCGCCGCCGCGCCGGACGACATGAGTGCGTCGATCGATCGGGACAGATAGTCGGCGGCGTAGGTCGTGTGACCGTCTGCCCGCACCAGGACCGTACCTGTGGCGGCCTCCGCGGCGAGATTGAGGCCGTGGGCCTGCCGACGCCCGGGGTTGGGGACGACGAGGATGTCCAGGCGGTCCCGCCATCGTTCCACGTGCTCGAGGGTGCCGTCGGTGGAACCGCCGTCGGCGACGACGATCGTCACAGGACCCGTGTAGTCCTGACTCGCGAGCGACGAGAGGCACGCGTCGATGGTCGCCGCCTCGTCGAGGACGGGAAGCAGCACGGTCACTGACGGTTCGGCCACGACCGGGAGCGTAGCTCGATCGCTCCCTCGCTTCGCCTCGTTCCGAGGGGCCGGAGGGTCCACCGCTACGCTTTCCGAGATGTCGCAGACCAGTGGACTGTCACGCGCTCGCCGAGTCCTGTTCCTCGTGCTCGTCGGGCTCCTACCCCTGCACACGGTGTTCTTGTCGGCGTGGATCTCGTGGAAGCCGTACCTGATCGTCGTTGCCGTCCTCGGCGTATGGGATCTGGTCGAGGGCGTACGCGTCCGCCGGTGGCCGTGGCACCCGACCCTCTCGATCGTGATCGCCGTCTTCCTCGCTGTCGTCCTGATCGGCTGGCCGGCCTCGATCTACCTCTCGAGGTTCTTGCGGCTATATCTGGCGTTGGGTGTCGGCGCGCTCGTGTTGCTAGTCACCGAGCGGAGCCTCGGATCGAGTTCGATGCTCGATCGCATGCTGCGGGTCGTCTTCTGGACTGGCGCAGCGATGGGCGCGACGGCCGTGCTCATCACGATCGTGTCGACCACCAGCCCGGCGCTCCTCGACTCCATCAACAACATCCCCGGCATCTACAGGGTGACCAAACCGGCCTACCTCGACGAGGGATTCGTCGCGCTCACGAACTGGCATCAGGATCCGGGCTACGGGGCCGCGTGGGCGAACCTGTGGTTGGGGCTCTCACTGGCAGCGGTCGCTCGCGGGATGGGCACGAAGCGGCTCTGGGCCGATGGGGCGGTGCTGGGCGGGTTGATGTTCGCCGTGCTCATGGCGTTCAGTCGCACCGGCTGGCTCACCATGCTCATCGGTGTTCCTGCAGCCGTCACGATCCTCACCCATCACCGGTGGACGGAGCGACGCGTGGTGTGGAAGAGAGTCGGCGCGGCGGTGCTGACGGCGGCGATTCTCGTTTCCGGGGTGTTCGTGATCGACCGGCCGGGTGTCGGCGGTGATCTGGACACCGAGTTCTCGTTCCGCCTGACACAGGGGTGGAACGTCCTCGCCTCACTGACAGGGCTCTTCGAGCACAGCGAACGGTTCTCCGAAGCGTTCAACTCCTCAGAGGAGCGAGCCGACGTGTGGCCGGACTATGTGCGGATGTTCCGGCGGCACCCGATCACCGGAGTCGGGTTGAGCGTCGGCTGGCAGACGGAACAGATCGGTCAGGAGCCACACAACCTCCTCCTCGAACTGCTCGCCGAGACGGGGCTCGTCGGAACCCTGGCGTTCCTGCTCGTGCTCGTGATGGTGTTCCGGCGGGGGAGAGGTGCAGCGGGATACGTAGCACTGTTGATGGCATTTCTGCCGTCGATGACGCAGACGGTGCTGTTTGAGCCCACGTGGTGGCTTGCTGCGGGCATCCTGGTCGCCGGTGCCCACATGCGAGACGATCGAGACCCGCCGCCGGTTCGACCCTCGCTCCCGACCGTTCCGGCGTGAAATCCGGCCGGCGCCGCCCACTGATTCCACCCAGAAACTGCATGGGGTCGCCTGAAATCATGTCTTGGTCTCCTATCCTGCGGCTCAAGACCCCACTTCTCGTGCCGATATTCAGGGGCGGGGGCAAACGGGGCGGCGCTGTCGCGGGAGAGGTGGCGAGTACATGCGGTTGCGGTTGGTCTCGGGTTCGATCCTCGTCGCCGCGCTGCTGACCCTGCCCGGCATCTCTCTGAAGACCCTCCCACCGCCCGCCGAGACCGGGTCGATTCCCCTCGCCGTCGACACGAATCAGACCATGTGGGAGAGCCAACCGATTCCGGTCGACGCCACCGTCGTCGGGCTCTCGTGGGGGGAGGGGGAACCGCCGGTCGCCGCGTGGGTGCGCGCCAGCGACGACGGGACCGATTGGGGGCCGTGGGTGGAACTCGATGCGGACGAGGATCATGGACCCGACGGAACCGAGGCCACCAGGTCCGTCACAGGGACCGATCCCGTGTACGTCGGCGAGGCGGAGGCCGTACAGTTCCGTGTCGAGGGTCCGACCGAAGGTCTCGAGGCGGACTACGTGGAGACGGCCGGCCGCAATCTCAACCTGCTCCAGAAGGTGCAGCACTTCTTCAAACGTCTGACGTTCCTCAGGTCCAATCCCGCCCTGGCTCAACCCGACCAGCCTGCGATCGTCCCGAGATCCGAGTGGGGCGGCGACCAATGCCTCAACGGGGCGCAGCCGGACCGTTCCTACGTGGACCGGATCCACCTGATCTTCGTCCATCACACGAGTGTCAGCGCTGCGGCGAACGCCTACACCGCGGACGAGGCGAAAGACCGCATCTATGCCATCTGTGCGTACCACGTGAACGTTCGCGGGTGGGACGACATCGGCTACAACTACGTCATCGACCGGTTCGGGACCGTCTACGAGGGTCGGGGCGGGGGGCTCGACGTGCAGGGCGCCCACACGAAGGGGTTCAACTCGCACTCGGCCGGCGTCGCGTTCCTCGGCTACTACCAAGACGTGCCGCCGAGTCCCGAGGCACAGCTTGCGTTCGAGTCCCTGGCCACGTGGATCCTCGACATGAACCACGTGGATCCGCTCTCGACAACGACCGTGATCTCGCGTGGCTCACCCAAGTTCGACGAGGGCGTCTCGGTCACTTTGCCGGTGATCGCTGGGCATCGTGACACCGGTGCTACCGCATGTCCCGGCAACGCCAACTACGCGCTTCTACCGACGTACCGCCAGGTGGTCGCCTCCGATCCCGACCCGAAGACCTATGGGGGGTGGCCGACCGAGAATCCGGTGGCGGGTTTCCCGGACACCGGCTACGACCCCGCCGTATTCCCCTTCCGGTTCACCGAGCCGATGGCGTGGACGTTCACGATCACCGACGCCGACGGCACCGTACTCGTCGACGCGAGCGGACAAGGAACCGACGGGTCCGTGACATGGGACGGTACGGTCGATGGGACGGCTGCTGCGGTTGGCACCTACACGGCGAGCCTCGCTGCGACTCCCCTGTCCGGCGCGACAGCTCCTCGTCCCGCCACGTTCGCGTTCCATCTCGGAACCTACAATCCGCCGTTCTCCGACGACGACGAATCGGTGTTCGAGCCGGACATCATCACCATCTATGACGTCGGGATCACGAAGGGCTGCGGATCGGACCTGTACTGCCCGGATGCAACGGTCACGCGTGGCGAGATGGCCTTGTTCCTGAGCCGGCTCTGGTCTCTGTCGGCGTTCGCGCCAACGCCGTACGGCGATGCCGGTTTCGCCGATGTGTCGGGCCTGAGTGCAGACATGCAGGGCGCCATCAACCAGATCGCCGAACTCGAGATCACCGACGGCATCGCTCCCGATCGGTATGGGCCGGAGCAGCCGGTGACGAGATGGCAGATGGCGCTGTTCCTCACCAGACTCTGGTCGGATGCCGGACTGGCATTCCCCGTCACTCGCACAGCCACGTTCATGGACATCGCGACGCTCCCTGCCGACGTGCAGCTCGCGATCAACGAGCTCTCGGCGCTCGGGATCACCACCGGAAC
>CAYLHS010000096.1:0-7022 GCA_964383535.1 uncultured Acidimicrobiia bacterium
CCGCCACGGCCACGGTCGCGGTCACCACCACGCCGATCATCGCGACGGTCGTCATGGCGGCCGCCCGACCCGAGCTTGGCGTCCGGCTTCGGCTCGATCTCACCGACGAGGTCCAGGTTGACCTTGCCCATCCTGTCGACTTCCCGAACCACGACGGTCACCTTGTCTCCAAGGGCGAGATAGTCCTCGACCCTGTCGACACGACGGTTGGCGTCGATCTTGGAGATGTGCAGCAAGCCGTCCCGTCCGGGCAGGATGTTGATGAAAGCGCCGAACTTGGTGATGTTGACGACCTCGCCCTCGTACTCCTTGCCGACCTCGGCCTCGGGAGGGAACGCCATCTGCAGGACCCGCTCCTTCGCTGCGGCAAGGGCCTCCCCGTCCGGCGATCCGATCCGGACAATGCCTTCGTCGCCGTCCTCCTCGATCTCGACCGAGGCGCCCGTCTCCTCCTCGAGTTCCCGGATGTGCTTGCCCTTTGGGCCAATGATCTCACCGATCTTGTCCTTGGGGATCCGTATAGCTTCGATGCGGGGTGCCCACTGATTGAGCTCCGTCCGGGGACCCTCGATGGCGGAATGCATCACATCGAGGATCGCCAACCGTGCATCCTTCGCCTGCTGGAGCGCAGCTCCGAGCACCTCGGACGGCAACCCTTCGATCTTCGTGTCGAGCTGGAGGGCGGTGATCACATCGGCGGTGCCGGCGACTTTGAAGTCCATGTCACCGAGTGCATCCTCTGCACCGATGATGTCGGTCAGCGTGACGAACTGGCCGTCGACGGAGATCAGCCCCATGGCGATGCCCGCCACAGGCTCCGAGATCGGAACGCCGGCATCCATCAGCGACAGGCTCGATGCGCACACGGACGCCATCGACGTCGACCCGTTGGATGACAGCACCTCTGATACGAGACGCAGCGCGTACGGGAACTCGTCGCTGGTCGGAACGACCGGCAGCACTGCCTTCTCTGCGAGCGCCCCGTGGCCGATCTCCCTGCGCTTCGGACCCCGCATGAAACCGGCCTCACCGGTCGAGAATGGCGGGAAGTTGTAGTGGTGCATATACCGCTTGGACTCGTCGATGGCAAGGGTGTCGAGCAGCTGTTCCATCCGCAGCATGCCGAGAGTGGAGATGTTCAGCACCTGTGTCTCACCACGCTGGAAGAGCCCTGAGCCGTGTGTCCTCGACACGAGGCCGACCTCGGCCGACAGCGGCCTGATGTCCTTCGGGCCCCGCCCGTCGAGGCGCACGCCCTCATCCACGACACGCCGGCGCATCAGCGTCTTCTCGATCTTCTTCAATGCGCGCTTCGCTGCGGGCTGATCTTCCTCGGGAAGCTCGAGTTCTGCGAACACCTCTCCGGCAACGCGATCTTCCGCGGCACCACGGTCGTGCTTGCCGGTGATCCTGATGACCTCGGCGAGCTTCGGCACCGCGACCTGCTCCACGCGTGCGAATAGCTCGTCGGAGTAGTCGGTGACCGTCGGCCACTCGATCTGCGGTACTTCGACCTTGCTCAGAAGTTCGAGTTGAAGGTCGATGATTTCACCGATCGGCGCTTTCGCCGCTTCCAGACCGCCCGCGACGGTCTCCTCGTCGGATGCCGGCTGGCCCGCTGCGATCAGGCGCAGGCCGTTCTCGGTCGATCCGGCCTCCACCATCATGATGTCGATCTCGCCGTTGGCGTTGCGGCGACCAGCGACCGTCAGTTCGAACACACACTCCTCGAGTTCCTGATAGGTCGGATTGACGATCCACTGACCGTCCTTCAGACCCAAGATGACGCCACCGATGGGTCCCTCGAACGGTATGCCGCTGATCATCAGCGCGGCGGACGCACCGTTGAGCGAGATGATCTCGTAGGGGTTCGATCCGTCGACCGACAGAATCGTCGACACGACCTGCGTCTCACAGCGGAAGCCATCCCTGAACGAAGGGCGCAGGGGTCGGTCGATCAGCCGGCATGCGAGGATCGCCTGCTCGGTCGGTCGTCCCTCTCGACGGAAGAACGAGCCTGGGATCTTCCCGGCCGCATACATGCGTTCTTCGACGTCGACGGTGAGCGGGAAGAAGTCGATTCCCTCCCGCAGTCTCTGGTTGGCGGTAGCGGTGACCAACACGGTGGTCTCACCGGTTGAGATGGTCACAGAACCGTTTGCCTGCCCGGCGAGCTTGCCGGACTCGATGATGACCTCACGGCCACCCACGAGCCCGCGCACGTTGGTAACGGACACGCGTCTCTCCTATTCCGGGGAGGCGGGCCAATTACCAGTGGTCATCCCCCTCGCACGGGGCTGGCAACTGACAACTGGTCTCACATCCCCACTTGTCATTGGTATCCCGTTGCCGGGATTCGGGGAGACCGTCCCCGACCGGCCGTTCCAGGAACGGAGAAGGAGCGGCTATCGCCGCTCCTTGAAACCTACCGCCGCAATCCGAGGCGTGCGATGAGCGATCGGTATCGCTCAACATCCTGCGCACGCAGGTAGTTGAGGAGCCGTCGACGCTTCCCGACCAACATCAACAGACCTCTACGGCTGTGGTGATCATGCTTGTGCTCACGCAGATGCTCGGTCAAGTGATTGATCCGCTCAGTCAACAGCGCGACCTGAACCTCAGGGGAACCGGTGTCGCTGTCGTGCTGACCGTACTCTTCGATGATGGTCTTGGTGTCCTTCATTCACACACGCGCACAGATAGGGGGTACGTGGAACGTCCGAAGTGTAGCAGGTTTCATCAGACCAACTACCCGTCCAAGATGGACCGGGCCCGTTCGACATCATGCCCGATCTGACGCACGAGCTCGTCCGGACCCTCGAACTTCTGCTCGTCGCGAATCCGCTCGACGAAACGGAGCCGCACCTGCCTGCCGTACAGATAGGGAACACCGTCGAGGATGAACGCCTCCACGATCCGCCCGGTGCCACCGAACGTCGGCCGGACACCGATGTTGGCGACCGCGTGATACGAACGGTCGCCCACAATTGCCGTGACCGCATAGACACCATCTGCCGGTACCAGTAGCCCGTCGGGAATGGCGAGATTCGCTGTGGGATACCCCAGCGTGCGTCCCCGTCCATCACCTGTGACGACGGTCCCCTCCAGTTCGTACGGTCTGCCCAGTGCATCGGCGGCCGCCCGCACCCTCCCCTCTTCGAGTGCCCCCCTGATCGCCGTCGACGACAACGTGTCTCCATCGCCTCGAAGCAGATCGATGGCGTCGACATCGAATCCGAGTTGCCCACCGATCTCCCTGAGGGTGTCGACATCGCCGGATCGATCGACCCCGAACCGGAAGTTGGACCCGACCACGACCAGCCTCGAGCGGAGCGTATCGACGAGGACGCGTTCGATGAACTCCTCGGGGCGCATGCGGCGGACCTGCTCGAAAGGCAACACGCCCACCACGTCTACGCCCAGCTCGCCCAGGATCTCGATTCGCCTTGCGACCGAAGTGAGCATCTTCGGCGCCGCGACCGAATTGACGACCGAGGCAGGGTGGCGGTCGAACGTGAGCACGACTGTCGTGTCGATGCCGAGCTTTCGAGCCGCGAGCCGCAGGTCCTTCAGAACAGCCCTATGGCCGCGGTGTACCCCGTCGTAGACGCCTATCGTCACCGCCGACGTGCCGGTCGACGGCGGCCACGAGGTCGGATCGCCTGACAGCACCTTCATGCCACCACCACCTCCGCTCCCCACAGTCCTTTTCGTTGTGCATACACGGCAAGCAGCCGACCCGAGGAGTTCACGAGTCGAACGAGCCCGACGTTCGTGTCGAACGCGCCGAGAGGGAACTGCACTCCGTTCTCGATAGCTCTCGATGTGTCCTCGCTCACCACCACAGCCGGAAGATGCGCCAAGCCTTCTGACATCGAAATGAGATGAGCTTCCGGATCGTCTGCGAGTTCATCGAGCGTACTCGCGTCCTCCACCGTCATCGAACCGATCCTGGCCCTTCGAAGCGACCCGAGGTGCGCGCCCCCGCCGAGCGCCTGGCCGATGTCGGCGGCGAGACTCCGAACGTAGGTGCCGCTACCGCACCGCACCGTCAGGACCGCCTCCGGGTATGGACCCGGCGCGAAGTCAACCACGTCGATGTCGTACACCTCGACCATCCGCGCAGCCCTGGCGACGTCCTCGCCCTGGCGGGCGAGCTCATACAGCCTCGTCCCTCCGACGCGGACGGCGGAGACCATCGGTGGCACTTGGGCGATGGTGCCGATGAAACGGTCGATCACTCGATGGAGTTCGGTCTCGTCGAACGGCATCGGTTCGCGGTTCAGGATCGAGCCGTCTGCGTCCAGCGAGTCGGTCGTGACCCCGAACACCACCTTCGCCACGTACTCTTTCTCTTCGCTCTGGATGAAGCGAAGCAGACGAGTTGCCTTCCCGAGCCCGAGCACGAGCAGCCCCGTTGCTGCCGGATCAAGTGTGCCGGCGTGACCGACTCTCTTCTGTCGGATGATGCCGCGCACCTTCGCAACGACATCGTGGGATGTCCACTGCGACGGCTTGTCGATCGCGAGGAAGCCGTTGATCACAGTCGGCCCTTGATTCCCTCGATGATCGCCTCCGGCGGTCCTTGATGCGAGAAACCCGCGGCGTTGTGGTGGCCGCCGCCACCATACGACGAGGCGATCGATCCCACGTCTGCACCCCCTCTCGAACGGAGGCTCACCTTGAATGTGCCATCTTCGATCTCCTTGATCAAAACGGCCACGTCCGCCTCCCAGGCGAGACGGACCGTGTCGATCAACGAATCGGTGTCCTCCATCCCCACCGCTCTGCGTCGGAGGTCCTCCTGGTACATCACCGACCAGACGATCGCCCCGTCGAGCTCGATACGCTCGAGCACGTCTCCTTCGAGCTCGAGAAACCTGAATGGAACCCGCTCGTACATGTTCTGCCCGATGAGATCGGGTGACGCGCCCGCTTCGACGAGTTCCGCAGCGATACGCAGGGTCGACGGTGTGGTGTTCGAATACTGGAAGCGTCCCGTGTCCGTAACGACGCCGGTGAGCAGCGCGTTGGCAACGGTCGCGTCGATCGGCCACTCGAGTGCCCGGATCAGCTGGTACACGATCTCGGCCGACGCGGCGGCACTCGGGTCGATCACATCGATGGCACCAAAACCGGGATTCGATACATGATGATCGATGACGATCAGCGTGCCTGCCGTCTCGACCACCGGCATGAGCGTTCCGAGGCGATCTGGTGAGGCGGCGTCGACGCTCACCACGATGGGAGCCTCATCGGGGAACTCCGCCGGTGGCACCAGCAGATCGAGTGGAAGGTAGTCGTAGATCGGAGACAGGACGAACGGTTCCGAGAACGAGACGATGCTGTCCACTCCCGCGAGGCGGGCGGATGCTCCGAGACCGAGTGCCGACCCGATGGCGTCGCCATCAGGGTGAAGATGGCAGACCACGGCGATTCGATCCACGTTCGCGAGAATGGCACGGGCAGCCTCGATCACGACTCCTCCTCTGCGATCTCTCGCAGCAGCTTCGATATCTTGATGCCCTCCTCGATCCCCCGGTCGGTCTCGAAGACGAGCGCCGGAGTGTACTTGAGGCGAACCCTGTGCCCCACCTCGCCGCGGATGTGACCGGTCGCAGCGCGCAAACCCTCGGCACACGCCTCCTGTTGCTCATCGGTACCGAGCACCGAGTAGTACACCCTGGCAGTACGAAGGTCCGGACTCGTCTCGACGCTCGTGATCGTGACGAATCCGAGTCTGGGGTCTTTGAGACCGGCGACGACGTCCGCAATCTCGCGCAGCAGCATCGAGTCGACCCTTCGAAGGCGAGGAGACCTGTTCATGCTTCCTCAAGATAGGAGGTGGCGACGTCCAACACCTCGATGTTGCCGCGTCGCTCGAGGTGCCTCCTTATGGCAAGCGCCCGTCGTGTCAGGTCGGCGTGGCTGGACGCCACGAGCCCCACCCCGACTGTCGCCCGCTGCCATTGATCCTGGAACCCAACTTCCGCGACCGACGCGCCGAACGTGGTTCGCAGATCATCGATGAGCGGCCGGAGAACCCCTCGCTTCGCCTTCAGTGAGCGAACGCCGGGCACGCGAAGCTCGATACGGAGTGCGGACGCGTGCATATCACTGGCGGGCGACTTCCTTCAAGGCGTACGCCTCGATCACGTCGCCTTCTTTGACGTCGTTGAATCGCTCGAGACCTATGCCGCACTCGTAGCCGGCGGCAACCCTTCGTACATCGTCTTTGAACCGACGAAGGGACTCGATTTCGCCGTCGTACACCACGATGCCTTCTCGAAGCAGCCGGGCCTTGGCACCCCTGACGATCTCGCCTTCGGTGACATAGCTTCCGGCCACGTTGCCGGCCCTGGGAACCCTGAAGACGGCCCTGACTTCCGCAGCACCCAGGATCTGTTCTATCTCTTCCGGCGCCAAACGGCCAACGAGCATCTGCTCGATGTCGTCGAGCATCTCGTAGATCACACGGTACGTGCGAATCTCGATGCCCTGCTCCTCGGCGGCCCGTCGAGTCTTGCCGTCCGGTCGAACGTTGAAACCGACGACGACGGCATCCGTGACGTCGGCCAGGCTCACGTCGTGCTCTGTGATCGCCCCGACGGCTCCGTGCACGATGACGATCTTGCCGCCTTCCCTCCCGATCTTGGCGAGGGCGTCCCTGATGGCTTCCAACGAGCCGTGCGCGTCCGCCTTGATGATCACACGCAGCTCCGCCTCGTCTTCGGTGCGCAGCTGCTCGAGCAGCGCGGTGAGACGCTCCTTCGCTGAAGGGACGACAGCTCTTGCCGCGCGCCGCTCGTCTTCGGCATCCGAAGCCCGCGTCCTGGCTTCCCGGTCGCTCTCGACGACCTCGAACTCGTCACCTGCTGTCGGCACGGCGTTCCATCCCATGACGAGGACCGGGGTGCTGGGAGTAGCGGACTTCACCTGCTTGCCGTTCTCGTCGAGCATCGCTCGAACTCTCCCCGACACGGAACCGGACAGGATCGCGTCACCCGGCCGGAGCGTGCCCC
>CAYLHS010000097.1:0-6934 GCA_964383535.1 uncultured Acidimicrobiia bacterium
AACGATCGAGCGCAGCGCGGCGAGGAACGTTTCTTGGACAACGTCCTCGGCGAGGTGCCGGTCGCCAAGGAGGCGGTAGCCGAGCGTGTACACACCGTCAGCCGTGCGGTCAAACAGGTCGAGGATTGTTGCGTTGCTGGTCACTCGGGCTCCTCACCAGGCGAGTCTATTGGCTCGTCTCCATAGGGATGCGGGGCGACGCCATGACAACGCCACACCCCCTGCTACGCTGCCGACTGGTCCTTTAAGGGCCGGTCCTGTGAGGCCGGAAAGGAGCACACGTGCACGGCACAAACGGTAGGCACCCACCGATCGATGGATTCCCTGGTTTCCGGCTCGACGTTCTCGCGTCGGGACTCAGGCGATGAACGGGCTCCTGGTTGCAGCAGACGGGGCGACGTTCCGGGGCACGTCGATAGGTGCCGACGGGATCACCACGGGCGAAGTGGTGTTCAACACGTCCATGACCGGCTACCAGGAGATCCTCACAGACCCTTCCTATTCCGGTCAGGTGGTGGTCCTCACTACCTCGCATGTGGGCAACTACGGGGTCTGCGGCAGAGATGCACAGGCCGCGAGGTCCTACGCCTCAGGTCTCATCGTCCGATCTCTCTCACGTCGCCACTCGAATCCACGGGCGGATGGCGGCCTCGCCACCTACCTGCGTGAGAACGGGATCGTCGCGATGAGTGACGTCGACACACGCCGGCTGACTCGTCACATTCGCGACCATGGCGCGCAGTTGGTCGCGATGGGGAGCGGAGCCACCGAATCGGAACTGCGTGACGCCGTCTCAGCCGCGCCGAGCATCGAGGGGAGGGACCTTGCGTCCCTCGTCACGACATCGAGACGATATGTCGCGGTGGCGCACGGCACCAGGCGGGGACGAGTGGTAGCCATCGATTTGGGAATGAAGCGGGACATCGTCGAGCACTTGACGACGAAAGGCCTCGACGTCGACGTGGTTCCTGCAACCACGTCGGTCGCCGAGATTCGCGCTGGCGATCCGGATGGTGTGTTCATCTCGAACGGACCCGGTGACCCCGCGCCGCTGGAATCCACCATCGCAACGGTACGGGGTCTCATCGGCGAGCTGCCGGTGTTCGGGATCTGTCTCGGCCATCAGGTGCTGGGCCTTGCACTCGGGGCCGACACCTTCAAGTTGCCGTTTGGACACCACGGTGGAAACCACCCTGTCCGCGACCTCCAGGACGGTCGAGTCCGGATCACCGCCCACAACCATGGGTTTGCCGTCGACCTGTGGTCGCTCACCGATCGGCCTGCACCTGGTCGTTCCGGGCTGGTCGCACCCGACATGCTGCCTGATGAAGTCACGACGCCGTTCGGTCGAGTGATCCCCACCCACCAGAATCTCAACGATGGCACGCTGGAGGGACTGGCCTGCGTCGACGTTCCCGCGTTCGGCGTGCAGTACCACCCTGAGGCCGCACCCGGGCCGCACGATGCGGCGCACCTGTTCGACCGGTTCTGCGACCTGATGGGGGTGTGTTGATGCCGCGCAGGAACGACATCGAGTCCATTCTCCTCATCGGATCGGGTCCGATCGTCATAGGTCAGGCCTCAGAGTTCGACTACTCGGGAACGCAGGCAGCGAAGGTGCTGCGAGCGAGCGGCTACCGGGTGATCCTGATCAACTCGAACCCGGCGACGATCATGACTGACCCTGAGTTCGCCGACGCGACCTATGTCGAACCGATCACACCCGAGATGGTCGAACGGATCATCGCAAAGGAACGACCGGACGCCGTGCTGCCAACGCTTGGCGGCCAGACCGCGCTGAACGTCGCTGCCGACCTGGCACGCAGTGGCGTTCTCGACCGGTACGGGGTCGAGCTGATCGGCGCCGGACTCGACGCGATCGAGAAGGCAGAGGACCGTGGCCGGTTCGCCGAGACGATGGCGTCGATCGGCCTCGCCACGCCACGAGCCGGGTACGCACGATCGCTCGATGAGGCCGTCCAGATCGCGCACAACATCGGGTTCCCCGTGATGGTCCGGCCGTCGTTCATCCTCGGTGGCGGGGGTACCGGAATCGCGTTCGATCCCGAGGAGTTCATCGCCACCGCACGGGCAGGGTTCGCTGCGTCACCGATCAGAGAGATCCTCGTCGAGGAGTCGCTCGAGGGCTGGAAGGAGTTCGAGCTCGAAGTGATGCGCGACGGAGCCGACAACGCGGTGATTGTCTGCTCGATCGAGAACCTCGACCCGATGGGGGTGCACACGGGCGACTCGATCACCGTCGCGCCGATCCAGACGCTCTCGGACCGCGAATACCAGGCGATGAGGGACGACGCCATCGCAGTGCTCCGTGCGGTCGGGGTGGTCGCGGGAGGGTCGAATGTCCAGTTCGCGGTCGACCCCGAAACGGGCAAGAGGCTGGTCATCGAGATGAATCCGCGCGTGAGTCGTTCGTCGGCGCTCGCGTCCAAGGCGACCGGTTTCCCGATCGCCAAGATCGCCGCACAACTCGCCGTCGGCTTCACACTCGACGAAATCGCAAACGACATCACGGGGGTCACTCCTGCGAGCTTCGAGCCGGCGCTCGACTACACGGTCGTGAAGGCGCCTCGATTCGACTTCGCGAAGTTCCCCGCAGCATCCAGCACCCTGGGGACGACGATGCGCAGTGTGGGGGAGGCGATGGCGATCGGTCGTTCGTTTCCTGAGGCGCTCCAGAAGGTGCTCCGCAGCCTCGAGCAGAACCGGTTCGGCCTGAACGCGGATGTGGGCGAGCTTCCCGTGCGTGAGTTGAGCGATGCGGACGTGCGTCGGTTGATCTCGACACCGACCCCTGATCGGATCTTCCAAGTGGGTGAGGCGTTGCGGCGTGGTTTCGATGTGACGGAGGTCTCGGCCATGTCCGGCTACGACCTTTGGTTCGTCGATCAGATCGCCGAGATCATCGAGGTCCGTGCCGAGCTCGAGTCGGAAGGTATGGCTGTCGATTCGATCCGGTTAGCGAAACGATGGGGGTTCTCTGACGCCCAGCTCGCCTATCTGTGGGGCCGTTCGGAGGGCGAGGTGCGAGCGATGCGGCACGGTGCAGGGATAGCGAGGACGTTCAAGACGGTCGATACGTGCGCCGCTGAATTCGAAGCGACGACCCCCTACCTGTATGGGACGTTCGAAGAGGAAGACGAGGTGCCGTCGGCGGCGAAGCCGAGAGTGCTGGTGCTCGGTTCGGGCCCGAACCGGATCGGTCAGGGAGTTGAGTTCGACTACTGCTGTGTCCATGCGGCGTTCGCGTTGCGTGAGGCGGGCTACGAGACGGTCATGATGAACTGCAACCCGGAGACCGTCTCCACCGACTACGACACGTCGGCCCGCCTCTACTTCGAGCCGCTCACCGTCGAGGACGTCCTCGCTGTGGTCGATGCGGAACGACCCGAGGCGGTGGTCGTGCAGTTGGGTGGCCAGACCCCCCTCAACCTCGCAGCGGCGCTGGCCGATGCTGGGGTGCCGATCGCCGGGACGTCGCCGGATTCGATCGACCTCGCTGAGGACAGGGAGCGATTCTCGGCGCTGTGTCGCCGGCTCGGCATCCTGCAGCCACCGAATGGCATCGCCACCGGGCGTCTCGCGGCACAGGAGGTGGTCGATAGAGTCGGCCTGCCAGTGGTGGTCCGTCCTTCCTACGTCCTTGGCGGTCGCGGCATGCGGATCATCTATTCGTTCGATGAGCTGACCACGTATCTGGAGGGTCTCTACGGCGACGTTGCAGGCCGCCGATTCGCAGAGGTCCCACTGCTCATCGACCGGTTTCTCGAGTCGGCGGTCGAGGTCGATGTCGATGCCCTGTACGACGGCGAGGAGCTGCTCGTGGGTGGCGTCATGGAACACGTCGAAGAGGCGGGCGTCCACTCAGGAGATTCGGCGTGTGTCATCCCGCCGCCCACGCTGTCGGAGGCGGCGATGGCGACGATGTTGGAGCACACCCGTGATCTCGCACGGGAGATGTCTGTGCGGGGGTTGATGAACGTGCAGTTCGCCGTGAGAGGCGACGAGGTGTACATCATCGAGGCGAATCCGAGAGCGTCGCGCACCGTTCCGTTCGTTTCGAAGGCGAGTGGGGTTCCACTCGCGAAGGCGGCGGCGAGGGTGATGATGGGCTCGTCGATCGCGGACCTGCGCTCCGAAGGGCTGCTGTCTGATCGTTCCGACATGTCGTTCACCGCTGTGAAGGAGGCGGTGCTGCCATGGGGTCACTTCCCCGAGCAGGATTCGGTACTGGGACCGGAGATGCGAGCCACTGGTGAGGTGATGGGCATCGGATCTGATGCGGGAGTCGCCTACGCGAAAGCACTGCTGGCTGCGGGGCATCGGCTCCCCGAAAAGGGGACGGTTCTCATCACGCTTGCCGACCGGGACAAGCCGCTCGGGCTCGCCGTCGCACAGGCGTTCCAGCTTCTCGGTTTCGAGATCATGGCGACTCCCGGGACCGCTCGGTTCTTGGAGCACCATGCCGTCCCCGTTGCGACCGTCCAGAAAGTGGGGGAGGGCGACGTCGACACGGCGACGGTCATCGAGTCGGGCAGGGTGCAGTTGGTCATCAACACGCCTCGCGGTGGGAGAGCCCGAAGCGACGGCGGTCTCATCCGCCGGGCCTCCCGTCGCCTCGGTATCCCGTGTGTGACAACGCTCCAAGGCGCGCTTCAGGTGGCGCGTTCGTTGCGTTCAGGTGATGCGACGCTCGAACCGAGGAGTCTCCAGGACTGGCACGAAGAGCAGCTGCGCGATTCGGTAGCGGACAAGGCAGGAGTGGGCTCGGTGGGCTAGTTCAGGAACCGACGGGCACCTTGTCCGGTTCGGGATCCAGGGGTTCCGGCGGTGGCCGGAATCGCGGAACCCGTCTGAGGCGTGCGAGTTGGACTGCACCAACGGTGACGATCGCCGCTGCGATGAAGAGACGGAGATCGAGCAGACGGCCTGATCGACCGGTGAGCACGAGAAACACCCACGTGAGGAGGCCTGTCGAGAGCGACATCTGGACCGCGCTGGTGAACGCGTCTCGTACCTCCGCCCGCGGCATCCCAGAACGCCGGGCCCGCACCCACGGCGTGATCACCGTTGGGAGGAACACGATGAACACGGCCCACACGATCGCAAGCGTGAGTGATTCGCCGGGTGTCGTGATCGCTGCACTGAAGCGAAAACCGGCAGTCACGATGCCCGCGACCGCGGCGAGAGTGAAGAGGGCCCGCGCGAAGACCTCGAACAGATTGCCGTTGATCACCCGACCGTGGCGGTGGAACACTCGCAGCGTTCCGACCAGGAACAGGATCGAGATGATCCCGACCACTCGTACGGTTTCAGTCAGCAGCGACACATTCAACCGTATCAGCGTGTCCCGTGTAAGTGGTGAACCAAGGGTGGCGGGTAGCGACACGTTCGTGCCAAGATGCGCCCGGGATCGAGAAGGTACGGCAATGGACATCACTATCCCGGCTACCAAGGGTGACATGGCCACCTACGTCGCTCGACCGTCCGGCCAGGGTCCGTGGCCGGGCGTCGTGGTCGTGTGCGACGCGCTCGGCATGACGACCGATCTCCGAAACCAGGCCGATTGGCTGGCCGAGAACGGCTATCTGGCCGCAGCTCCCGACATCTACTACTGGGGTGGGCGTCTTCGGTGCATGTTCGCGTCGATGCGTCAGGCGCTCGCTCGGAAGGGCGACATCTTCGAGGATCTATCGACCGTGAGGCGCTGGCTGGTCGACAGTGAGGACTGCTCGGGCAAGGTCGGGGTGATCGGGTTCTGCATGGGCGGCGGCTTCGCGCTGCTGCTGGCCTCGATGGACGACTACGACGCGTCGAGCGTCAACTACGGGAGTGTCCCCAAGGACGCGCTGGAACTCCTTGCCGATGCCTGTCCGATCGTCGGCAGCTACGGGGCGCACGACAAGACAATGGCGTCCTCGTGGGAGAGGTTGGAGCGTGCGATGACCGAGCATGGCATCGATCATGACGTGAAGGTCTATCCAGAGGCCGGCCACTCGTTCCTCAACGACCACGTGTTGGCTGAAGCGCCCATGTGGGCGGCCATCTCCGGCAAGTTCGTCAAGTCCGAGTACCACGAGCCCTCGGCGCGGGATGCCAGGAGGCGGATCGTCTCCTTCTTCGATCGGCATCTGAAGGGCTGAGCGCAGGCCGGCTCATCTGACGTCGACCGAGAGTGTCCGGACCTATGATCAATGGCGATGACCACCGACCCGTCCTACAAAGGCAGCCCATCGTTCACCGAACATCTCGGTCGCAACCGTCAGTACCTGAGGGACATGATTCTCGGCGTCAACGACGGGCTGGTATCGATGCTTCTACTCGTGGCCGGCGTGGTTGGTGGCGGCATGTCACCGCGCAACGTCCTTCTCACTGGGATCGCCGGTGGGATCGCAGGAGCCGTTTCGATGGCGTCCGGCGAGTACATGGCGACCAAGACCCAGGAAGAGGTATTCCAGGGCGAGCTGACTCTCGAGAAAGAGCACATCCGTGACTTCCACGAGGACGAGCTGCATGAGCTGCACGACCACCTCGAGGGGATCGGTCTGGGGGGTGAGCTTCGTGAGCAGGTTGTCGAGTACTTCAGTGCCGACGATGACGCGCTTCTCAAGGTGATGACCGCCCTGGAGTTCGGTGTGGTCGAAACCGAGCGAAGGTCGCCGTACCGGGCGATGTGGATGTCCGGTGGGTTGTTTCTGCTGGGATCGCTGCCGTCGGTGCTTCCCTTCGCGTTCGTGTCAAGCGCAGTGAGAGGACTGGTGATTGCAGCGATCGGCGCCATTCTCGGTTTGCTGGTCGTTGGTGCGGTGAGAACGTGGGCGACCCGCGGCAGACCACTTCGGGCAGCGATCGAGAATCTGCTGGTCGCGGCAGGAGGCGGGGCCGTCGCCTACGGCGTGGGCACGCTCTTCGATCG
>CAYLHS010000098.1:0-6864 GCA_964383535.1 uncultured Acidimicrobiia bacterium
CGAGGATGTGGCGGATCGGGCTGTCGTAGAGAGGATCGTAGGCAGGCAGGATCGCGCCCCCGGGCACACCGAAGATGGTTTCGACGCCTTCCCTCTCGAGGGAAGTGATCAGGGTTTCGGCTCCAGTTCTCTTGGTCAAGGGGTGATCCTCAGGTCGGTTGGGGTGTAAGAAAACCCTCCTTTGTGGGGAGGGCTGAGGTGCACACACACCGGGTTGGGCGTGTGTGCTACCTGATTACGAGGATGAAAGTGTGCCTCATTAGCCGATGAACCTACTGTCACCGCGGGGATCTTGTCAAGGAGTGCTCGCGCCGACGGCACGAGGTTCAGCTGCGTAAGATCGTCGCCATGACATCGAAAATCCACTCCCAGGACGTCACCGAAGGCTCTTCGAAAGCAGGTGCCCGCGCCATGCTCCGTGCGGTGGGACTCACCGAAGATGACTTCGCCAAACCACAGATCGGAGTCGTTTCCGCCGGGAACGAGGTGACGCCCTGCAATCTGAGCGGTCCACGCCTCTCTCGCAGCGCCAAGCAGGGGGTGCGTGATCTGGGAGGTGTCGGTCTGGTCTTCAGCACCATCGCGGTGTCCGACGGGATCGCCATGGGCCACGAGGGGATGCGCGCCTCGCTCGTCTCCCGTGAGGTGATTGCCGACTCCGTCGAGTTGGTCATGCACGCAGAGCGGTTCGACGGCATGGTCACCATCGCAGGCTGCGACAAGTCCCTTCCCGGGATGTTGATGGCGGCGGCCCGAACGAACTTGCCGAGTGTGTTCCTCTACGGGGGTTCGAGTCTGCCGGGGAGGTGGCGGGGAAAGGACATCTCGATCGTTGACGTCTTCGAGGGCATCGGCGCCTTCTCGGAAGGAACCCTCTCGAAGGAAGAGCTGCTCGAGATCGAGCGCAACGCCTGCCCGGGTGAGGGGTCGTGCGCCGGGATGTTCACTGCCAACACCATGGCTTCCGTCGGCGAAGCGATCGGAATGTCCCTACCGGGGTCGGCGACGGTTCCTGCCTCCGACCCTCGTCTCGACGAATTCGCGACCGCTTCGGGCAGGGCGGTAATGAGGCTCCTCGACGCGGATATCCGACCGCGACAGATCATGACCCGGCCCGCGTTCGAGAATGCCATCACTGCCGTCATGGCGCTGGGCGGTTCCACGAACGCCGTTTTGCACCTGCTGGCCATCGCGCACGAAGCAAAGGTCGATCTGACCCTCGAAGACTTCGATCGCATCTCACGGCGTACACCCCACATCGGTGATCTCAAGCCGTTCGGGCGCTATCACATGGTCGACCTCGACAGAATCGGTGGTATGCCTGTGGTCCTGAAGGTGCTGCTCGATGCCGGCTTGTTGGCGGGCGGCGTCCTCACCGTTACCGGCTCGACCATGGAGGAGAATCTCGCGGATGTCGAGATCCCGGTCACCCAGGACGTGCTGGCACCGGCGCATCGCCCGCTTGCGAACGAAGGTGGAATAGCCATCTTGCGAGGCTCTCTCGCCCCCGAAGGTGCCGTGGTCAAGGTTGCAGGTATCGATTTCGACACGTTCGAGGGCCCTGCCCGCGTGTTCGACGGAGAGCAGGATGCGCTCGACGCTTTGTTCGAACATAGGATCAAGCATGGGGATGTCGTTGTCATCCGCACAGAAGGCCCGAAGGGTGGACCAGGGATGCGGGAAATGCTTCAGATCACGGCGGCGATCAAGGGTGCGGGGCTGGGCAAGGATGTGATGCTCATCACCGATGGTCGATTCTCCGGTGGCACTACGGGACTGTGTATCGGGCACGTCGCTCCCGAATCCGAAGAAGGGGGGCCACTGGCCCTCGTCGAGGAAGGTGACCATGTCCGGGTCGACATTCCTGGTCGCACCCTCGACCTCCTGGTGGACGAGGCGACGCTCGCACGCCGGTTGGAACACTGGACCCCTCGCTCACCCAGGTACCCGACCGGGGCACTGGCCAAGTATGCGCGCCTGGTCGGCTCGGCGGGAAAGGGCGCCGTCACCGGCTGAGCAACTCGAGCCGAGACCCGCGGTGATCGTGTATCCACCGCGGCTGTCGACGATCGACCTCGCCTGGTCTTCGTGTCTGACCTACGCGGACGCCACGATCGACCGGAACCAGGCGAGTTGAGCTGCACCGAATACGGCGTCTTGGGACATCGAAATGCGCCGGCGGAAACCAGTGATGGCTCGGTTGAGTTGCGAGGTTTCGATGAGGAATGCGTCGTGGCCCTGAGGTGCCGGAAGCAGGTGGAACTCTGCGTTTGGCAACGCGGCCGCCAGCGTACGAACCTCCTCCTGGGGATACAGAACGTCGGAGGAAACTCCAACGACGAGGGCAGGAGCTCCAATCGCGCTCGGGTCGATCTGGTAGTGGTCCATCGCGTCGATGAGCGACAGGTAGCTGTTTGCATCGAATCGTTCGACCAGCTTGTCACCCTGATATCGAAGGTACGACTGGGCTGCATAGACGTCGTCGGAGGAGTCCCGTCCGAATCTGCTGCCGAAGTCGTCCGGGCTGCGGTAGCTGCACATGGCGATCATCCGCGCGGTTGACAAGCCGGACGTCGGGGGCCGCGTCGGAGCGTATCGTCCATCTCGGAATCTGTGATCGCCGACTATGGCGGCGCGCTGGGCTTCGGAGAGGGCGAGAGCCCATGCAGACTGTGCCGCTCCTACCCCGATCGGAACGATGGCGTCAACCATCTCGGGATACCGTTCGGCCCAGCGCAGTGTCTGCATACCTCCCATGGAGCCACCAATCACCAGTTCGAGTCTCTTCACACCTAGATGGTCGAGAAGGAGTTTCTGGAGGCGGACCATGTCATCGATCGTCACGGCGGGAAAGTCGGGACCGTATCGAATCCCGGCGGGCGAGACATCGCTCGGGCCCGTTGTGCCGTAGCAGCTCCCGAGAACGTTGGACGACACGATGTAGTCACGTTCAGGATCGAATGTCGACCCTCTTCCGAACATGCCTCTCCACCAATCATCCGCGTCTGCCGACCCAGTCAACGCGTGGCAGATCAGAACAGCCGACGGCGCCGGCCGTCCCCATGTGCGATAGGCGACACGAACGCCGCCGAGCTTCCCACCCCGGGAAAGCGTGAACGGTCCATCGACCTCGAAGAAACGGGTTGCCGGCGAGATCGTGTACGTCATGTCACTACCCCTTGCGGGACAGCTCGTGCGAATGCACCGTCGAAGTCGGCCTTGAGGTCGTCGATGTGCTCGATTCCGACCGACACCCTGATGAGATCGTCGGTCACGCCGGCTCTCAGCTGCTCTTCGGCACTCAGCTGCTGGTGTGTGGTCGATGCTGGGTGGATGACGAGTGTTTTCGCGTCGCCGACGTTGGCCACGTGCGAGGCGAGGTGCACGCTGTCGATGAACCGCTGAGCGGCGGGCGAACCTCCTTCTATTCCGAAGGCGAGCACCCCGCCGTAGCCGTTGCGGAGGAGCCTGGTGGCATTCTCGTGGTAGGGGTGTTCCGGCAGTCCCGGATAGTCGACCCATGTGACCAGCTCGTGGACTTGGAGCCACTTCGCAAGGTCGAGCGCGTTGTCGACGTGGCGTTGCACGCGCAGCGACAGCGTTTCCACGCCTTGGAGGAGGAGAAACGCGTTGAACGGGCTCAAGGCCGCTCCGATGTCCCGCAGACCCTCGACCCGGGCGCGAATGGCGAACGCGATGTTGCCGAACGGGCCATCGGGGCCGAACACGTCGCTGAACACGAGCCCGTGGTAGCCCGGAGAGGGGTCCGTGAACACGGGGAAGCGGCCGCTGCGCCAGTCGAAGTTGCCCGAGTCGACGATCACTCCTCCGATGGAGGTGCCGTGGCCCCCGATCCACTTCGTCGCCGAGGCCACCACGATGTCGGCGCCATGATCGATCGGGCGGCAGAGGTATCCGGCCGCACCGAACGTGTTGTCCACGATGAGTGGGATGCCGGCGTCGTGGGCAATGGTGGCGAGCGCTGGCAGATCCGGAACGTTGAACCGAGGGTTGCCAATGGTCTCGACGTAGAGCGCTTTCGTGTCGTCGTCGATCAGATCGACGAACGCTGCAGGATCGTCACCATCGACGAACCGGGTTTCGATGCCGAGACGAGCGAGGGTGACCTTGAACTGATTGTGGGTACCGCCGTACAGGTAGCTCGTCGACACGATGTTGTCGCCGACACCCGCCAACGTTGTCAAGGCGGTGAACTGTGCCGCCTGTCCGGAAGCGGTCCCAACCGCAGCTACGCCTCCTTCGAGCGCCGCGATACGCTTCTCGAACACATCGGTGGTGGGGTTCATGATGCGGGTGTAGATGTTGCCGAACTCCTCCAGAGCGAAGAGCCGGGCGGCATGCGCAGAGTCGTCGAACGTGTACGACGTCGTCTGGTAGATCGGGACCGCTCTGGCATGTGCGCCTTGGTCGGGTTCCTGCCCCGCGTGGAGTTGCAGGGTTTCGAAGCGGTAGTCGGTTGTCATGTTCTCCTCCGGTTCTCCGGGGGAGCGGCATTCCGCGAAAAGGACCCGCTCCCGATGCCGGTGCGGATCCTCGTTGTTGCTTGGGGTGCTGCTTACACGTCGATATCGCACGGCATCTGAGAAGCCATGCACATCATTCGAACATAAGCGGTCTTCATGTGATGCAGGACCCTACACGCGACAGCGGGGTCCGTCAACGGATTGCCGAGCGGCCGTGCCGAAGTGTCCGGCTCGCAACAGCGCGTGAGCTAGAGGCTGGGCATGAACGCAGGGCGGTCGGCTTCGAACGCGTCGATCTCCGCACTGTGGTGCAACGTCATGTCGATGTCGTCGAGCCCGTCCTCGAGGCGACGCTTGAGAAACGGGTCGATCTCGAACCGGGCCCTGAACGACCCCGCGACAACGGTCTGCTCACCGAGGTCGATCGCCGCTTCGGCGGCGTCGTCCGCCTCTGCGATGCGAGTGAGTTGCCGTATCTCGTCGTCGGTGAGCGTGACGAGCAGGAGACCGATCTTGGCGCAGTTGCCGGCGAAGATGTCGGCGAACGATGGCGCCACGATGGCCTGGAAACCCCAGTCCATCAGACCCCAAGGAGCGTGCTCTCGCGACGAACCCGAACCGAAGTTCGGTCCGGTCACGAGGATGCGGGCGTCTCGGTATTCGGGACGGTTGAGGACGAAGTCGGGGTCGAGATCACCATTCGGCGTGCGGCGCCAGTCGTTGAAGAGAAACTCCCCGTACCCCGTGCGTTCCACCCTTTTGAGGTACTCCTTCGGCATGATTTGGTCGGTGTCGATGTTCGCCCGAGGAAGCGGCAGCATCCTGCCAACGATGGTGTCGATCGGCTCCATCACTTCCTCCACGAGCGGATGTCGACGAAGTGTCCTTCGATGGCGGCGGCCGCAGCCATCTGGGGGCTGGCGAGGTGCGTTCGCCCACCCCGTCCCTGACGCCCCTCGAAGTTGCGGTTCGAGGTGGACGCGCAGCGTTCTCCCGGGGCGAGGATGTCGGGGTTCATTCCGAGGCACATCGAGCACCCGGCGTCACGCCACTCGAACCCGGCGCTCTTGAAAACTCTGTCGAGGCCTTCGTCTTCGGCCTGGAGCTTCACCAGCCCGGAACCAGGCACGATCATCGCCGATACGTCCGGATGCACGGTCCGGCCGTCGACGATGCGAGCCACTTCTCGCAGGTCTTCGATCCGGGCGTTGGTGCATGAGCCGATGAACACCCGGTCGAGGCGGATGTCGGTGAGGGGTGTTCCCGGTTGCAGATCCATGTAGGCGAGAGCTCGTCGAATGGAGTCCTGCCCACGAGCGTCCGATGCGTCGTCCGGGGAGGGTACGGCGCTTTGGATGGGGAGGGTCTGAGCTGGGTTCGTACCCCACGACACATACGGTTCGAGCCCGGCCGCGGAGATCTCCACTTCTGAGTCGAAGACTGCTCCCGGGTCGCTGGGAAGCGACCGCCAGTAGTCGAGGGCCTGCTCCCATGCACGGCCGGTCGGCGCGTAAGGACGGCCTTCCAGGTACGCGAAGGTCGTGTCGTCGGGTGCGACCATTCCTGCTCTGGCCCCTCCCTCAATGGTCATGTTGCAGAGTGTCATCCTGCCTTCCATCGAGAGGCTCTCGATCGCGTCGCCACGAAACTCGATGACGTGGCCCGCACCCCCACCGATGCCGATCCGGGAGATGATCCCGAGGATGATGTCCTTGGCGGTCACGCCGAAGGGCAGCGACCCGTCGACGGTGATGGCCATCGAACGCGGCTTCGACTGAGGGAGGGTCTGGGTGGCGAGAACATGCTCGACTTCCGACGTGCCTATACCGAAGGCGAGGGCGCCGAACGCGCCGTGGGTGGCGGTGTGGGAGTCGCCGCAGACGATCACCATGCCGGGTTGTGTGAGGCCTTGCTCGGGCCCGATCACATGGACGATTCCCTGTCGGACGTCGTCCAGTCCGAACAGCGTGATCCCGAATTCCGCGCAGTTGTCGATCAGGGCGTCGATCTGCCTTTTGGACAGAGGGTCACTGATGCCCTCTTCTCGATGCGCTGTCGGAACACCGTGATCGATGGTCGCCAGGCACAGATCAGGTCGGCGCACCCGGCGCCCCGCCAGGCGGAGGCCGTCGAAGGCCTGTGGGGAAGTCACCTCGTGGAGCAGGTGAAGGTCGACGTAGAGGAGGTCGGGTTCACCGACCGTGGCGTGGACGATGTGATCGTCCCACACTCTGTCGAACAGTGATCGGGCCATGTGGATACCCAGGCGAGCGAGGAAGGAAGCATAGCCGTCTCCATCGAGGAGGGGGCCTTGGAAGTCTCCGCGTCATTCACACCGATGTCTTCGAGCGCGTGACTCGTCGTAGGTCGCCGGTCGCCG
>CAYLHS010000099.1:0-6857 GCA_964383535.1 uncultured Acidimicrobiia bacterium
GAGAACCCCTCGTTCAGGTAGCGGTCGGCGAACGACGCTTCCATCCCGATCTCTCGCATCGCGTCGGTGACCTTGAGACGCATTTCGAGAACGGTGAGATCGACTCCCATCCGGTTCGACAGGGCAGTCCGCAGGAAGTTGACGAGTGTCACCCCTGGGATCTCCTCCGGGTACTGGAACGCGAGGAACATGCCCAGCAGCGCGCGACGGTCGGGAGCCATTCCGATGACATTCTCACCCTTGAACAGAATCTCTCCGTCGGTCACCGAGTACGCATGGTTCCCCATGAGCACATTGGCGAGCGTCGACTTCCCCGAGCCGTTGGGTCCCATGAGGGCATGTATCTCGCCCCGACTCACGACGAGATCGACGCCTTTCAGGATCTCCGTGCCGTCGGCAGACGCATGCAGGTTCTTGATCTCGAGGAGGGGTTGCTCGGACATGTCACGTAGCCTACTTACCCCTACGTTCGTAGTGGGAATGCGGGTTCCGTAGCCGGTCGCCGATCAGCAGGCCGGTTCAGCCGGCAGTCGCCCCCTCGGTGAGTTGTGCGTCGACGGACGACTCGACCGACATCTGGACGTCTGCCGAGCCAGTTCCATCGGACGAAGAGACGCCCATGTGCATCGACATCGGGATCGAGTACGTCTGGCTGACCTTGCGGACGATCCCTGCCTCCTGGTCGAACCAGTAGGTACCCGAACCGCTCGACTCGCCGATCGAAACCACGAAGTCGATCGTCGGGATCGGTGCTGTCGTGGACGTGTCTTGTCCCATTGACGCGAACCCCTCGATCAGCGCCTGGAACATCTGGCCGAGATCGACGTCGGCCCCGGACGAGGTAGCGCTGAAGTCGATCACCGTCACGTCGTGTCCGTCGATCGTGTCCGTCCCCGTCACCGTATAGGTGACCGACATGGCAACGGTTTGGTCGGTATCGGGGATGTCTTGCGACTCCTCCTGAGTCCACGAGTCACCGACGGTGAGTGCATGGTCGGGGAACTCGGGGCCAAACGGCTGATCGAGCCCGCCGGAGGTCAGACCACCGAACAGGGCGAATGGATCGCCGAAGAACTGGGCGTCCGAAGGTACGGTCGTCCCGTCGACAGACACCGGTCGGCCGTACTTGTCGAGCACGATCGTCGTGTCCGGCACCTCGACGAGGTCGGGGACCGTTCCCGACTGGACATCGGAGTCGGTGACCGGCTCGCCGTCGACCGTGCCCTCGACGCTCACGTCGTCGAAGGTTCCCGAGATGTGCATCGTCGTGGTGCCCGCCTCAGGCCCGTCCGAGATGTCGTAGTGGACCGTCCCGTCGACGCTGGTGTCGACATCGACACTGCCCGGTGCATCCGCCCCATCGAACATGCCCGGATCGCCCTCGACGTTCGTGGTCATCGTGAGATGTTGACCGAGCGAGATGTCGTAGGTGTAGGAGTCGCCTGCGGTGTACGAGTAGGCGAGGACGGCCGCCGGCACCGCCGGTTGGGTGGTGGTGGTCGTCGTCGCCGGTTCGGCCGCTGCTGTGGTTGTGGTTGCCGCTCCGCTGGAGCACCCGGCAAGGGCGAGCGCGAAGGCGGCGATGAGGATTCGTGTGCGCATTTATGTCCCTTCCACTCCTGAAGAGTATCGGAGAAATGCAGCTAGGGGTTGAGGGCCGATCTGCTAGCCCGCAAGGGCCTCCATGGTCTCGTCCAGAGGGGAGAGATCCGCGAGATCGAGGTGCTGAAGGTAGTACTTCGACACTCCGACCGACTCGAGTGCCGCGATCGTGTCCCTCACACGACTCGGCGGACCGACGGGGATCCCATGATCTGCCCAGCGTTGCTCGAACTCGTCCGCGTCTCGATGTCGGGCACTCGCCGCTTGTTCGAGTCGGTCTCGGTAGCTTCGCTGGTCGCGACCGGTCAGCACCGGTCCCATGACGCTCACGACGATCGAGTCCGGGTCTCTGCCGGCGTCCTGCGCTGCCGACCGGAGCCGCTGGACCTTCGGGGCGATGTCGTCCGGCCGTCCGACGAAGTGGTTGTACTCGTCGGCATGCGCGCCGGCGAGCGCCGGCGTCCTGCGTGGCCCGGAACCGCCGACGATCAGCCTGAGATCGGCCGGTCGTGGGTGAACCTCGGCGTCGAGGGAGTAGTAGTCGCCGGTCATCGGACCCTCAGCTCGGCCTGTGGCGTGCTCCACGTAGCGCAGGGCTTCTTCGAGACGATCGAACCGCTCCTTCCACGGCGGGAACGGCAACCCGAACACCCGGTGCTCGAGCTCCATCCACCCGGTGCCGATCCCGAGATCGAACCGGCCGCCGGACATTTGGTCGATGGTCGCGGCGTTCTTGGCGATGATCGCCGGATGGCGGAACGTGATGGGCGATACGAGCACTGCCAGGCGGATGCTCCTCGTTTCCCTCGCGAGACCTCCGATCGTGGCGAAGGCGTCGGTCGCATCCGGACGGGGCTCACGGTCGAGGTAGTAGTGGTCCGAACGGGCAAATGAGACGAGTCCAACGTGTTCGGCCCATTGTGCAGCGGCGAGGATTTGATCGTATGTGCCACCCATCTGGGGTTCTGTCATCAGCGCGAAGTCCATGGATGCGATCGTAGCCAGCGTCGGTTGTGAGAGATGCCGGCGGTAGCATGACACCATGAGGAGCGTGCCTCGATGACGCAGGTTCGGTGTGGACGCTGTCAAACGCAGTTCACCGTTCAAGGACCGGGCCGGTACCCCTGCCCTCGGTGCGGGGTGGTCAACGAGGTACGGGGGACGGTTGATGTGCCCAGGATGGCGGAAACGCCTGAGGCGGCGTCACCTCGGAGAACGTGCTCTGGGTGCGGGTTCTCGTTCATTGTCGGCGACGTCGAGGTTGCCGTGTGTCCCAACTGCGGCACAGACGTACCGTCCGGAGGTGGCTCGTGAAGGATCGGTGGGAGCGGGAGTACGACGAAGGAGAGAAGCGCCGTGAGCACTTCCAGACGATCTCGTTCGAGGATGTCCCCGCCCTCGGTGCGCCCGACGACGGCGATGCCGATCCGGCCATCGGCTATCCCGGTCAATACCCGTACACGAGAGGTATCCACGCCACCGGCTACCGGGGCAGATTGTGGACAACCAGACAGTTCGCCGGTTTCGCCGGTGTGAAGGAGACCAACGAGCGCTTCCGATCCCTCCTCAAGAAGGGACAGCTCGGGCTCTCCGTTGCGTTCGACATGCCGACACTCATGGGCATCGACTCGGACGACCCGCGATCCCTCGGCGAGGTCGGGAAGTGCGGCGTCGCCGTCGACACCGTGGACGACATGGCGAAGCTCTTCGAGGGGATTCCACTCGGAGACGTCTCCGTGTCGATGACGATCAACGGGCCTGCCGAGGTGATCTTCGCGTTTCTGCTGGTTGCCGCAGAGGAACAGGGGGTGGATTGGCGGGACGTGCGTGGGACCCTTCAGAACGACATCCTCAAGGAGTACATCGCGCAGAAGGAGTGGATCTTCCCTCCGGCCCCGCACATGCGGATCATCGTGGACATGATCGACTTCTGCACGCGAGAAGTACCTCAGTGGAACACCATCTCGATCTCTGGCTACCACATCCGTGAGGCCGGCGCGACCGCCGCCCAGGAACTCGCTTTCACCCTCGGGGATGGCTTTGCCTACGTAGAAGCCTGTCTACGCCGGGGGCTCGAAATCGCCGATTTCGCGCCTCGCCTCTCGTTCTTCTTCGACGCCCATCTCGATTTCTTCGAGGAGATCGCGAAGTTCAGGGCGGCCCGGCGTATCTGGGCTCGCTGGATGCGCGACGTGTATGGCGCGACCGACGAACGGTCACTGAAGTTGCGGTTCCACACTCAGACCGCCGGCGTCTCGCTGACCGCACAGCAACCAGAGAACAACATCGTCCGTACCGCCATCGAAGCACTCGCGGCGGTACTCGGCGGAACCCAGAGCCTGCACACGAACGCCCTCGACGAGGTGTACGCATTGCCCACCGAGAAGGCCGCCGAGATCGCCCTGCGTACGCAGCAGGTCATTGCCGAGGAAACTGGCGTCGCCAACACGGTCGATCCGCTCGGAGGATCCTGGTTCATCGAGGCGATGACCGACATGGTCGAGGCGCGGGCGGAAGAGATCCTGCAGCAGGTACGCGCCATGGGGAGCGGATCCATGCTCGATGGGACCCTACGGGGCATCGAGGAGAACTACTTCCAGGGTGCGCTCGCCGACTCCGCGTATGAGTTCGAGAAGGCGGTCGGGACGGGCGAACGGTCGATCGTGGGTGTCAACGTCTACGTCGACGATGGGGAGACTCCGATCGAGACGCTGGTGATTCCCGAGCAGGTGGAGTTGGACCAGCGTCACGCTGTCGAGCGTGTTCGCGGTGCCCGCGACCAGCAGAGGGTCGATTCGACGTTGAAAGCGCTCGAGGAGGGCGCCCACGGCGAAGCCAACCTCATGGAGCTGATGGTCGACGCTGCACGAGCACGGGCAACCGAAGGCGAGATCGTAACCACGCTGAAGCGAGTATTTGGGCCATACCATGAGTCGGTTCGCATCTGATCTGCGGCACTCCGTCGTGCGAGCACTCCTCGCAGGGTGGTTCGCGGTTGCACCATCGACTGTTCCAGCGTGGCGATTGTCCGTGTCGCCACCACCCGCGAGCGTTCTGCTGGTCGGCGAGCCTGTACGCTGGTTCTCGAGAGGAGGTTCGGATGGCACGCGTTGATGATTCCGAGTCTGTACACGAGCCGGAGGCAGAGGACTTCCGAGACGCGCTGGTCGATGCGCTCAACGCGCGGGACCTCGACGGTGTCGCAGAGCTCGTGAGTGAGAGCGTGACGTCGGATGTGTTCGAAGGCGTCGGTGTCGAGGCGGCTCTCGAGGGTCTCAGCGATCTGTGGATGCGCTACCCGAGCCTTGTCGCGTCGCGTGGCGACTGTGAGAACACCTGCGTGATTGCGTTGTGGCTGCCCGACGATGAGGGGGTGTTCCGCTCGATGGGGTTCCTCGAGCTGACCATCGAGGACGATCAGATCGAGCACGTGAGCTATATCGACGATGACGACGCCGATTTCCACGCGGAACCACCAGACGAAGAACAGCTCGACGAGTGGCTTGACTGGGCCGAATGGGACCGTGGCGAGGAGGCCGTCGCCGAGGGACCATTCGGCTGATGGGCCGGCTCAGGCGCTTCGAACAGGTCCGCTATGTCGGGACGCGCGACACGATGCGCTACTACGACTGCGACGACGACGAGCAATTCGAAGCGTTGGTGTCTCGTGTCGAGGCCGACAACCTCCTCGACTTGAAGCTGCTGTCGTCGTTTGCGCCCGACGAGCCGTCTGAAGCCCGCAACCGGGGATTCAGGGCCATCCAGACCGCGCGCGAATAGCCAGGAAACCGACCGCCCGACAGCTCCCGGCGACGCACAGCGTGCGGTTTTGTGACTCATCGCATACTCGTTGCTGGTTGTGGCCGCTGCGTGCTGTCAGCTGTTGGCTGTCGGCTGAGCGTCGAACGCCTGTACCAGCAACTCCGTCACGCGATCGTGACGGAAGACGAAGAAGTGATCGCTGCCTGCCAGCACCTCCACGGTTGCCCCGATCTGCGCACCGTACGCCCGTGTTGCAGAAACGGTCGCGAACTGGTCCCGATCGCCGATGATGAGTGTCCTGTGTCCGGGAGCGAGGGAGCGAGGAGGCGAGTACATGTCCAATGGCAGCGCGATCCCCGCGTAGCCTGACGCGTTTCCGGTGCGAGCCTGCCAGCGCAGCGATGTGAGCGCACCGAATGACCAACCGGCGAGTGAGAGTGCCAGATCGGGATGTGTTCTTCGCGCGGCTGTGACCGCAGCGTCCACGTCTCCGATCTCATCGGTGCCACCACCCCAGGTGCCGGTCGACGCGCCGACACCGCGGAAGTTGAACCGCAACACCGAGAACCCTGCGTTGACGAGCCCGAGGGCTACCCGATGCATCAGTGGTGCATGCATCGTTCCCCCGTACTGAGGGTGCGGATGACAGAAGACCACGACTGCTCGTGCCTCGGTGGGCTCGTCCCAGCGGGCCTCGAGGACGGCTCCGTCGGATGTGATGAGCTTCGCGTTCGACGAGGGCAGCCTGACCATCGACAGGACAGTAGTGGCAGGTCGGGAATCGCGATCCGCCGAGGTCCGTCAAGGATCGCGGGCCACTATCCTCGGGACCCCCACACGGAGGAGCTCTTTGTACGACGTCGTGATCATCGGTGCAGGTCCGGGTGGGTATGCGGCGGCCCTCTACGCACACAACTTCGGTTTGAGTGTCGCCCTCGTCGAGAAGGATCAGCAGGTCGGCGGCACCTGCCTCAACAGGGGATGCATCCCCGCCAAGCACTGGCTTCATACCGCGGAGGTGTACTCGACCGTCAAGGGTGCCGCGACCTTCGGCGTGACGGCAGGTGAGCCGACGATCGACTGGGACGTTGCGCTCGCTCGCAAGAACGACATCGTGGGAGGGCTCACCAAGGGCCTTGCCGGCCTCCTCAGGTCCCGGGGAGTGGAGCTCGTGCCCGGGTTCGGGCGCCTCGATGGACCCAGGACGGTACGCGTTGCCGGACCGGAGGGAGAAGCCGTCCTCGAAGGGCGCTCTGTCATCGTCGCGACCGGCTCGGCACCGAGGTCGATCCCCGGCTACGAGATCGACGGCACCCGTATCGTCACCTCCGACGAGGCACTCGACTGGACCGCACGACCCCAGCGGGTGGCGATCATCGGAGCCGGCGCGATCGGTTGCGAGTTCGCGTCGATGCTGGTCGACGTCGACAGCGAGGTGCACCTGTTCGAGATGATGGACCAGATCGTTCCGGGTGCCGACGCAGATGCCGCCG
>CAYLHS010000100.1:0-6811 GCA_964383535.1 uncultured Acidimicrobiia bacterium
CCGGCGACACAACCCCGCCTCGGTCGACGTCGGTCGCGGCGACCCCACCGATCGGAAACCCGTACCCCCAGTGAATGTCCGGCATCGCGAAAGATGCGCTGGCGATACCCGGAAGATGCGCGACGTTACGCACCTGGTCGAGCGCCTTCTCTGCTTCGGGAATCTGCCCGACGGTCAGGAATACGCGTCCTGGAACTCGCATGCCTCCCCGCTTGGGAAGCTCCCAGGTGACATCGTCGATTGGTCGGAGGTCCATCACCTCCGAGCCTACGAGCTATCTGGCCAGGGAGTCCCTGATCTGACGCAGCAGCTGAACCTCCTCAGGCGGTTCAGCCGGCGGTGACTCCTCCTCCTGCTTTGCCTTCATCCGGTTGTAGGCCTTGACCACCAGGAACATGACGAATGCCACGATCACGAAGTTGATGAAGGCTCCGATGAACGCGCCAACGCTCCCGGCCTTCAATCCTGTGGCTTCGTCGACCTTGCCGAACATGGCCCATGTGTCGAGGCTCGAGACGTTGAACAGCAGCCCGATCAATGGGTTGACGATCTTGTCGACGAATGCAGAGACGACGCCGGCAAACGCAACTCCCATGACGAACCCGACGGCGATATCGACCAGATTCCCTCGATTGATGAAGTCCCTGAACTCCTTGATCACCTTCGACTCCCATCCGACTACACGTCGAAAAGCACTGTAGCGGTCCAGTCTCTGGCATGTTCCACGATCGACAGCTCATGCAGCGTGACCGCCTTGATCGGAGTTCCCCTGAGTTCTACACCACCCGAGTTCGCCCCTCCGACCCGGGCGGACAGACCTTGGTCGTCCATCGTCACAACGAATTTGCACCACACCTTCTCGTCGACCTCGAACCGATAGAGGAGTTCGACGAGCCACCTATACATGAGGTCCGCGGGATGATCTTCGGTCGGGATGACAAGCTGGATCTCGGCATCGGGTTCCAGGCTCGAGAGATCGAACATGAGGTCGAACGTGCCGTAGGCGGCGTTTTCGAACAGCTTCGCGAGACTCGCGCCGTGAGCGACGATCCCCGCGTCAGCCGTGTGCTCGATGGCCTCGTACCGCACACCGTCATTGTGCCAGCGAGCCTCACTCGGGGACGGGCTACGCGCGCGGTCTCCTCCCCCAGGAGAGCAGAGTCCGACGTTGGGGGAGGTGGACTCGGCCGCAGGCCGCCCTCCTCGAATTCCTCAGTCCGTCGATCGAATCGGGCGATACACCTACTCATGGACAATGCCGCGGATCTCAAGGTGCTGCTCGCTTCGCAGTACCCCTTGTTGGTGGTCGCCACCGACGAAGAACCAAGGTTCATGGATCTCCTGAGGTGCGCTGCCGACGAGGTGAACGTCCCTGTCTGGACGTGGTCCGTTGCCCAGGGATTGATGCGAGACGGCCAGCAGCCCCAGTACCAGAGCGCCGACCCGAACCGGGCACTGTCGTTCGTTTCAGAGGTGACAACGCCAGGGGCGTTCGTCTTTGCCGACGCCAACCCCCTCCTGAAGGACCCGGTCGCCGTCCGCAGGATCAAGGAGATCGCCCAGCGGCAGCGGCGTGGTCAGACGCTCATCCTGACGGCGTCACATCCGAATCTGCCTGACGAACTGGAGGGGGTAGCCCACAGATGGCGGCTGCGGCCCCCCGGCAAGGGCGAGTTGATCACGCTCGTTCGATCCACCATCCGACAGCTCGACGACCGGGGCTTTCCCGTCCTCGTCGGGAACGACCGCATCGAAGAGATGGCCGACGCCCTCCGCGGCATCACGCTCGAAGAGGCCGCTCGACTCATCAGACGACAGGTGCTCGAGGACGGCACTCTCGCGTCCATCCCCGACTTGCGGGCAGCCAAGGCCGAACTGCTCAACACCGACGGTGTGCTGGAGATCGTCGACAGCGACGCCGGCACACTCGACGAGGTCGGAGGACTCGAAGGACTGAAGTCGTGGCTGCGGTTGAGAAAGATCGCCATGGGTACGCCCGAACTTGATCCTCCCAGAGGCATCCTCCTCACGGGCGTTCCAGGGTGCGGCAAGTCCCTCATCGCGAAGACGCTCGCTCGAAGCTGGGGCCTCCCCTTGGTGCTCCTCGATCCCTCCCGGCTCTACGACAAGTACATCGGCGAGTCCGAGCGCCGTCTCGACACCTCGCTCCACACCATCGAGGCGATGGCCCCGGCCGTCCTCTGGATCGACGAGATCGAAAAAGGATTCTCCACGGGCACGTCGGACGGGGGAGTCGCCAGCCGTCTGCTGGGTACCTATCTGCGCTGGATGCAGGACCACTCCGGAGAGATCTTCACCGTCGCCACAGCCAACGACATTGCCTCGCTCCCACCGGAACTCCTGCGGAAGGGGAGGTTCGACCAGATCTTCTTCGTAGATCTGCCCGATGCCGCCAGCCGTCGGGAGATCTTCCGTGTTCACCTCGCCAAACGCGGAGTGAACCCGGAGACGCTCGACATCGACCACCTCGTCAACGAAACGCAGGGCTTTTCCGGCGCAGAGATCGAAACGGCGATCGTCGGCGCACGGTACCGAGCCGCGGCCGATGGTGGTTCGCTGACCCTCGGTCAGCTGGACGCCGAGCTGTCGTCAACGGTTCCACTCTCGGTCACCCGCTCAGAGGACATCGCCGCCCTCCGAGCCTGGGCACGCGAACGGGCCATGAAAGCCTGAAGATCGCAGGATCGGCCCCGGCTCTGGGGTAGGCTCCACCCCATGCGATCACGACCCGCCATTGTCCACATCCAGGAGTCCCTCGAGGGCCCCGACGCCGCCGTCACCGTCACTCTCGAGTGGGAAGACGAGGAGTTCACCGGACGGGCGGTAGGCAATCCGGACGACGCCCACAGACCCCGACTCGTCGGAGAAGCAACCCTCAGCGCCATCCAGCACGCCGCACACGACGCGCTGGTCCTCGACCTCGCGGCCGTCGCCACACAGGAGCTGGGCATCGCACGCATCGCCCTGGCACAGGTCGACATCAGGAACATGGAGGAACGACTGGTCGGAAGCGCGCTCATCAGGAACGATGACCCGTCGCTCGCGACCGTTCGGGCCGTGCTCGACGCGTTGAACCGCCGCCTGTCGATGTTGTAGGGCTCCCTGCGGGATGCCGTTGTCGGTTCACGGTTCTCGGTAAGACAGTCGCCTCGGAGCATCGGGGTGTCTCGGGCTGCGTTCCTACCGAAGACCGAAGACTGAGAACCGGCCCTGGGCGAGCGCCGGCCCGCCTTCTGGAATACTGAGCCGCGATAGCAAGTTGATATAATAGGACTTAGATTTCTTACAAGGCAACTATGGATTTCGGACGTTTCACCCACAAGGCCCAAGAGGCACTCGCCCAGGCCCAGCAGCTCGCCGAACATGCCCGTTCAATCGAACCCGCACACCTCGGTCTCGCCCTGCTGGCGCAGACCGACGGCATCGTCTACCCGGTCCTCACTGGCCTGGGCGTGCAACCGCCCGCCCTTCGGACCGCCCTCCAGGAGTATGTCGACTCCCTCCCCAAGGTGTACGGCGGGGAGCTGTCCATGTCACAGGCGCTCCTGCGCGTGCTCCAGGCGGCAGACAGCCAGCGGTCCGAGATGCGAGACGAATACGTCTCCGTCGATCATCTGCTCCTCGCACTCGCCGGCGGCACCGATCCGACAGGCGAGATCTTCCAACGTCTCGGTGCGACTCGGGAGGCGATCCTCTCCCAACTGGCGGAAGTGCGCGGGTCGCAACGGGTGACATCGCAAGATCCCGAGTCGACGTTCAACGCCCTCGAGCAGTATGGGCGCGATCTGACCGCCATGGCTCGCAATCAAGATCTCGACCCGGTCATCGGCCGGGACGACGAGATCCGCCGCGTCATCCAGGTGCTGTCCCGGCGAACGAAGAACAACCCAGTCCTCATCGGCGAGCCCGGCGTGGGCAAGACGGCCATCGTCGAGGGGCTCGCTCGCAGAATCGCTGACGGCGACGTCCCGGAAGGACTCAAACCGAAGCGCATCGTCGCGCTCGACCTCGGAGCGATGGTCGCCGGCGCCAAGTACCGGGGCGAGTTCGAGGAACGCCTGAAGGCCGTTCTGAACGAGATCAAGTCCGCGCATGGCCAGATCATCACCTTCCTCGACGAGATGCACACCCTGGTCGGAGCCGGGGCCGCAGAGGGAGCGATGGACGCCTCGAACATGCTGAAGCCGATGCTCGCTCGGGGCGAACTTCGAATGATCGGTGCGACCACGCTCGATGAGTACCGCACACACATCGAGAAGGACGCAGCGCTCGAACGGCGCTTCCAGCCCGTTTTCGTAGAACCTCCCAGTGTCGAGGACACGATCGGAATCCTCAGGGGCCTCAAGCAGCGGTACGAAGTGCACCACGGCGTCCGCATCACCGACGCCGCGATCGTCGCTGCGGCAGTGCTCTCCGATCGGTATCTGACGGGACGGTTCCTCCCCGACAAGGCGATCGATCTCGTCGACGAGGCGGCGTCGAAGCTGCGCATCGAGATCGACTCGATGCCGGAAGAGATCGACGATCTCGATCGTCGAATCAAGCAGCTCGAGATTGAGCGGGCGGCGCTCCAGAAGGAGTCCGACGACATCTCCAAGGACCGGCTCGAGGCGATAGAGCGAGATCTCGCGGATCTGCGAGAGCAGATGGGTGCGCTCGAAGCCCACTGGAAGCTCGAGAAGGCTGCGATTGGCGAGATCCAGGCCCTGAAGTCACAACTCGAGCAAGCCGAGGCTGACGCCGAGCAGGCCGAGCGCTCCGCGGACCTCGAACACGCGGCTGAGCTGCGCTATGGAGCCTTGCCGCGCCTCAAGGAGGAGTTGGCTGCGCGCCAAGCGGATCTCGCCGATCTCCAAACAACGAATCGGATGCTCAAGGAGGAGGTCGACGACGAGGACGTCGCCGAAGTGGTCGCCCGCTGGACGGGCATTCCCATGGCCAGACTCATGGAGGGCGAGCTGGAGAAGCTCGTGCATCTGGAGGAGTATCTCCACACCCGTGTGGTCGGTCAGGATGACGCCGTCACGGTGGTCGCCAACGCGATCCGTCGGAGCAGAGCAGGTATCTCCGACCCGAACCGGCCGATCGGCTCGTTCATCTTCCTTGGCCCGACAGGGGTCGGCAAGACCGAACTCGCGCGGGCACTCGCCTGGTTCATGTTCGATGACGAGCGAGCGATGGTACGAGTCGACATGTCCGAGTACATGGAGAAGCACACGGTCAGCCGGCTGATCGGCGCGCCCCCCGGCTACGTGGGCTACGAAGAAGGTGGGCAGCTCACCGAAGCCGTTCGGCGTCGCCCCTACTCGGTGGTGCTGCTCGACGAGATCGAGAAGGCTCACCATGATGTCTTCAACGTGCTGCTCCAGGTGCTCGACGATGGCCGTCTCACCGACGGGCAGGGTCGAACCGTTGACTTCACGAACACGGTGCTGATCATGACGTCGAACCTCGGTTCCGAGTTCATCGAGCCGGACCTGCCAGACGAAGTCGCCCGCGAGCGGGTCATGGGGGCAGTGCGAACCTCGTTCCGTCCCGAATTCCTCAACAGGGTCGATGACATCGTCGTGTTCCACCGCCTCAGCAAGGTGGACCTACGGCAGATCGTCGAAATCCAGATCGAGCAGCTTTCGCGGAGACTCCGCAACCGGCGCATCGACCTGGTGCTCACCGATGTCGCACTCGACTGGCTCGCCGAGCACGGGTACGACCCGGTGTATGGCGCTCGACCGCTGAAACGACTCATCCAGCGTGAGCTGGGCGATCGTCTGGCGGTCGCGCTTCTCGACGGCGAGATCAGCGAGGACAGCACCGTCAAGGTCGAGGTAGGACCCGACGGGTTGATCCTCGCATAATGCCTGGCTCCCGACTACCTTGCGGTGCAAGGTTCCCGACGCTATAGTGCATTGCATGTTAGGAGGTTCATGAGCGTCGAACACAGCTCACAACTCCTCAAAGGCGCACTCGATCTGTGCCTGCTGGCAGTGATCTCGGAGGAACCGAGCTACGGCTACGAGATGGTCCGCAAGCTCCAGCTCCGAGGGATGGCGCTGGTCAGCGAGGGAAGCATCTATCCCTCCCTCAGCCGGCTCCAGCGACAAGGGCTCATCGAGGGGTACAAGGTCGCTTCGAGCGAAGGCCCGAAGCGCAAGTACTACCGAATTCGCCCCGAAGGTAGCGTTCGGCTGGCAGAGTGGAGTGCATCATGGAGAGAACTGGTTCGAGGTGTCGACGCGGTACTGAAAGGAGGTGCCCATGTCAACTGAAGTGATCCAGATCGTCGAAGATTGCGAACGATACTGGATCGAGACAGGGGTGCCTCGACGCGCTGTACATGAGATGAAGACTGAACTCGAGCAGCATCTCAAGCTCGCCGCAGCCGAGGGCAAGATCCCGGAGGCAGTCGTCGGCCCCGACCTCGCAAGCTTCGCGGAGTCGTGGGCGCAAGAGCAACGCGTCGACGACCTAACGAAAACGTGGAAGTCGGTGACCAGCAGGCGTCAGAAACAGTCGCGCTTCGGCATCGTGCTGATCCTGGTGCTGGGCATCATCGGCGTGTCTGCCGCCGCATTCAACGGAGGGAGTAACGAAATGGACAACGAACTGTGGAGGTGGGTTTGGATTGCCGCCGCCTTCGTGTTCGGCGTGGGTGAGGTCTTTACTGCAGGGTTCTTCATCCTGCCATTCGCCGTCGGCGCCGTCGTCGCGGCAATCCTCGCCTGGCTGAACGTGGCTGTGGGTGTCCAGTGGGCGGCCTTCCTGGTCGTGTCCTTCGTGGCGCTCATCGGCC
>CAYLHS010000101.1:0-6739 GCA_964383535.1 uncultured Acidimicrobiia bacterium
ACCCCGACTGGAACCACTCCCACCCGAGCCATACCCTGACGACGAGCCAGAACCACGTGGTGGTCGTCGAACCGAAGAGCCAGCGGGAGAAGCGAGGCTCCTCGATGTGAACGGTCTGCGCCATGACTGCACCTCACTGTCTGAGTGCGGCCAAGCTACGCCCGTCTCGATCCTTACCCGTAATCCTCATCGTCGCGGCAACCATCACCCACCCTGGAGGGTCGCCTGGAGTCCTTGTTCGAGAGCGGTCTTCTCTGCATCCGAGAGCCGTGCGTCCGGGTGAACGAGCGTGTACTGGATCGGCGGCATACTCCCACGCTGCACGGCTTCGGCCGCCTCGCGGGCGTCGCGGCTGCGACCTGTCCACTCGGAGAAGTTCAACCGTCGTCTGCCCTCATCGATGTCGTGCTGGATCAGCCATGAGAACGGGGCGATGCTCGAGAACCAGTACGTCTTGGTCTCATTGCTGTGGCAGTCGAAACAGGCCCGCACCGACAAGTCTCGCGTCTGGGGTGAATCCCACGCAGGTTCAGCGACCACCGCCGGGTTCGTGTGGTCGTGGCCGTAGGGAACGAGCTGAATGAGCAGGAAGATCGCAATCAGGGCTCCGACACCAATCAGTATCCAACGTTTCACGCAGATCTCCTCGGGAAGTCGAAGGAGTGTACCCGCCTCAGAAATCTCGAGATCCACCACCTGCACGGGACGCACACACGAGCAATCGGGAACCCGACAGCGTGCTCACGCGAATACAGAGGTAGACGTGGGACTGCGTCACACCGGGGAGACTCCGCCCCTTCGCGAGGGAGACGATCCAGGGTTCGTATCCCTCGCCACGTAGGCTGATCACATGGATTCGCCACGGCCGAGAGTCGTGATCATTGGCGGCGGCTTCGCCGGTCTCTACGCCGCGAGAACCCTGCGACGCGCACCCGTCGAGGTCCTGGTGTTGGACCGACGAAACCACCACGTGTTCCAGCCACTGCTCTACCAGGTGGCCACCGCGGGACTCGGCGCGATCGAGATCGCCGAGCCGATCCGCAGAGTCCTGCGGACCCAGGCGAACGCGACGGTCCTTCTCGCGGAGATCACCGCCATCGACACCGACCGCCGGCAGATCACAACGGCTGAGGGGCGGACCATCGGCTATGACTTCCTGATCGTCGCGTCGGGTGCGGTCGACTCCTACTTCGGCCATCCGGAGTGGGAGGAGTTCGCGCCCGGGCTCAAGAGCATCGAGGATGCGATGCGGATTCGCAGGCGCATCCTGCTCGCGTTCGAGGAAGCCGAACTCACCGACGACGTCGACGAACGGCAGGGCTGGCAGACGTTCGTCATCATCGGCGGTGGCCCGACGGGAGCGGAACTTGCCGGTGCTGTCGCGGAGCTTGCACGCCACACCCTTGTCGAGGAATTCCGCCGCTTCCACACCCGCGAGGCCCGCATCCTGCTGATCGAAGGAGGCGACCGCATTCTGTCCACGTACCCGCCGCACCTCTCGAACAAGGCCCGGCACCAGCTCGAACGGCTGGGTGTGGAAGTGGTGACCGGTTCGCTTGTCACCGAGATCGACGAGCGGGGCATCACTGTGGGAGACCGACGGATCAAAGCCAGGACGGTTCTGTGGGCGGCCGGCGTGAGGGCGTCGCCGCTGGGAGAGGCACTGGGTGTGCCCCTCGACAGGGCGGGAAGGGTGCTCGTTGAATCCGATCTGACCGTACCCGGGCACCCCGAGGTGTTCGTCGTGGGAGATCTGGCATCGGTCGACGCAGTACCGGGCCTGGCACCCGCTGCGATCCAAATGGGCCGGCACGCGGCCACGACCATCCTCGGCGCCGTCGAGGGCAGAACCAGCGAGCCCTTCGCATACGTCGACCGGGGATCGATGGCGACGCTCGGGCGCCGGTCCGCGGTTGCCCAAATCAGGGGTGTGCGGCTGAGCGGGTTCCTGGCCTGGGCAGCGTGGTTGACCATTCACATCTTCTTCCTCATAGGATTCCGCAACCGTGCGGTGGTGTTGTTCGAATGGGCACGCTCCTACTTCACGTACAACCGCAGCGCACGCCTGATCCTGCTCGATCGAGAAGGCTGAATCGGCTTCACCCCTCCCGTTCTTGCCACGCCCACCTTCGCCCGGCGAGGCCCATCTTCCCGAGCAGAACGGCATCGAGTCACCGATACCTAACACCGCTATGTATAATGGTATGAGGTATCGAGGAGTGTGCGTTCGTGCGGATAGCAAAAGACCTCATGGCTGCGTCGGCAACACCGATCGTTCTCGCAATCTTGTCCGAGGGTGAGAGCTACGGGTACGCGATTCTCAAACGTGTCCACCAGCTGTCCGGCGGTGAGCTGGCATGGACCGACGGCATGCTGTATCCGCTTCTCCACCGCCTGGCTCGCCTCGGCCTCGCCAGCGCTGCGTGGCGTTCGCCAGACGGCCGACGCCGCCGCTACTACGTCCTCACCGACAGGGGACGCCGAGCACTCGAGGAGCATCGCCGCCAGTGGGACCTGGTCAGTGGCGTGCTGCGGGGGGCCTGGCATCAAGCGCGATCACTACCAGCCCCGGGAATGCCGTGATGGACATCGATACGCAGATCGCCGAGTGGCGGACCTACCTGACGTCCCGACGCGAAGTGGTCACCCCGGACGTGGATGAACTCGAGAGTCATCTACGTGACCAAGTCGACACGCTTCGCGCGGTCGGGCTCGACGACGACGAGGCATTCCTCGTGGCGGTCAAGCGACTGGGCGGCATCGACGAGCTGACGCGAGAGTTCGCCAGGGAGCACTCGGATCGGTTGTGGAAACAGCTGGTTGCAACGCCTGACAGTGAGGCCGCCGAGGCAGGCTCCTGGATGATGCTGGGCTGGGCCGTCCTCGCGGCGGTGGTGGTGCAAATCCCTCGACTCGTTCAGCCTGATCTCGACGCCGCAGGGAGCTTCTACCTCCGCAACGCCGCCCTGCTGGTTCTACCTGTCGTCGCCGGCTACTTCGCATGGAAGCGAAGGGTGCCGCCCCGGCGTCTCGTCGTACCGGCCTCGGCGTTCGTTGCCGGCGCGGTGCTCGCGAACGCGTACCCGTACGTGCGCTTCGGCTCGACCGAAGTGTTGACGGGGATCCACCTCACCATCGTGCTGTGGCTCGTGTTCGGAACTGTGTACCTGGGGGGACAGTGGCGGGTGCGTCGGATGGACTTCGTGCGGTTCACCGGCGAGTGGTTCATCTACTACGTGCTCATCGCGCTCGGTGGCGGCGTTCTGACGGTGCTCACCATCGAGGTCTTTGCAGCGATCGGCGTTCAGGTGGAGTCGTTCGTGTTCAACTGGGTGCTGCCGTCCGGTGCGGCGGGAGCGGTCCTCGTGGCGGGATGGCTGGTCGAGGCCAAGCAGGCGGTCATCGAGAACATGGCTCCTGTGTTGACGAAGGTGTTCACGCCGCTGTTCGTCGCGATGTTCCTCGCTTCGGTCGGCGCAATGATCTGGACCGGTCACGGGATCGATCAAAGCCGGGACGTCCTCATTCTGTTCGACGTGCTGTTGGTGGTGGTGCTCGGTCTGCTGCTCTACTCCATCTCCGCACGAGATCCACTCGCCGAGCCTGCCGTGTCGGACGTGCTCCAAGTGGTCCTCGTCGTCGCTGCACTGGTGATCGACGTGCTGGCACTCGTCGCGATTCTCGGCAGGATCACCGACATGGGCTTCACCGCGAATCGCACCGCCGGTCTCGGACTGAATCTGGTGCTGCTCGTGAACCTGGCGTGGTCGGCATGGCTGTCGATCGGTTTTCTTCGGGGTCACCGCCCCTTTGGCGACCTCGAACGGTGGCAAACCGCCTACCTGCCGGTGTACCTGATCTGGGCGATCCTGGTCGTGGCCGTGTTGCCACCCGTGTTCGGATTCTCCTAGGAGGGGTGTCCGGCCGACGGGCTGGTCGCCGGAGCGACAATCGGCCCGTGTTCCTCAGTGAGGCAACGGTTCGTGCGGGTGGAGCACGCGCCAACGCGGCAACCCGCCGATGCTCGACGTTAGCGCCGTACCCGTGCCCGATTCATCGAGACCTCTCCCTGACACTGATAGTCTGTCGTTTCGTGCGTACTTCGAATCCCGTGATCGATTGGCTGCTGAATCCCGACGAATCTGATCCCTCGATCCGTTGGCAGGTCCTGCGCGACCTTCTCGAGTGTCCCGAGTCGGAGTGGGCTGCGGAGCGGGCCAAGGTTGAAGCGCAAGGATGGGGCGCCCGGCTGCTCGCACTCGAGGACGAGGACGGCCAGTGGGCGGGCGGAGCCTTCTTCCCCGCCGATTTCGACTTCCACGGGCCGGAAGCGCAGCCTGGCGCCGGTCAGCCGTGGACTCCAACCACCCACGTTCTCGATCAGCTGCGAGAGTTCGGTCTCGAGCCCACCTCGAACCGTGTGCAACGTTCCATCGAGCTGATCGGTGAAAACTCCCGCTGGGAAGAGGGTGGCCAGCCGTACTGGCAGGGCGAAGTGGAGCCCTGCATCAATGGCAGGACGGTCGCGAACGGCAGCTACTTCGGTGTCGACATGAGCCGTCTCGTCGATCGGCTTGTCGGAGAGGTCCTCGACGACGGTGGTTGGAACTGCGAGGCGGAGCGCGGCTCGATTCGTTCGTCGTTCGACACGACGATCAACGTCCTGGAAGGCCTTCTGGAGTTCGAACGGGCAACCGGCGGAACCGGCGAATCTCGTGCGGCCAGGCGGTCCGGCGACGACTACCTGTTGAGGCGAGCGCTCTTTCGCCGTCTCAGCACCGGTGAACCTGCCGACGAGCGTTTCCTGCGCTTCATCCACCCTTCTCGCTTCTTCTACGATGTGCTTCGGGCGCTCGACTACTTCCGGGCGGCCTGCACCCTCACGGGGGCCACCCCCGACCCGCGGCTCGCCGAGGCCATCGAGCACGTTCGATCGAGGCGCAGTGTCGACGGCACATGGCACCTCGACTGGAATCCGGTCGGGCGAGTGTGGTTCGACGTCGACGATGGCCCAGGTCGGCCGTCACGATGGATCACGCTGAGGGCGCTCCGGGTGCTGAAGTGGTGGGACGAAGCGAGGTAGGTCTGGCTCGTCATGTGGGGCGGAAAGCAGCCCGTCGCTGTCGGTGCCGACTAGAGACCCGGTGAGCCCGCTCAGTGCCTTGCGCCTGCACTACGGGGCGCGTCTAGGGTGATCTCTCGACCATATGCACGCACGTGAGCCGAGGAGGGTGTCTAGGTGCTTCGATTCCTACTCATCCTTGCACTTGGTAGCGGTACCGTTGCAGGCGCAGCCGCCCCAGCGATAGAGGACATCATCGACAGGGAGATGCCCGCGTCGGGCGTGCCGGGCCTGGCCTACGCCATCGTGGAAGATGGCGAGATCATCTCGGCCGGAGCGCTCGGTGTTGTCGAGCTCGGAAGCGACGTGAAGGTCACGCCGGACACGCAGTTCCTGTCGGGCTCGATCTCCAAGAGCTTCACGGCCCTGGCTGTCATGCAACTGGTCGAGGCGGGCGAGGTCGACCTCGACACGGGAATGTCGCAGTATCTGGACGGCTTCTCGGGTCGGCCCGCCGGCGCGATCACGATCCGGCAGCTGCTGAGCCACACGAGCGGTTTCTCCACGCTGCAAGGCAACACGTCGCATACGGACGCCACCAGCGGGGCCGACGAGCTTGCGCGCCGCGTTGACGCGCTCGTCGACGTGAACCCCGCCTATGGACCCGACGAACGTTGGGAATACTCGAACACCAACTACCTGATTCTCGGTCGACTGATCGAAGTCGTCAGCGGACAGTATTACCAAACCTACGTGGCGGACAACATCCTGGAGCCGGTCGGCATGGAGCACAGCTTCGTCGCAGACGGCGAGGTCCATGAGTCCATGGCGACCGGACACACGCCGTGGTTCGTCACCAAACGACCACTCGCCGACAAGGCGACCAGCCGCGGTATGGCACCTGCGGGTGGGATCGTCGCGACCGCTCGCGATCTGGCGCGCTACATGCAGATGATGATGAATGGCGAGGACGATGTGCTGAGTGCCGAAGGAAAGGCGCTGATGATGCGCCCGGCCAGTGCGACATCGCCGTTCTACGGTTTCGGCTGGTTCGTGGACTCCGGCAACGGGAGTGTCTGGCATTCCGGGTCGACCCCCGGAGTCGAGACGCTCGCCACGATGGTCCCTGCTGAGAAGAAGGGGGTCGTCGTGCTTGTCAACGGTGGGAGTGGAGTCGGCTTCGGAGAAACCACCCAACTCCGCAACAGCATCACCGCCAGGGCGCTCGGTCTCGACTACGACGGCGAGGGCTCCCGATCGTCCCAGAAGGCCCTCTTCCTCGGCCTGGTGCTCCTCCCGATCGCCTACCTGCTCAGCATGGTCTGGGCCTGGCTCCACCGAGAAGAGATACGCACCAAATCAGGCATCTCCGGCTTGTTCAGCCTGTGGTTCCCGCTGCTCACCACACTCGTCGCAGCGTGGGTCGTCATCTGGCTCGTCCCGAACCTGATGGGCTCACCGCTCCGTACGATCAGCTTGTTCCAGCCCGACCTGGGTTTGGCCTTGATCGCAACCGCGCTGTTCGGTGTGCTGTGGGCCGTTTTCAGGCTCGGAGTGGCCTACACGGGCAAGTCCGGGTCTGCCTGATCGCACCCTGTCCTCTCCCCAACGTGGCATCAGATCGGGCCGGAACCGGCGATGCCCCGAGGCTCCCCGGGATCTCGGAGACGTCGGCGC
>CAYLHS010000102.1:0-6664 GCA_964383535.1 uncultured Acidimicrobiia bacterium
CTCTGAGAGTGCGCCACGGAGAGTAGCGAAGCAGCGGTCATAAGACCACCCGCCGGGTGAGGTTTATTGCCTCATCCTGGCTACACGATCCCCCTGCGCCGCAGGTCACGTAGCGCCCACACGCCGGGAGCGATCGGGAGCCAGAAGGTCAGGAGCCGAAACACGAGCACACCCCCGACAGCTGTGCCGGCATCGACCCCGACGGCCGTCAGACCTGCGATGAGCGCGGCCTCGAGCGCACCCAACGCCCCCGGCGTCGGAGCGATAGCGGCGACAGCAGCGGCCACCAGATACACCGACACCACGTCGATCAACGACGCAGAGTGCCCGAACGCCTTCAGCGCCAGCGCGAGAGTGAACGCGTTGGAGATCGTAACCAACAACGAACCCCCCAGCAGCTGAGCCGTTCGCTTCGGTCGTCTCACCGTGGACCACAGGGCCGCTCCGGCTCGTAGCGCGGGCCCCCACAACCACTTGCGCCCGAGCGGCGTCCATACCGCCATCCCCAGGACGAGCGCGAACCCCGCACCGCCAGCGAGCAACCACCATCGGGGCGGAGTCCTCAGATGCTGAATGATCTGAGGACCGATCAACGCGATAGCGACAAGCATCGACAGCACGTGCGCTGCAAAGCCGGCCACCGAGTTGAGACCCGATGCGGTTACCGCGACAGTTCGGTCTTCGCCCCGTCGCTCCACATACTGAGCGTTGATCGCAGCGAGGCCAACGCCTTGTGGCGCAAACAGGCTCGTGAAGCCGGCGGCAACCTGCACTTCGAAGGTCGGCCGGAACGGGAGATCGGTCCCGATGGATCCGATCATCGAGATTGCTCCCCCGAGCTTCGGAAGTATCGCGACACACAGCGCTGCCAGCAGCCACCAGGGTGATCCTCCTTTGACTTGCTCCACGGCTCGCGGGAGCTCATTGACACGCGGCAGAAGCAGGTGGACCGCGAATCCCAGCGCCGCGATGCCGAGAACCACGCGCAGCAGCGAGAAGCGGCTTCGACCCTCGATGGTCACGTCATGCGCACCTTGTCGGCGAGCGCTCGAAGGGCGCGACCTCGGTGACTCATCGCGTTCTTCTCGTCGGCTCCGATCTCCGACAGGGTCCTCTCCCCCACCGCAAAGACCGGGTCGTACCCGAACCCGAACCTCCCTCTCGGCACATGGACGATGTGACCGTCCAGCGTGCCATCGGCGACCAGCGACCGGCCATCCGGAAACGCCAACGCGACAACCGTGCGAAACCGCGCTCGACGGTCGTTCGTTCCCTCCAGCTCGGAGAGGAGTCGCTCAACGTTGTCGCGATAGGTGGCGTCGGGCCCCGCGTACCTCGCGGTGCGCACCCCAGGACCTCCGCCAAGCGAGGCGACCTCCAGTCCGGTGTCATCTGCCAACGCTGGAAGTCCAACGAGCCGCGCCACCGTCGACGCCTTCAGCACTGCATTCTCCTCGAGGGTCGCGCCGGTCTCGTCGACATCGGGCCAGTCCTCATCCCGTACGATCGTCTCGACCAGGCGGAGCTCACGCAGAACTTGCTCGATCTCGGTGATCTTGTCCGGATTCTTGGAGGCAACGACGAGTCGATCGAGCTTCACGCCTCGGCCGCCTGCAGTTGAAGATCGAGGAGTTCGGCGATACCCGATTCGGCGAGATCGAGCAGGTCGTTCAGATCCCGGCGGGAGAACGGCACACGCTCGGCGGTCCCCTGGACCTCCACGAGCAGACCCTGACCCGTCATCACCACGTTCATGTCGACATCCGCCGCGACGTCGTCCTCGTAGTCCAGATCGAGTCGTGCCTCCCCTTCCACGAGCCCGACGGAGATCGCGGCGACACGATCGATGACCGGATTCGATTCCATCTGGCCCCGTTCGATGGCCTCCTCGAATGCATCGTGCATAGCGATCCACGCGCCCGTGATGGCGGCGCATCTCGTGCCTCCGTCGGCCTGGAGTACGTCGCAATCGACCCGCACCACCATCTCCGTCATTGCCTCGAGACGAACGACCGATCGCAGAGATCGCCCAATGAGTCTGGAGATCTCCTTCGCCCGTCCGCCGGTGTAGCCGTCGCGCCTGATTCGTTCCGTGCTCGAGCCTGGCAGCATCGCGTACTCGGCGGTGACCCAACCCTTCTTCCCGCCTCTCAACCACCTCGGGACGTCCTGCTCGATGGATGCAGTACACAGCACACGGGTTCTCCCCACCTCGATGAGCACCGACCCCGGTGTCATCTCCGTGTACCCCTGCGTGACCCTCACCGGCCTCAGCTCGTCGGTTGCCCGCGTTCGTTGTCTCTGTTCCACTCCCCCTCCTACACCTTCACGGTCATTCCTGGTGCGGCCAGTCCCACCGGCCGCCCAAACGTGACTTCTGCCTCGCTGACGGACTTCCCCGGATCGAGGAATGGCCAGACGTGAGTGATCATCAGCCGGTCCACCATCTGGTCCCGAGCGATTCGGCCGGCCTCCCCCGCGGTGAGGTGCCGGCCCCACGGTTTTCCATCGGCGCTGCCTTGGTAGGTGGCCTCACACAGGAACAAGTCGGCATGCTCGGCCAGGTGCATCCACACGCCTTGTGGCCCCGTGTCGCTCGAGTAGAACAGCACCCTCCTGTCTGCTTCAAAACGGACCCCCAGCGTCAAGACGCTGTGATCGGTCAAGGTGAAACGCATTGCGATGGGCCCAACCGCAATCTCGTCTCCTTCGCTCAGCTCGATGAACTCGAGCGTGCCCGCAGGCTCATGGCCTGGGCCTCCCAGGTAGGCGGTGAAGGCCTCCTCGAAGCCGGCAGGACAGAAGACCCGAACCGGCAACGTGACGCCCGGCCCGTACTTGATGGCGTGGTAGTAACCGAACAAGTCGACGCTGTGGTCGGCGTGACCGTGCGTAACCACGATGGCGTCGACGGTTCGGTAGTCCACGATCCCTTGCAGCGCGGCGAACGTCCCAGGGCCTGCATCGATCCACAAAGTGGTGCCGGCATGATCCACGAGATAGCCGGATGCTGGACGACTGGGCGTGGCGAAGGTGCCGTTCGAGCCGAGAACGATGAGACGCATGGTGGGCAGTGTAGGTGGTGTGTCCGGACCGTTCATTCGCCGCCGGAGACGGCCGGGAGAATCGTGATCTCCTCATCCGCGGCGACGGTCGTTGCCAAGCCTTCGAGGTAGCGGACGTCGTCGTCACCTGCGAAGACATTGACGAACCGATGCACGCCACCGCTCGCATCGAGGAGGCGAGCCGAGATGCCGGGGTAGTGGGCTTCCAGCGACACAAACACCTCTTCGATCGTCCTCCCATCCGCATGAACGGTGGCCAGCCCGCCGGTGTAGCGGCGGAGCAGTGTCGGGACCCTGACGGTGACCATCTACGCCTCCAGTGGCACTTCGACGACGCTACCTCGTCCGAGCCGATACGCACGCACCTTCCGGCCCCTGCCGGCGATCACATAGACCCAGTCTGGTTCCATGGCCAGCTCCCGATCGGTCGCCGACGGGTACGGTTCGGCGTTGGGATGCGAGTGAAATGCTCCCGCGAGATGCCAACCGTTGGCTTCAGCATGCTGCATCGCCTTGAAGTGCTCCTCCGGAGCGATCGTGTACGCCACTGTCGAGTGCTGGACGTTCGTCAGGCAGTACACCATCCTCAGCAGGCCCGACGCGTCTGCCGCCAGGAGTCCGCATGCCTCTTCGGGGGCACAGGCCTCGGCATGATTGAGAATCGCGTCGTAGATCTGGTCGGGAATCCGCAGTGTGCACCTCCTGTCGGTTCACGCTACCCGGGTACGCTTCTCCCATGAGACCTATCCGAGTGCTCAGCATCGACGGAGGCGGAATCCGCGGAATCATTCCTGCCCGTGTGCTCGCAGAGTTGGAAGCCGTCGCTGGACGACCTATCAGTGAGCTGTTCGACGTGATGGTGGGCACCTCCATCGGTGGCATCGCGGCGATGGCGTTGGCGTTGCCGAGAGACGGTGGCATGCCGGACTCGGCTGTGGACGTTGGCGAGTTCTACGTCGAACATGGTCCGCTCATCTTCCCCAAGACTGCACTTGCATTTCCCCGCACACGAGAGGACCTCAGAGAGCTGATCGCTCGTGTGGGCATGCAGGCTGCGATGTTCGGATCGAATCCCGATGCCGGAAATGCGAGGTACTCCGCCGCTCCACTGGAGCAAGCGCTCGGCAAGCAGTTCGGAGACGCCCGTCTGTCCGAAGCTATTTGCCCGGTCATCGCCACTGCCTACGACGTCACCCTCGGCCGGCCCGCGCTGTTCAGCTCGAGAACCGACAACCTGCTGATGCGAGACGTGGCGAGAGCCACCGCAGCGGCGCCAACGGTGTTCCCGCCAAAGCTCCTCCGTGCGAAGGACGGAACGGAGCACATCTATATCGATGGCGGCATCTTCGCCAACAACCCGGCGATGGTTGGCTACGCCGAGGCCATGGAGCTGGCCGGGTGGCATGGCCTGCGTATCAAGACGATCCAGTTGGTGTCGATTGGTACGGGCATCGGCAAACCCGAGAGGACCGCGTACGACCAATTCACGGAGCAGTCATGGTTGCATCTGGCAGAAGACATGTTCCAGGCCGGCAATCGGGGCCGTTCGTTCTTGGACGACGCGCTACTTCGCAACCTCCTGGGCGACCACTACCACCGTTTTCAACCGATCCTTCCCGCCGACATCGCAATGGACGACGCGTCCACCGAGGTGATGGTCGCGTTGCGCCACATCGGCGACGACTATGTGGCCGGCATCTCAGGGGAGCTGTCGGAACTGGCGGAGCGACTGATCCCTTGAAGGAACGCCTCGGCAACCGACCGGGAGGTTGTCTTCGGCATCGGTGGCAGTGTCTGGAGCACCACCCGTCCATATCGCCGTTTGTAGAGGCGTGAGTCGAGGATGGCGACAACGCCACGATCCTCGGTGGTTCGAATCAGCCTGCCGGCCCCCTGAGCGAGGAGCATCGCCGCCCGCGGTAGGTCGACGCTCATGAAGGCGGACCTGCCGGATGCCTCGGCGGCCTCTCGCCTCGCTTGCCACAGCGGTTCGTCCGGTCGTGGAAACGGCAGCTTGTCGATGATGACGAGCTCCAGGGCCCTTCCGGGGACATCGAGACCCTCCCAGAAGCCCATCGTTGCGAGGAGCACCGATGTTTCGTCCTCCTCGAACTGCTCGATCAGGCGTCGCTTCGGCATGTCACCCTGCGTGAGCACGGTGAATGGAACATCCAGCTGGTCCTTGATCGCGTTCAGCATTCGATAGGAGGTCGTCAGGATCAGCGCGCGACCTCCCGAAGCCGTGACCAGCACTTCGATTTCCTCGACGGCCCTGGCCTGATACTCGGGCGAGCGCGGCTCCGGGAGCCGCGCTGCGGCGTATACGAGCCCTTGGGCCTGGTAGTCGAACGGTGAGGCCACCCGGAGCGCCCGGTAGTGTTTCGTGTCGTTGAATCCGAGACGGCGTGCATACGGCTCGAGGGAGCCGGCGATCGACAGAGTGGCACTCGTCAACACCACTGGAAGCTTCGCCAGGAGCAGCTCGGCAAGCAGCGGGCCGACCTCGACCGGCGCGATCCGATACGAGACCCTCGACGCTTCCTGCTCGATCCACGATACGTACCCATCCGGAGGGTCGACGGCCATGGCGACGTCGCCGGCGAGATGACCCGACAGCCGAAGCACTCTGGCTCTCGCACCGAGCGAACCCGGCGAGGTCGGCTCGCTCGACCGTATCGCCTTTGTCACGCCACCAAGGCTCGATGACACCGATGAGAAGGCCGCGCCAAGATCCGTGGGTTCCGTGATCCGACCACGATCCGCCCGCTCCAGCGACTGCTGCACGCGTTTGGTACCGTCGCTGAGAGGCCCGAGCACGTCGTCGGCATTCCCGACGTTCTGGCCGCGCAGGTAGGCCCCTGCGGACCGCTGCACCTGCCAAAACCGCCCCTCGGCCAGCTCGATGCCAAGCGCGGAAGCCATCGTGTCCTCCAGGCGATGCGCCTCGTCGACGATCAGCACGTCGTGTTCGGGAAGCACCACCCCGCCGCCCAGAGCCAGATCGTTGCCATACAGGTGATGGTTGACCACCACCAGGTTTGCGTCGGCGGCCGCGTCGAGTGCCGCCATGGCGAAGCACTCCTCGCCGTGCGGGCAGTCCTCTCGGCCCGGGCATTCCATGCCGACCACCGAGACACTCTCCCACAAGCCCTCGGGCAACTGGTCGGGCAGGTCGTCACGATCCCCCGTTGGGTGCACATCCGCCCACTCGGCAATGAGTCGCAGCTCTTCGGGGATGTCATAGGAGAGACCCTCAAGGGTGAACTGCTGAGAGAACACCCCTTCCGCCTCGAGGCGTTCGGCGAGCTTCGACTTGCACAGGTAGTTCTGGCGTCCCTTGACAACGGCCCATGTGAATTCGATCCCCAGGGAGTCGGCGAGAAACGGCAGGTCCTTCGTTGCGAGTTGATCCTGGAGGCTCTTCGTCGCCGTGGCGACGATCACCTTCTTGCCGGACAGGATGGCTGGAATGAGGTATCCGAACGACTTGCCGGTTCCGGGGCCCGCCTCGCACACGAGGTGTGTGCCGGCGTCGATGGCCTCCGCGACTGCCCTCGCCATCTCGACTTGGCCGGCGCGGCGATGCCCTCCGGACTTGG
>CAYLHS010000103.1:0-3247 GCA_964383535.1 uncultured Acidimicrobiia bacterium
GTCGGAGTCGTGCACGGGGTCCTCGCCAAGCTTGCGCCCGACAGCAGAGTGATCGATGTTGGACACGAGCTCCCCCGCGGGGGGGTGCGGCCCGCTGCCCTCTCCCTCCTCAGGGCGATTCACTATCTGCCCGAGGGCGTGGCGCTGGTCGTCGTCGATCCGGGGGTGGGTACCGCGCGGCGGGCGATCGCCGCTCGAACGGCGTGGGGATACTTCGTTGGACCCGACAACGGTGTGATGTCGCCGGCCGTGGCCATGGTCGGCGGTGCCGAACACACCGTCGCGATCGAGAACCCTGATGCGATGATCCCAAGCTCAGGCGCAACATTCGCCGGTCGGGATGTGTTCGCGCCTACGGCGGCACTCCTCTCGTCGGGCGATGCAACGCTCGAGGATTTGGGGCCACCTGTAGATGCCGACTCGATCTACCCGCTCATCCTTCCCCTTCCCGAGGTAGGAGGGGGCACGGTCCAGGGGGAGGCATGGTGGGTGGACCACTACGGCAACGTCCAATTCAACATCGCGCCCGAGGACCTGCGCTCGATAGGCGCATCCGAAGGCGGAGAGCTGATGCTCATCGTGGGCAGTCGACGCCATCTCATCAGGTGGGCGACCGCCTACGGGGAAGTCGGTGAGGGTGAGCCTCTGCTCTACACGGACTCGAGCGGAATGATCGCCGCAGCGGTGCGGGGCATGCGCGCCGACGAGCGCTTCGGGATCGGTGATGGAACAGCGGTCATGATCGCCGCGGAGTAGGGGAACGGGCGACCGCCGCTGGGGCGGGCTGGGAGGCTTACCTTTCAAAAAACCTCAGATTGAACGTGCCTGAGGTCTTTTCGAGCGACGGTTCGCCCCGTTGCCCCGCGGACACGAGGTCCGCATGGACGCTGTCGTCCACCGCGCGGATATCGGCAGGGAGCGGCGGGAGCTTGAGAGAATTCTGCGAGAAGTTCACCCGCCTTCCGTCAGATGGCGGGAGTGCTTTCGGAGGGGCAGGTTTCAAAGGGTAGAGTACCGGCGAGATGCTGAGAATGGATCAACGCCACAGGGGCCTCGGCCTTGTTGCGCTTTTCGGCGGTTTGGTACTCGTTGCCGTTGCCGCGGTGGTCGTGAGCAAGGCGAATCCGGCGTTGTCGTCGCTCGACGCGGTTGTCGTCAGCATCGGTCTGCTCGCGGTGCTCATCGGCGCGCTACTCGTGCTGTTGGGGGTCGCGTACTGGCTCGCCGGACGTGACTCGACGTGGCCGATCGCCACGGCACGAGCGGTCCTGGTCGCGGGCGCCGTCGTCCTGACATTCGTCGTGGTCCCTGCCATGTGGATGTACGCCATGCGGCTTCTGGGGCCTGAATGGGCGAAGGATCTCGTATCCCTGCTGTACCTCGCAGTTGCACTCGTTGCCACAGTCACGATCCTTCGAACTCCCAAGAAACGAACGGGACCCTCCGGGGTCTCCGCCTATGGTCGAACCCTGGTCAGGCGATAGGAGGAGAGAGGTGACGCAGGAGCAACACTCCCCCCTGATCCACCCGGCGAGAGTCGGGCCGTATGAAGTACGGTTCTCCTACACATTCGGCCTGGGTGGCATCAGCATCGGCCTGCTCGTTGTGCTGGTGATCACGGGATTGCTCTTGAGCTTCGGGTACCGGCCCGCGCTCCAGAACGCGTACACCGACGCCACCGTTCAGACTGCATATCCGCTGTTTCTGCGGAGTCTCCACCGGTGGTCCGCATACCTGCTCGTCATCACGTCGTTCCTCCATATGATCGTGGTGTTCGTTCATGGCGCATATAAGGCCCGGCGCCGTGCGAACTGGGTCATTGGCGTTGTGCTGCTGCTCGGGGTGGTTGCGCTCACGATCACCGGCAGCGTTCTGCCGTGGGATCAGGCGGCACAGGCGACGCTCTCGGTCGTCAACGCCGTGCTCCAGTCGATTCCCCTTCTCGGTCGAGCGCTCGCGCAGGCGTTCTTCGGACCCACCCTCGCTGCCACGCTGCTGCGAGCGTACGTCTTCCATGTCATCCTCCTGCCGTTCGTGTTGATCGCGCTCACCGGCCTCCATCTGTGGAGAGTCCGCAAAGACGGACTCTCGGAGCCCGAGGACTCGTGATGCCGGAGATTCCCGAAGAGCTGCGTCACCGGATCGCCGCTGCCCAAGCGAGGGCTCTCGGTGAGGACGCTGGGGACATTCCGGCGACATCTGTCGGCGAGTTGGATCCACGATCTCTTCCGGAAGGCGCTGCCCCACTGGTCGCCGGCCCGACAGAGATACCGACCGGCCTCCTCGAGCGGGTCAAGGAGGCGCGCCGCGAGGCCGTCGACAGCCTGGGGCCCGCACCAGAACGGCGTGCAGTTCCGAAGCAGGATGTGCCGAGAGTCACACCTGAGCGGATTCCGGTGGCGCAACCGTCGGCACCGGCGCCCGAGGCGCAGGAGACTGCCGCCGCGATCGAGGCCCCGCCGGTGGTGCAGCCCGCGACTCCCGCAGCGACGGCCGGCATGTCGCTCGAGCAAGCCGCCGAGGTGCTCGGCATGCCCGAGAAGCTCTTGCGTCGCTCCGTCGATGCGAAAGCGAAGGCGCTGGGTGTGTCGTTCGATGATGCGCTGGCCGGAATGCTCGGCGGGACCGCACCGGAAGCGCCGGCTGCCGCCGAGCCGGTGGCAGCCGCAGCAGACACGGTCGAGACCGCACCGCAACCATCTGCTCCTCCCTCTGGCGAAGCATCGGCCGCGGAGGAAGCACCCGCGGCCTCCACAGCGGGTATGTCGTTCGAGCAGGCCGCCGAGGCCCTCGGGTATCCGGAGAAGCTGTTCCGCAGGTCGGTCGAAGCGAAGGCGAAGGCGGAAGGTGTGTCGTTCGATGCGGCACTTGCCGGGATGCTTGGTGGAGTTGCTCCGGCTGCGCCCGCCGCCGCCGCACCAGCGCCCGCCGCCGCCGCACCGGCGCCCGCTGCGTCCGCTCCTGTTGCGCAAACGCCGGCGCCCGCGACGGCCGCCGTCGAGCCTCCTCCGGCTCCGGCCCCCTCCGCCCCGGCGGGCGGTGCAGCCGGTATGTCGTTCGAGCAGGCCGCCGAGGCCCTCGGGTATCCGGAGAAGCTGTTCCGCAGGTCGGTCGAAGCGAAAGCGAAGGCGCTGGGTGTGTCGTTCGATCAGGCACTCGCAGACATGGTTGGGGAGAGGAGCGGTGGCGCACCGGCTCCTGCGGCGGCAGCTCCTGCCCCGCAGCCCGCAGCCGTCCAGCAGCCCGC
>CAYLHS010000103.1:3347-6663 GCA_964383535.1 uncultured Acidimicrobiia bacterium
GCAGCCCGCGGCAGCCGTGCCGACCTCGGATGCCGTCGTACCTGAGGTTTCCGCGGCCGCCGAGGTCGTCCCCGTTGTGCCCGCGCCGGCCGAAGAGACACCCGCAGAACAGACCGAACGACCAACCGTGGAGGCGAAGCAGCTCTACCGGGTGGAGCTGGTCACGGCTGTGATATCGGCGGTCATCCTCGCGTTGCTGGCGCTCGCCGGTCCCGCGCCCGTCTTCCGTCAGGCCGGCGGAAGTGCAGATCCGTCCAAGATCCCCTGGTACCTCGTGTGGGTGGCGCAGCTGTTCGCATGGATGCCGCGAGACGCCGCCGGTTTCTTCGCACCGCTCCTCGTGATCATTGGTCTCTTCGCCGTCCCATTCGTCGACAGGAACCCAGATTCGACTCCGTCGCATCGACGCTTCGCGATCGCGTTGTTCGGCGTCTTCGTCGCAGTGTTGGTAGTGCTCACGGTAATCGGGCTGATCAGCCGGCCCGGCGGCTTCGGGTGGCCCTGGTCATGAGTCCGACCGACATCATCTCGGTCTCGGTGATCGTGCTCGTAGTGCTTGCTGGAGCCGGGATCGCAGCGATGGTCTCGAGGCGCTAGAGCGCCTGTCGTCGCGCGGTCACGTAGTAGCTCAATGTGTGCAATTCGGTCGCGAGGTCGATATGTCGCACGAACACGCTTCTCGGGACGTGGAGAAGCGTCGAGGCGAACGACAAGATCCCGCAAACGCCCGCGGCGACGAGATGATCTGCTGCGTTCTGCGCCGCTCCCGTCGGGACGGCGATGATCCCGAGCACGCAGCGAAGACCGGCCAGGTCCGCTTGCATCGCATCGACGTGCTTGACCGTCATGTCGCCGATTCGGTTTCCGACGACTGTCTCCGAGATGTCATAGATGCCCACCACACGCAGTTCGCTCTCACGGAACCCGTCATACGTGACCAGAGCCGAGCCGAGGTGGCCCGCGCCGATGATCACGATGTCCCGTGATTGATCGAGGCCGAGTGTCCCCCTGATCTGGGCGCGAAGGGTATCGACATCGTATCCAATTCCACGAGTGCCGTGCGAGCCGAGATGGGAGAGGTCCTTTCTCACCGTTGCGGCGGTCTCATCGGCAAGCCGGGCCAGATCAGATGAAGAGATCGTCGGCGAGCCTCCCGCGAACTGCTCTAGACAGAACAGATAGCGAGGCAGTCGGTTGATCGTCGGCTGGGGCACGTGCACGATGCGTCCCACGATATTCCGGGGTATCAGAGGGTCGAAATCCGCGAGTGGTCGCGGTGGTCGACCCCGCATGCCGAGGTTGCGGGGAGGCGCAGCACTTCCACGACCCGCTATACCCCTAGAGGGTATAACATCGCGGCCGTGCGAAGACTCGTCACCATCAGCATCCTGTTTGCACTCGTCCTCGCCTCCTGTGGCGGGACGGTCACGCAGCAGATCGGCACCGTCACGCCGCAGCAGGCTTACGAGGCGATCCAGGCCAATCAGGGTGACCCCAACTTCGAACTGATCGACGTGCGCACCCCGGACGAATACCAAGCGGGGAGGATCGCCGGTGCCATCGACCTGAACTTCTACGCTGCGGACTTCCAGCAGCAATTGGGCCGGCTCGACCGCAGCAAGCAGTATCTGATCTACTGCCGCACGGGCAACCGGAGCGGACAGACGCTCACCATCATGCAGAACCTCGGCTTCAAGAACGTCGAGGACATCGGTGGTGGTATTGCCGCGTGGGTCCAGCAGGGACTGCCCATCGTTCCCTGACAAGTAGGCTGACGGGCCGGATGTCAGCGCACACGGAGGTTCTCGTCGTCGGGGCTGGGCCGGCAGGTTCGGCTGCCGCCTTCTGGCTGGCCGAAGCGGGGCATTCGGTCACCGTCCTCGAGAAGAAGACCTTTCCGAGAGACAAGACCTGCGGCGACGGACTCACACCCCGTTCCGTCAAGGAGCTCCTTGATATGGGGTTCGACTTCTCGACGCCGACGTTCCATCGTGTCGATGGGCTTCGTTCCTACGCCGGTGACGACCTCAGCCTCGAGATGAACTGGCCCGACCATCCCATCTACCCGAACTGGGGAGGGATCATCAGGCGGCGTGACCTCGACGCCCAAGTGGCCGGGCTCGTCAAGGACAAAGGCGTGACCGTTGTCGAGCACACGGAGGCGACGCCGGTCGTGAGCGATGGACGGCTGGTGGGTGTCCAGGCCGGTGAAGAGCTGGTGACGCCCCGAGCGGTTGTCGTGGCGGACGGCTCTCTCTCCCGGTTCGGCAGGGCGCTCGGCAGCTCACGTCGCAGGGATTACCCGATCGGCATGGCGCTGCGCGGCTACTACTCGAGCCCCCGATCTGACGACCGCTTCATGGAGAGCCAACTCGACATCCGCGACGAAACAGGGGCGCAGATGCCCGGCTACGGATGGATCTTTCCGTTGGGGGATGGGAATGTGAACGTTGGTGTCGGTTTGCTGTCGACCTTCGCGAGGTGGAAGCAGACCAATACCACGAAAATGATGGACACGTACGTGCGCACCGCGCCTGAGTACTGGGATCTGGAAGGGCCGCACGCCAAACCCATGGGCGGCAAACTCGCGATGGGATTGTCCGTCGGCCCGCTGGCTGGGCCGAACTGGGTGATCGCCGGCGACGCCGCAGGCATGATCAACCCCTGGAACGGCGAAGGCATCGCATACGCGTACGAGACGGGTCGGCGGGCCGCCCGCCACGTACACGAAGCCCTCGCCGCGGATGACCTCTCGCTCCTTCAGCGGTACCCGCAGGAACTGCAAGACGAGTACGGCCTCTACTACCGAATGGCGAGAATCTTCGTTCGCGCCATCGGCAAGCCGAAGGTGATGTGGGCACTGACCCATGCCGGTCTACGGTCCAGGCCCCTGATGGAGTGGGTGCTCAAGGTGATGGCGAATCTCCTCGACGAGTCCGAGCGGGGCATCGGAGAACTCGCCTACTCGATGCTCGAACGGATGGTCAAGGTCGCGAGAACTGCCTGAGGCGGGCTTCGTCCGCCGTTCTGAGCAACCGTTCTATGGTCGGAGCCCGGCCACAGCTGCCGTCAGATCACAGGGCGAGCAGGGTCGCCTGGTTCGCGATTGTTGGCGAGACGCGGCGCGAATCGCATTGGAACCCTGGGGCGAGTCCCTCTCCTGATCCCATGACCGAGGGTCGAAGACCGCTCGCGTAGCGAGCCTCACAGCCTCCCCGCGTCGATGATGCGCTGAAGGAACTGCTCTGTCCGGGGCTCGGCGGGGTTCGTGAAGATCTCGGCCGGGGCCCCGTGTTCGAGAATGCGACCTCCGTCG
>CAYLHS010000104.1:0-6144 GCA_964383535.1 uncultured Acidimicrobiia bacterium
GCTTTCTGGCGACCCCATGCCCCCGAAATGGTGGGGCGACCTGGAAGCAGCTCGTGACGAGCACCGTGCTGTCGGCGTCCGTTCCATCGGCTCTTGCCGCCAACTCTCGACGAAGCGACGCGTTGCACCACCCGATCACCTTGCCGTCGGAATAGGCGAGCACTCCGGTCGTCGCACCCGAGGTGATCCGGCCAACGAGGTCCGCCCGATTCTCCTCCCAGGTGCGGTCCTCCCACACCTCGTGCGGAAGGTGGTGATACATGCAGTAGCACGCAGCCCACTCGGGCATCCCTGCGAAGGCGTCGTGGTCGAAGAAGCTCATGATGTCGTCGAGACGTTCGACCGCAACGGGAACAGTCTCAACTGCCCCGATCTCATCGAGCCGCTCGGTGGATCCGGTCAGCCGATGCCGAGCAGCGAAGTAGTTGCGGACGGCGGTCTCGCCGATCCCATACTCGGGATGCGCCGTCTCGAAATGTGCAGCGACGAGCGGAACCAGCATCACTTCGTCGGCCGCATCGATGCCATGTTCGCAGAAGTCACAGATGTACGAGACCACCTCGGCAGCCTACCGGGATCAGCTCCGCCACGACGACGTGCATCGGGTCCATCGCCCCTCTCACCTCAGGGGCCTCGTCGCAGACGGTGTCCCGGGACCGGATAGCGCTTCGCGCTGCATCGTGCATCCAGCCGCGCCACGGTACGCTCCCGGGATGAACCGCATCGTGGTCACCAGATCAGTTCCCACCGCTGCCATTCGCCTTCTCGACGATGCCGGGACCGTGTGGGTCTGGCCGGAGGACCGCCCGATCCCAAGGGAGACGCTCCTGCGTGAGGTCGCCGACGCCAACGGCCTGTACTCGATGCTCACCGACGAGGTCGACCAGGAACTCATCAACATGGCTCCTGCCCTTCGCGCCGTCAGCACGATGGCCGTCGGCACGGACAACATCGACTTGGAGGCGTGCACCGCAGCCGGAATACCGGTGGGGCATACACCTGACGTCCTCACCGAGACGACAGCCGACATGGCGTTCACGCTGCTGCTCGCTGCCGCCCGGCGTATTCGCGAGGGTATCGACTATGTCGCCGATGGGCACTGGCGCCTCTGGGAGCCGAACCTGCTGCTCGGAACCGAGGTGCACGGAACAACACTCGGCATCGTCGGACTCGGGCGCATTGGGTCGGCCATCGGCAGGAGAGCACTCGGATTCGGCATGCGCATCATCTACACGGGTCGCCGCAGGCGCGCCGACCTCGAAGACCTCGGCGTGTCCTTCAGGACGTTCGAGGAGCTGCTCGGAGAGTCCGACCACATCGTGGTCTCGTGCCCGCTCACACCGGAAACCCACCACCTCTTCGACCACAACGCCTTCCGCCTCATGAAACCGGTCGCAACACTCACCAACATTGCGCGGGGACCGATCATCGACCCGCGAGCGCTCGAATGGGCGCTGCGCACCGGCGAGATCGCTGCCGCGGCGCTCGATGTCACCGAGCCGGAACCGATCCCTCCCGACGATCCCCTCCTCGATCTCCCCAACTGCCTCATCGTCCCCCACCTCGGCTCGGCGACCACACGTACCAGAGAAGCGATGGCGGTGCTCGCCTCCAGGAACCTCGTGGCCGGTCTGCGTGGAGAGCCTCTACCCGCCTGTGCCAACCCCGATGTGTATCGCGATACCCTTCCGACATGAGCGAACACCACATGACCCCTGACGAGTTTCGCGCTCGTGGCCGAGACGTCATCGACTGGATCGCCGACTACATGGAGCACGTCGAGGAGTATCCCGTGATGTCCACGGTGAAACCGGGCGACATCAAGGCCAAGTTGCCCGACCATCCACCTCGGCAGCGCGACCCGTTCGACGCGGTGCTCGCCGACCTCGACGAGATCGTCCTCCCCGGGATCACCCACTGGCAATCGCCCAACTTCTTCGGCTATTTCCCTGCGAACGCTTCCGGTCCCGCCATTCTCGGCGACCTCGTCTCATCAGGACTCGGCGTGCAGGGCATGCTCTGGGCGACAAGTCCCGCGGCAACCGAGGTCGAGACACGAATGATGGACTGGCTGGTCGAGATGCTCGGCCTACCCGACCGGTTCTCCTCCAGTGGAACAGGAGGAGGCGTCATCCAGGACTCGGCCTCGTCGGCGACGCTCGCTGCACTCCTCGCTGCCCGTGAGAAGGCGACCGGAGGAGCGTCGAACAAACACGGCGTCGACGGCACGATCGTCGTCTACACGTCCACGCAGGCGCACTCGTCGGTCGAGAAGGCCGTGAAGATCGCTGGGATCGGCTCGGAGCGGCTGCGCCTCATCGATGTCGACGACACATTCGCAATGCGCCCCGACGCGCTCGAAGCGGCAATTCGAGCCGATCTCGACGCAGGGCTTCTTCCCGCGTTCGTGAGTGCGACCGTCGGAACCACCTCGTCGACGGCAATCGACCCGCTGCCCGCAATCGGCGAGATCTGCGCACGCCACGGCGTGTGGCTCCACGTCGATGCCGCCCTCGCCGGGACGGCGGCTCTGCTCCCGGAGATGCGATGGATCCACGAGGGGTTGGATGCGGCGGACAGCTATGTGTTCAACCCACACAAGTGGATGCTCACGAACTTCGACTGCACGGCGTTCTTCGTAGCCGACCGGGCCGCGCTGATCGATGCGTTGAGCATCCTCCCCGAGTATCTGCGCAACACAGCTTCTGAGAGCGGAGAGGTGTTCGACTACCGGGACTGGCATGTGCCCCTCGGGCGGCGGTTCCGGGCGCTGAAGCTGTGGTTCGTGATCCGGCACTACGGGGTCGAGGGACTTCAATCCGTGGTGCGAGAACACCTGCGACTCGCCAGGGAGTTCGCCGCATGGGTCGACCAGGATCCCGACTTCGAGCTGGCCGCGCCGGTGCCGGTGAACCTGGTGTGTTTCCGTCACGTCGGCGGAGACGAGGTCAACGAGGCGATCATGCACCGTCTCAATACGTCGGGCGAGTTGTTCCTCACCCACACCAAGCTCGATGGGCGCTTCACCCTGCGCCTGTCGATCGGGCAGACGAGAACCGAGGAACGCCATGTCAGGAAGGCATGGGAGCTGATCAGGACGGCCACGTCTGCTCAGAGCTAGCCGGACATATCCCTGCCAGCTCTGACGAGAGCGCTAACAAGAACGGGTGGGGAGCCCCAACAGCTCCCGGACCATCCATGCCGTCGCCCCCCATAGGACATCGCCTTCGAGATCGAAGAACCACACTGCGTGCCCGCGCCATGTCTCGCATCGCCACCCTGACTCGTCGCGGAGCTCCTCGACGGACGCCCGAAACACCCGATCCACTTCGCGCTCCGACGGGTGCAGCACGGGAACCCCGTCAAGGCGACCGACGACCGGAACGACAGGCCGTCGATACTGGACCGTGTCGACAAGCGGCAGAAAGCCCAGCAGATGTACCGTCGCCGGATCGATCCCAACCTCCTCCTCCGCCTCCCGAAGCGCCGTCTCGACGGGACCGGCATCCTCAGGATCAGGTCGACCTCCCGGAAACGCGATGTGCCCTGCGTGAGTGGGCATCGTCATCGGTCGTTTGATCAAGATCAAACGCGACTCACCCGCATCCTCGTAGATCGGGACCAGCACCGCCGCGGGTGGGACCGAGGTCGCCGGCACCTCAGACCGAACATTCAACACCCAAGCATCGTACGACGGGCGATAGGCTGTGCCCAGTGGAATCGCTCGACCAGACGGCGCGAACGACTGACCGCCTCCTGCTGAGGCCATTCGAACGTCGCGACACACTGCCGCTCGTCGAGGCAGTCCGAGTCTCGCTTTCGGAGCTCTCACTGTGGCTACCTTGGGCACACCCCACCTACGGTCGATCGGACGCGCAGGGGTACATCCGAGAGAGCATGCGCTCGTGGAAGGAGGGCAAGGCCTTCGACTTCGCGATCCGACCACTCGATGAGCCTCGGCGGCACTTCGGGAACATCTCCGTCTGGTTCATCTCGAGGTCGTTCAGGACGGGCGAGGTCGGCTACTGGATCAGATCGGACGAGACCAGCAAGGGACTCGCGACAGAGGCGACGCGCAGGGCGCTCGACATAGCCTTCAACGAGCTGCGCCTCCACCGTGTGATCCTCCGCATTGCCATCGGCAACCGCCCGAGCGAGCGGGTAGCGGAGAAACTGGGCTTCACCCGAGAAGGCGTGCTTCGCGAGGAGATCAAGATCCGCGGCACATGGCTGGATCACTCGGTGTGGGGGATGCTCGAACACGAGTATCACCGAAGCACGGCACCCACGGTCGAGACATAGCCCGGCTCGTTCACGGCTCTGGGTACTCCGTTGTCGGTAGGGACGCTGCCCGAATGACCGGGAGGACGCAGTGCGGCTCTCTCGCCGAAGACCGATAACCGCGAGCCGGTCACAACGCGGGAGAGGGACCCATGCGGGCCCCTCTTCCTCGATCGATGTCGACCGCTGTCTAGAAGTCCATCCCTGCGCCGCCGGGACCACCGGCAGGCATCGCGGGCGCGTCTTCCTTCTGCTCGACGATGAGTGCTTCGGTCGTGAGCAAGAGGCTCGCGATCGAGCTGGCGTTCTGAACGGCGGAGCGAGTCACCTTGGCCGGGTCGATGACACCGACAGCAAACAGGTCTTCAAACACGCCGGTCTGGGCGTTGAACCCCGTCGTTCCGCCCTCAGTACGGACCCGATCGGCGACCACGCCACCTTCGAACCCTGCGTTGATGGCGATCTGCCGGAGCGGCTCCTCGAGCGCCTTGCGCACGATGGAGCGCCCGGTCTTCTCGTCGCCGGTGCCGCCTCGCATCTTCTGGACGGATTCCTGCGCTCGAAGCAGCGCCACGCCGCCTCCGGGCACGACCCCTTCCTCGACCGCGGCACGGGTGGCCGACAGCGCATCCTCGATGCGGTGCTTCTTCTCTTTCAGTTCAACCTCGGTCGCGGCGCCGACCTTGATGACCGCAACTCCCCCCGCGAGCTTGGCGAGGCGCTCCTGGAGCTTCTCACGGTCCCAGTCGGAGTCCGAGTTCTCGATCTCACGGCTGATCTGCTTGATCCGTGCCTGAACGTCTGCCTGAGAACCGGCGCCGTCGACGATCGTCGTGTCGTCCTTGGTGACGACGACCTTGCGGGCCCGACCCAACATGTCGAGCGAGACGTTCTCCAGCTTCAGGCCGACCTCTTCCGAGATCACGGTGCCACCGGTGAGGATGGCGATGTCCTGGAGCTGCTGCTTGCGGCGCTCACCGAAACCGGGCGCCTTGATGGCAACCGACGAGAACGTGCCACGAATCTTGTTCACGATCAGCGTCGCCAGCGCCTCGCCCTCGACGTCCTCGGTCAACACCATGAGCGGCTTGCCACTCTGCATGACCTTCTCGAGGACGGGGAGCATGTCGTTGACAGCTGTGATCTTCTGGTTGGCGATGAGGATGTATGGATCCTCGAGCACAGCTTCCATTCGATCGGAGTCGGTCACGAAGTACGGCGCGATGAAGCCCTTGTCGAACTGCATGCCCTCGGTGAACTCGAGCTCGATGCCAAACGTCTGGCCTTCCTCAACGGTGATGACGCCGTCCTTGCCGACCTTGTCCATGGCCTCGGCGATACGCTCGCCGATCATCGAATCGGCAGCCGAGATGGCGGCAACGTGAGCGATCTGGTCGCGAGACTCGATCTCGACCGAAAACTCGCCGATGAACTCGACGACTTTCTCGACGGCCTGTTCCATCCCTCGCTTCAGCTCCATCGGGTTGGCGCCGGCGGCAACGTTGCGAAGTCCTTCGCGGACCATTGCCTGCGCGAGAACCGTCGCCGTGGTGGTTCCGTCGCCGGCGACGTCGTTCGTTTTCGTTGCGACTTCCTTTGCGAGCTGCGCACCCATGTTCTCATAGGGGTCCTCGAGCTCGACTTCCTTTGCGATGGTGACGCCGTCGTTCGTGATGGTGGGTGCGCCCCACTTCTTCTCCAGCACGACGTTGCGGCCCTTGGGGCCCAGTGTCACCTTGACGACGTCCGCCAGTTTGTTGACGCCGGCCTCGAGGCCGCGGCGGGCATCCTCATCGAACCGTAGTTCTTTTGCAGCCATTGATCCTCCTAGTTGACGACCGCGAGAAGATCACGACCGGAGAG
>CAYLHS010000105.1:0-6137 GCA_964383535.1 uncultured Acidimicrobiia bacterium
AGGATCTCGTCTCGGCGGTCGAGTTCTACCGAGACACGCTGGGGCTCACGTTCCTCTTCGAGGTACCGGAGCAGCAGATGGCGTTCTTCGACGTCGGTGGAGTGAGGCTGTACCTGTCACCGGCGGAGTCCCCCGAGTTGTCGTCACATCCCTTGTTGTACCTGACCGTTGACGACATCGATGCGGAGTACACGCGCCTTTGCGGCAGTGGTGTCGACGCCGTCGGCGCTCCACACGTGATCCATCGTGACAAGTCGTCAGAGTTGTGGATGGCGTTCTTCCAGGACCCGGAGGGGCACCCCCTCGCGTTGATGGAGAACCGCCGGGTCGCGGGGTAGGTGGCCTGTCCGCTTGCGTTCGTCGCGGGCGGAACCAAGGGTTCTCGCGCAACCGAAGGAGCCGGTATTGCCGCTAGACGGTGCAGCTCTCACCCCAGCCGAGAGGGATGAACTCGATCCCGTCGGTGGCGAGGACGTTCCTCGCTGTTGTGTAGATCCACTCGCGGCCCTGGTTCGAGAGATAGAAGTCGTGCACCGGAACCACCTGGCGGGGACGAAGCTTCCTGGCGAACTCGAGGCTCTCGAACGTCGTGCCCCAAGGGGTGAGCAGCCCGAGTGCCAGCACCGGAGCCGAGGAGGTCGGGCCGTAGCTGTCGCCCGGATGGGTCACGACGTCCGATATGGTCCATGCTCGATTCGGTGGGGTCCCGCCGCCCGGTGTGGTCTCGTGCAGAACGTCCTCTGCCGAGGTGTTGCTTGGAAGTGAGGTGTCGACCTCGATGCCGGACTTCTCCAGCAGGGCCGCGACCGCCGGATTGCCGTACACGGTGATATCGGAACCGCGTTCGAGTAGCCACTTCAGGAAGTCTGGACTGACATGGTCGCCGTGCTCATGGGTGACCAAGATTCGGTGCACGTCTCCGATGGTGTCGAGGTCTACCTCGCCACTGGTGAAGGTGTGGAAACCCGGATCGAGCAGTGTTGTCGCCGTGTCCGTTGTGACGAGGAGGCAGGAGTCTGTGAGGCGTCTGATGATGGACATGGATCGACCCTACTCCCGTGGCTCCCGAACGCTCGCCCAGGTTCGGGCGATCAACGCCCTGTCCACCACCCGGGTTTTCGGCATACCTCCGTGGCTTCCTACCATGACGCGCCGTGCGGAAGATGCTTCCCCTTGCCGGCATTGTGGTCCTCCTCATCGCGTCAACCGCCTGTGCGGCCACCAGCACCACCTCGACGTCGGGATCCGGCTTCGATGGAACGGTGCTGGAGCCACCGCAGCCCAAACCCGAGTTCGTCCTCACCGACACCAACGGGCGGCAGTTCGACTTCCAGAAGCAGACCGCCGGCAGACTCACCCTGCTCTACTTCGGCTACACGTTCTGTCCTGACATCTGCCCCGTCCAACTCGCTCAGCTTGCTGCCGTGATGAACCGGCTTCCCGATGTAGAGCGCAACTCGGTCGTCGTGTTCGTCACCGTCGACCCCGAGCGGGATACGTCGCAGGTCATCAGAACGTTCCTCGACAAGTTCGACAGCAAATTCGTCGGCCTCACCGGCACCGTCGATCAGGTCGAGGCCGCCCAGCGCGCTGCAGGGGTGCCCGTCGCAGTCAAGATCGGCGATGGTGCCGATTACTCGATGGGTCACGCGAGTCAAGTGATCGCCTACGCGCCCGATGGTCTCGCCTACACCCAGTACCCGTACGGAACACGGCAAACTCAGTGGGTGCACGACCTTCCGCTCATCCTCGATCGATCATGAAGCTCTGGTGTGCGGCCCTGAACAAGCCATGGAGCTGGCACTGGATCGCCTACCCCGGCGTGTGGTTCACCGTGCTGTTGCCGACGATCGTCTATCTCGTCGCCGTACGGCGTCACCGGAACACCGATCGCAAGACGATGTGGACGTTCCTCACCGCAATGGTCATCTTCTGGGTGGCTTCTGACTGGCCTGTCGGCACGCTCGGCGCGGGCTATCTCGCCAGCGTTCACATGCTCGAGTACGTGCTCTACACCCTGGTCGTCGCTCCGCTGATGCTGCTCGGTACGCCAGAGTGGATGGCACGACGAGTACTTGGCAAGCTCCACCTCACCCGGGCGCACGAGTGGCTGGCACAGCATCTGTTCGTCTCGGGATTGATCTTCAACATCGTGCTGGTGATCACCCATTCGCCGATCGGAGTCGACACGCTCCGGTCTTCCCAGCTCGGATCGTTCGCCATGGACATGTCGTGGCTGGCTTCGGGGATCATCCTGTGGCTGCCGATCCTCAATCCGATCAAGGAGCAACGAACGCACTCGTTCGCCGCGAAGATGGTGTACCTGTTCGTGTCCGCCGGGATCGTCCCGATCGTCCCCGCCAGCTTCCTCACGTTCGCCAGCTATCCGCTGTACTCGACCTACGAGCTCGCCCCGAGGGTCGGAAGTCTCACCGCCCTTCAGGACCAGCAGCTCGCCGGCATCACCATGAAGCTCGGGATGGTTCCCGTCATCTGGGGTGCGCTCGCCGTCATGTTCTTTCGCTGGGCGGCCCAGGAACGTGCGACGTAGGGGGCGTTTCCTTCCCTCGCTGGTCGTGGCTTCGCTGCGCCGACCCCTTCGTCCGTGGCGCCGGGCCACCTTCCCCGACACTCGCTCCGCTCGGTGGGGAATGATCACTTCAGATCTGGGGGAGAAGATGGGCGCTCAGCGTTCTTGTGGGCTGTCGCCTTTCCATCTACGGCCCAGAACCAGGACCTCGGAAGGCACAGCGTTGCGGTGCCTTGCTGAGAAATAGCCCCGAATTCCCGGCACGCGGTGTTCTCGGCCGATATGGTGAGACGAGCGGGAATATGAGAGATGAGTCAGGTCTCAACTTTTGAGGTTCCAGACCTCCCGGTGACCGAACGAGGACGGGCAACGAGGAGGGCGATATTGGAGGCCGCCGAGTCGACCGTCGCCGAGTTCGGGTACGAACGGGCGTCGGTCGCCGAGATCACCAGACGTGCCGGCATCGCCCAGGGCACGTTCTACGTGCACTTCCCGGACAAGAAGGCCGCCTTCCTGGAGCTCGTCCGCCACGTGAATCACGAGGTTCGAGAGACAGGTGCCATGGCGACGGAAGGTCTCACGGACCGAGCAGTGATGGAGCGCGCCGGGTTCGAGGCGTTCTTCAAGCGGGTGCTCGAGGAACCATCCGTGTACCAGATCATTCGACAGTCGGAGTTCGTCGACACGGACGTCCATCGCTCCCACTACCGGACACTCGCGGAGCCGTACGCAGAGGGCCTCCGCACTGCCATGGAGTCCGGGCAGATCGCCGACGACATCGACCCCGAGCTCCTCGCCTACATCCTGATGGGGATCGCAGAGTTCATGGGCATGAAGATGGTGCTCTGGGAGAACGAACTGCCACGTCAGGAGGCGTTCGACCAGCTCATGACCTTCATCCTTCGGGGCATCGGCGCAAAGGAGGTAAGCCAGTGAGTGTGGTTGCCGGGATCGTTTCAACGGGGATGTTCGTTCCGGACACGGTCATGAGCGCCGAAGACATCGCAGAAGCGAGCGGACTTCCGTTGTGGGTGGTCAAGGACAAGCTCGGAATTCAACAGAAGCATGTTGCGAAGCCAGGGCTGCACCCCAACGCGATGGCAGCCGAGGCGGCACGGCAGGCCCTCGAGAAGGCAGACATGGATCCACGCGAGATCGATGTCGTGCTCTGCACCACCGAGGAGTGGAAGGAGTACCTGCTGTGGACGGCAGGCATCGACCTTGCCGAGCAGATCGGCGCTACGAACGCGTGGGGCATGGACATCCACATGCGGTGCGCGACGTCGATCGCCGGGCTGAAGCTTGCCAAGGCGTTGATGAGTGAGGATCGCACCATCAACACGGTCCTCATCGGTGGCGGCTACACCATCTCCGAATTCATCGACCTCACGAACCTGCGCACCTCGTTTCTGTTCAACATCGGTGCCGGTGCTGGAGCCATGATCATCAAACGCGACTGGCCGGTGAACCACGTGCTCGGCACCCATCTGATGTCAGACGGATCCATGACCCGCCACGTCCTCGTGCCCGCGAGCGGCACTGTCCAGTTCCCGACCGACGCAGCAGTCGCCGCGGGACTGTTCAAGTTCGATCTCCTCGAACCGGAGGCCATGAAGGCCAGGCTCAACGAAGTGAGCATCGACAACTGGATGGCCTGTGTCGACGAAGCGCTGCGGCTGTCGGGGACGAAAGCGGATGGAACGGCGTACGACAGAAGCGACATCGACTACATGAACATGCTGCTGGTCAAGCCGTCCGCCCACAAGCAGATCGCAGATCTGCTCGGACTCACCGACGAGCAGTCCGTCTACCTCAACAACTTCGGTCACATCGGAGAACAGGACTCGATCATCTCGATCATCGAGGGCGAACGAACCGGGCGTCTGAAACCGGGGGATCTCATGGTCATCGTCGGTGCCGGCATCGGCTACGTCTGGGGAGCCGCCATCGTCCAGTGGGGAGCGCCGCAATGAAGCAATCGACATTCGTCACCGATTGGCTCGACAAGCGTGCCAAGTTGACACCTGACCAGGTCGCGCTGATCGAGGGCCTAGGCGGACCGGAAGTCACCTTCTTCGAGTGGAACCAGCGGGTCAACAGAACCTCCAACTACCTTCGCTCACTCGGGGTGGGAAAGGGCGATGTTGTCGCGATCTACGCGTCGAATCGGCCCGAATACCTCGACCTGTTCTGGGCAGCACCCAAAGTCGGCTGCATCCTCCAGAACCTCAACTGGCGTTTGACCGTCCACGAACTGCGGCCGATCGTCCTCGACGCCGACCCGATCGTGTTCATCTACGGCTCCGACTGGAAGGCCCAGACCGACGAACTGCGCTCGTCGTTCGAGACCGTCGAGCACGTTGTCGCGTTCGACGAGCCGGCACCGGGCGATCGTCCGTTCGGTGAGCGAGACTCATTCCCGAGCTCGTTCGAAGATCGACCCGAGCTCGAGATGGATGATGCATGGGGGATCTACTACACCGGCGGGACGACGGGGCTTCCCAAGGGAGCGATCATCACGCACGGCAACGTCACGTGGAACAGCGTCAACACGATCACGTCGTGGGGGATCACCGGCGACCACGTCGCCGCCCTCCAACTCCCTTTCTTTCACATCGGAGGTCCGAATATCTTCATGGTTCCCCTCGTCCACACAGGTGGCACGACGATCCTGTGCAAGGGATTCGACGTCGACGAGACATTCGACATGATCGAGGGGGCCGGCCTCACCCACTACGTCGCCGTCCCCACCATGTATCAGATGCTCCAGGCGAGCCCGCGCTGGGACACTGCCGATTTCACGAAGCTGGAGCTGGTGATCTCTGGTGGAGCCGCCTGCCCGCTCCCGATCATGGAGAAGTTCTGGGAGCGAGGCGTTGATTTCAAGATGGGGTACGGCCTCACCGAGGCGTCCGGCAACAACTTTTGGCTCCCGAAGGAACGTGTCCGAGACAAGACCACGTCGGTCGGATTTCCGATCTTTCACATCGACATGGAGATCGTCGACGAGAACGGTGACAAATGCCCACCCGGCGTCGCCGGCGAGCTGCTCATCAAGGGACCGCACATCACCCCCGGCTACTGGCGCCGGCCCGACGCAACTGCCGAAACGATCGTCGATGGGTGGCTCCACACCGGCGACCTGGCCGTCAAAGACGACGAGGGCTTCTTCACCATCAAGGGTCGATCCAAGGACATGTTCATCTCCGGCGGCGAGAACGTGTACCCGGCAGAAGTCGAATCGGTAATGCTCGCCTACCCGGGGGTCGCAGAGGCGGCCCTCGTCGGTATTGCGCACGAGCGATGGGGCGAGGTGGGCAAGGCATGCCTCGTCGTCGACGACCCGGACAGTTTCGACCCGGCAGAGTTCCTCGCGTTCCTCGGCGAACGACTTGCAAAGTACAAGCTGCCGAGGCACGTCGTGCTGCTCCCCGAGCTTCCCAAGACGGCCATCGGCAAGATCGACAAGAAGCTCCTGGCAGGAGGTGAATCGTGAGCGTCCCGACCATCACCACACCAAGAACAGTCACCACGAGCCGACTCACCACACGGGTGCTCTTCCACGGTCCAGATGATGGTGTTCCCGTCCTGTTTCTTCATGGAAACC
>CAYLHS010000106.1:0-5986 GCA_964383535.1 uncultured Acidimicrobiia bacterium
GGTTTGAGCGTGTCGGATATCGGGTTCGGTGCGTGGGCGATCGGCGGAAGCTGGGGTCCTGTCGACGACAATACGTCGCGTGCAGCGCTGCTCAGCGCCATCGAAGCCGGGGTCAACTTCATCGATACCGCCGACGTCTACGGCGACGGCCGCTCGGAGCGTCTGATTGGAACACTTCTGCGTGACCACCCCGATCTCGTCATTGCGACCAAGGCCGGGAGAAGACTCGATCCGCACACCGCCGACGGTTATGCCGACCTGGAGCACTTCGTTGATCGAAGCCTGCACAACCTCGGCGTCGACGCCATCGATCTTCTCCAGCTGCACTGCCCCCCAACCGACGTTTACTACCGCCCTGAGGTGTTCGAGGGCCTCGATGATCTCGTAGACAAAGGCAAGATCCGTCACTACGGAGTGAGCGTCGAACGTGTCGAAGAGGCGCTCAAGGCGATCGAGTTCCCAGGTGTAGAGACCGTGCAGATCATCTTCAACATGTTCCGGCACCGCCCGGCCGAGCTGTTCTTCCATGAGGCGGCCCGACGAAACGTGGGTGTGGTCGTGAGAGTCCCGCTCGCCAGTGGCCTTCTCACGGGGAAGCTGACCTCGACAACCGTGTTCGCGGAAACCGACCACCGCCGCTTCAACCGCCACGGAGAGGAGTTCGATGTCGGTGAGACGTTCGCCGGTGTCCCCTACGCAGTCGGCCTCGCGGCGGTCGAGGAGCTGAGGCAGCTCGTCCCGTCCGGAGTGACGATGGCGCAGTTCGCGCTTCGTTGGATTCTCATGTTCTCGGCCGTCTCGACCGTCATCGCAGGTGCGAAGACACCGGATCAGGCGCGTGACAACGCAGCGGCAGGCTCGGTGCCTCCCTTGTCGTCCGATACCATGGCTCACGTCCGAGACGTCTACGAGCGGTTGGTCAAGGCGCACGTCCACCAGCGCTGGTAGCAGTCCGACAAACGGGCTGCGCCTCACCACCGCACGGTGACTTGAAAAGGGGTCGCGGTGGTGGAAGAGCCTCAGGGAGTAGGGTCGGCGGAGTACCGAGAGCTTCGAGTGAGGTCGAGATGACAAACATCCGATGGGGCATTCTCAGCACGGCAGACATCGGCATGACCAAGGTGACACCGGCCATACAGGCAGCGAGGAACGCCGAGGTGGTGGCGATTGCCTCGCGGGACGCGGATCGCGCTGCGTCGGCGGCCACCCGCCTCGGGATTCCGACCTCCTACGGATCGTACGAGTCGCTGCTCGAGGCAGACGACGTCGATGCGATCTACATCCCGCTGCCGAACGATCTTCACGCCGAGTGGACGATGAAGGCGGCGGTCGCAGGCAAGCACGTCCTTTGCGAGAAGCCGCTCGCGATGACGTCGCAGCAAGCCGAGGAGATGGTGGCGGCGTGCGCCGAGGCCGGAGTGATTCTCGCCGAGGCGTTCATGTACCGCCACCACCCGACGTGGGTGGAGGCCGTGCAACTCGTGCGGTCCGGCCGGATCGGAGAACTCGAGGCGGTGCAGAGCTTCTTCAGTTACTACAACGACGACCCGGCAAACATCCGAAACCGTGCCGGCAACGGCGGCGGAGCCCTCATGGATGTCGGTTGCTACAACATCAACCTCTCGCGGATGCTGTTCGACAGCGAGCCGGTAGGCATCAGATCGGCGGTACGCCGAGATCCGGTGATGGGCATCGACACACTCACGTCTGCCGTGCTCGAATTCCCGGGCGGAGGGCAGGCCGCGTTCACGTGCGGGATACGATCCGAACCGGATCAGCGGGTCCATGTCGTTGGAAGCCGAGGTCGCATCGAGATCGATATCCCGTTCAACATCCCGTGGGATCGGGAGACCCGGATCTTCGTGACGTCGGGGGGTGAGCCGCCGGTGGCGCCGGCGACCGAAACCATCACGTTCCCTGCCGCGAACGCCTACACGATCGAAGCCGAGCTCTTCGGTGAGGCGATACTCACGGGCGGTGCCTATCCGGTCGGACCTGAGGATGCGATCGCGAACATGCGGGTCATCGACGCAATCCTGGGAGGTTAGGAACCCGGTTTCACACTCGGACGGGGGTCGGCACTAGTCGTGCAGATGCTCGATGTCTTGTTGCGTGGTCTCGTCCGGCCGCTTGCCCATGATGATCATCGCAAGGACTTCGTCCTTGGTCACTTCGTCCTTGTTCACAGTACCCACGAGCTTGCCGGTCGCCATCACACTGATACGGTCCGCGACGTCGAAGACGTCGTGGATGTCGTGGCTGATGAGGAAGATTCCGATCCCCTCTGCTTTGAGCTGCCTGATCAGCTCCCCGACCTGCGCCGTTTCGGCCGGACCAAGTGCCGCGGTCGGCTCGTCCATGATGAGAATGCGGGCGTTGAAGTACACAGCCTTGGCGATCGCCACCGACTGGCGCTGGCCGCCTGAGAGGGATGAGACCGAGGACTTGAAGTTCAGGAATTTCGGGTTGAGCCGCCCCATCACCCCGCGAGTTGCATGCTCCATCGCCGAGTAGTCGAGGGTTCCCCATCGGCTCACCAGCTCGCGCCCGAGGAACATGTTGCCAGGTGCGTCGATGTTGTCCGCGAGCGCCAGAGTCTGGTAGATGGTCTCCACCCCAAGGTCCTTGGCGTCGCGCGGTCCCAGGATGTCCACCTGTTCCCCGTCGATGAAGATCTCACCTGAATCGGCCCGATGCGCTCCTGACAGGGTCTTGATGAGAGTGGTCTTGCCTGCACCGTTGCCACCGACCAGTGCGACGACCTCGCCGGGAAAGAGATCGACGGTGACATCGTCGACGGCATGGACGCCGCCGAACGCCACTCGGATGTGTCGGAGCTCAACGAGCGGAGGCCGATCTGTCCTTGTGCTGGTCACGTCGTCACCCGCTTTCGGAAGAGCGAGTCGATAGCCACGGCGATAACGAGGACGATGCCGATGACGATCTGCTGGTACGCAGACTCGATACCCATGAGGACCATGCCCGACTGAAGCGACTGTGTGACGAGCGCTCCGAGCACGGCTCCCGGGATTGTGCCGATACCCCCGAGGAGGGATGTCCCGCCGATGACGGCGGCCGCGATCACGTACAACTCGCTCAGAGTTCCCAGGCCGCTCGTCGCGGCGTTGAGACGTCCGATGGAGACGGCGGCGGCAATCGCCACGAGCACCCCCATCAGGACAAAGGTCTTCACGATCGTGCGTCGGGTGTTGATGCCGGCCAACTCGGCGGCCTCGGGGTTTCCACCGATGGCGAAGACGTAGCGGCCGAATCTGCGGCGAGTGGCAACAAACGCCATCACGAGCGCCACCCCGAGAACGATCAGCACGGGGTTGGCCAGACCGAGGGGTATCTGCAGCCCGCCCGCCGGATAGGCGATGCCATGTTCGACGGCGTACCGCTTGGCCAGGTTTTCGGCCATGTAGTAGTGGTTGAGCACGAACATCGTGCCCAGCACGGCTCCGCATCCGATGACCCCGACGGTGATCTCGGCCCACATGGGTCGGATACGGAAGGCGAACTTGATTCGCTGGCGACGGCTGTTCCACAGCAGAAAGACGATGCCCAGACAGAGGACGGCGCCAATGATCCAGGTCCATGTCTCGCCGATGGTGCCGCGAGACCCACCGCCGAGAAGCTGGAACGTTCTATCCATCGGTGCGATCGTGCGACCCCGAGAGAGGGCCCACGCGCCGCCCCGCCACACCAAGTATCCGCCCAGGGTGACGATGAAGGAAGGTACTCCCACATAGGCGACGACCGCTCCCTGGAGAGCCCCGATCAGGGCGCCGATCAAGAGACCGAACGCGAGTGCGATCGGGAAGATCGCCCAGTGCCCGATGCCGAGCCAGTTGGGGAGGACCTCGGTCTGGACGACTGCCATCGCCATGCCGAGCATCCCCAGCATCGATCCCACCGACAGGTCGATGTTTCGAGAGACGATGATGAGGACCATTCCCGAGGCCATGATGGCTACCACGGCGGTTTGGACGGAGAGGTTCCACAGGTTGCGGGCCGTCAGGAACGTGCCACCGGAAAGAATATGGAAGACGATCCAGATAACGGCGAGGGCACCGAGCATGCCGAGGAGACGGTTGTCGATCTCGGCCACTCGAAAGCCGTTGCGAATTGAAGAGATGTGGAGGAGCTTCAGAAGCGACGAGAACCACGACCGCTCTGCCGACTTTGGGTCGTCGATTGGGGCTTCAGTGGTGCTCATTCCGTCCACATGGTAGAGAGGGTGCGCGCTGCGCCCGCAAAATCGCGGACGCAGCGCATCTGGTCATTCCGTCACGTCTCGACGACTCACGGACAAGCGTCGACTGTGCCCGAAGGGACACCCGCGCACAGGGTGGCCTGGTCGATCCAGCCGGCGTCGACAACCACGTTCAGGTTGTCCTTGGTGATCGCGATAGGCGTCAAGAGGATCGTGGTCAGGTCGTTACCACCCGGCGAGTGGAAGGTTTGCACCCCTTTCACATCGCTGAGCGCTGCACCCTGGGCGAGCTGAACCGCCGCTTCGCCGGCGGCCTTGCCCAGCTCCCTCGCATCCTTCCACACCGACACCGTCTGGGTACCGAGTGCGATACGGTTGAGGGCGGCCTGGTCTCCGTCCTGGCCCGAGACCGGGATCTGACCGGCGAGTCCCTGCGCTTCGAGGGCGGCCACCACACCAGTGGCCATGCCGTCGTTCTCGGAGAGCACGGCGTCGATGTTGTTGTTCTCTTGCGTCAGGAACTGCTCCATCTCGGTCTGCGCCTTGGCCCCATCCCAGTTGTCTGTATAGGTCTCACAGCAGATCGTGATGTCTCCCGAGTCGACGGCGGCGCCGATGACCTCGGTATAGCCCTCACGGAGGAAGTCCGCGTTGGCATCTGCCTGGTTGCCCTTGATGATGGCGTACACGCCCTTTGGCACGAGGTCGTAGACCGCCTGCGCCTCCAACTTGCCCACCCCGACGTTGTCGAAGGTGATGTACAAGGCATCAGGGTCCTCGATCAACCGGTCGTAGGCGATGACGGGAATTCCCTGATCGATGGCGCTCTGCACCGCCGGCAGGATGGCCGTCCCGTCCTGGGCGAGGATGATCAGGACGTTGGCACCCTGTGAGATCAGGTTGTCGACGTCGTTGAGCTGCTTGTCGGCCGAGGAGCCGGCGTCAGTCGAGATGTACTCAGCGCCGGCGGCATCGAGCGCCGCCTTGATCGCTGGCTCATCCCACTTCGCCCACCGTTCCTCGTTGTAGTTGTTCCACGAGACGCCGACGACGATCTGGCCGCCGGAAGCCGTGGTTGTGGCTCCGCCACCAGCGGTTGTCGTGGTCTCTCCCGCTCCGCTGGAGCACGCGGCGAGCACGAAGGCGAAGGCCGCGCCCACCGCGATCAGTTTGCGATAGTTCAATGTGTTTCCTCCTTCAAAATGCAGTCCCGAACGGGACTCGTGAGCGGCATCCGGTTGCTACACCCTCAACTCCGTGCATCCTCCTCACATCGCCGGTACTTCCTCTACCGACCACCTCCACGCGGGGCACGTGGATATGTTTGAGACTACAACAAAACCACTGCCGTCTCCATTGGATCCTAACCCCGCCGTTTCTCCTCTGCCCGGCCAGGCCGAAGAGGAGCGATCGCGACATGCTCCCAGTTGATGCCGGGGCCGTCAAGATATAGTTGGTTAGTCCAACGAACGAGAGCATCCGTGGATCAGGCTCGTACCCACCTCGTCGACCGCCGAAGGTCGCGCGGCATGGCGGCGGAAGAGCTTCGCCGCCACAATCTGTCGGCCGTCCTGGAGCGGCTGCACCTGCTCGGCCCCCGCTCTCGATCCGAACTCACGGCCGTCACCGGGCTGAACCGATCAACGATCGCCGACCTGATCGGTGAACTCACGGACCTGGGTCTGGTCGACGAGCGGCCCGGAACAACATCGGCTGGACCGGGTCGGCCCTCTCTCGTCGTGCGGGCTCGCCCCACCGGCGCGATCGCTC
>CAYLHS010000107.1:0-5789 GCA_964383535.1 uncultured Acidimicrobiia bacterium
GGTGGACTCGACCGAAGGGAGAGGACGGAGGGGGCGGCACCCACCAACCGACCCCGCGCACCACCCCCCTACCCCAGCCTTCGGCTGCGGTACTTTCCCCCCAACGGTCGCTCCGCTCCCTGGGGGGACCAACATCCCGTTTCCTCCCCTCGCGAGCGAAGCGAGTGTTGGGGGAGGTGGACTCGACCGAAGGGAGAGGACGGAGGGGGCGGCACCCACCAACCGACCCCCGCGCACGGCCTGTCGAGAGAGGATGACTTGACCGAAGGACAATCCGGATACCCTCACCCCCATGAGTGAGAGAAGGGTCTGGACGATGCTGCTCCTGGCCGCCTTCGGGTGGGGCACCGGGAGCGTGGCAACTCGCAGCCTGCTGCTGCACGGCGTCGACCCGTTCACCCTCATGCCGATCCGCTTCGTCGGGGCGGCCGTCATCCTGCTCGGGTGGCTTTGGTGGCGGGGTCGCTTGACGCTGGACCCCCGCATCTGGTTCGCCGGACTGGTTCTCGGAATCGCGAACATGTCGGCGCCGACGGTCTTCTTCACCGTCGCCCTCGAACACATCTCGGCCGGTCTCGGTGGGCTGTTGATCGCACTCATCCCGATCGTCACGACCGTCTGGGCCCACTTCGTTCTGGTCGACGAGCAGTTCACGCTGCGCAAGTTCGCCGGCTCGAGCGTGGCATTCGCCGGTGTCGCCGTACTGATCGCAACAGGGGAAGCCGGGTTCACCGGTGGAAGCATCATCGCCGGTGTCGCGTGGTCGGCGGTCGGCATCCTTCTCGCGTCGCTCGGCGGTGTGCTCAGCAGGGTGTACGCGCAGCGCTACTCGGTGACGGAACTCGCGGGTCCCCAATTCGTCGCGTGTGCCGTCGGGGTGCTGATCATTTGGCCGCTGTTCGGCAGCACACCCCTCACATCGATCGCTCCGACGTCGTGGAGTCTCCTCGCCTACATGGCGACGCTCGGCACCGTGCTGCCGTACCTCGGGTTCTTGTGGGTCGTCCGCCACACCACAGCCACCCGAGCGTCACTGGTCGGATATCTCGTTCCTCTGGTGAGCCTCGCGACGGGTGCACTGCTACTCGCCGAGCAGCTGAACTTGATCATCGGGCTCGCCGCCGCGTTGATCCTCATCGGGGTGGTCATCGTCGACAGGGCCGAACCGACTCGACCGGTGGAACCTCACGGGGTCTAGCCGCCTTCGGGCCGTCTCACGCAGATAGGATCCGACTGTGCCTCTCCTGACACGCCGCCGCTCCGCGTGGGTCTCGGTCGGCCTGACCGCGGTGGTCGTGTGGGGAGCCTGGATCTGCGCCATGACCTTCGGACAGCGCTGGGTGCTCTTCGTGAAGGGTTGGTTCATGTCGGTGACCATGGTCTTCGGTTCGTTCATCGCCGGGGCCACCAGCGAAGGGGGCGGCGCAGTCGCCTTCCCCGTGATGACACTGCTCTTCAACATCCACCCGGCCACGGCCCGTGACTTCTCGCTGATGATCCAAACAGTGGGGATGTGCGCAGCAGCCGTCACGATCCTCTACACGCGGATCCGCGTCGAACGGCATGCCCTGGTGTGGTCCAGCGTGGGGGGAGCGGTGGGTGTGATCGTGGGACTGCAATGGGTCGCCGGTCGCCTCCCTCCCTCCTACGCCAAGATGCTCTTCACCAGTACGTGGCTGGCATTCGCCGTTGCCCTGTGGCTGATCAACCGATACCGCAACCGCGAGGTCCGTCACGAGATCCGTGATTTCGGGGCGCGCCACGTCGTGCTGCTCGTTGTCACGGGTGTCGCGGGCGGCCTGGTGTCGTCGATCACGGGAAGCGGTCTCGACATCACGACGTTCTCTCTGCTGGTGCTACGGCTGCGCATCAACGAATCGGTTGCAACCCCGACCTCGGTCGTGTTGATGGGAATGAACGCAGCAGTGGGTTTCGCGTGGAAGGCCCTCGCTGGTGGAGGCATGGCGACCGAGGCCTGGAACTACTGGTGGGTGTGCGTCCCAATCGTGGTGATCGGCGCGCCGTTTGGCGCCTGGTTCATTTCGCACCGCAGCCGCTTGTTCGTGGCGAGGCTCCTCTACGCATCGATTGTTGCCCAGTTCGTCGCGGCGCTCCTCATCGTGCCCATGTCGATCCGCCTCGTCCTGTTCAGCGTGACCGTGTTCGTCGCCGCCTGGGGTTTCTTCCGTTGGATGGCCTCGCGAGGTGTGGCGGCCCAGAGCCCCTAGCTGCTCGGAGCGCACCGCGAAATACGGCGGGCGTGACCCGCCTCCTACGACCGCTTCGAGCGGTCGACCGCCTTGAGGATCTTCAGGTTCAGGACGATGAACCTGAAGAACTGGATGAGCTTGTTGTTCATCCTGGCCCGGTCACGGTCGGTGAATTCCAGCTCTTTCGTCACCAGGGCTCCTCTCACTCAGGGATCAGCTTCCAGCCGATCCGTCCTCGCAGTTTGTGCATGAACGTCGCCTGGATCATGCGTTTCATCCAGGCGCCCCCGAGCCCCATCTCCATGTGGGTCACGAACGTGTCCCTGCCACCCTCGTTCGGATACCGGCGGAAGTCGGGGACGACCGGGTAGATCATGATCGTCGCCGCCGAACCGTCCCACAGCGAGTCGCCCATCGACGCGATGCAGGCCGCCGCCATCTCGGTCATGCGCTCACCGTGCGACATCCGTCCGTTCTTGATGAGATCGATCAGGTTCTTGGCGACGATACGGCCGGTGATACCCGACACCATGCCGGTGCGAGGCGGCGCCGCCGAGATCTTCGTTCCATTCGGTGTCGTCAACGGCACGGAGATCGGTCCGGGAGGTGCGAACGCGATGCCCGCGGCGAACACGTTCTCGTAGTACGGGTTCTGGTACAGCTCGGGCCACGCAGTCGGGTTCGTCCGAAGTCGGTCGTAGGGCAGCCCGTAGATGGCATCGACCTTGATGAACCCTGCGGGATTGGCAAGCCGCTCCGACACGTCCTGGCCGTCGGCGCCCACATAGCTCATCTCGACGCCCGTGAACTGAGGAATGAGCATTGTGAAGTCGTAGGGTGTCTCGCCGTACGTTCCGTCGGCGGCCTCCCAGTAGATCGTCGACTCGTCGACCTTGTGCACGGCTCGTTGCACGTCCCACACGACCCCGTACTCCCGGAACACTGCGGAAAGGAACGACTCGCTGCTGACGATCTCACCCTTGTAGCGGGCAAGGACGCCGTCGACCCCGAAGTCGCCGACCGCCTGCTCGTTGGACAGCCACCGCAGCTCGGCCTTGTCGCGGAGCTTCCTCCGCACGAGATCCTTGTGGATGTTGGTGATGTACTCGAACGCAGCACCCTGGCATGTCGCGCTCGGATGGCCGGTTCCGATCACGAAACGCACGTGCTCGCCGCGTTCCATGCGGGAGATCTGCTCGAAGTAGGCGTCGCGCGACGCCTCGGCGTGCGGCGCTGTGCAGATCGACTGGGTGAAGCCGTACGCCGGCCCAAGGCCTTCGGTGGCCTCGTAGTTGAGCTTCGGACCGGTCGCGATGAGCAGGTAGTCGTAGTCGACCCCCTGTTCCTCTCCTCCGCCGTCCGGCGCCACGGTGACATAGCGATCGTCGGGATGTACCGACGTCGCCCTGCCGTGGACGAACCCGATGTGCATCTTCTCGTAGACAGGCGCAAGCGGAAAGCGAGTCTGGTCGACCTTCATCCGACCGATACCGACCCACACCCACGAAGGCACATACCAGAAGTCCTCGAAGCGGTTGATCACCGTGATGCTGTGGTCTCTTCCGAGGGCATCCCCCAGGTAGAGCGCCGCTGTGTGGCCGGCGAAGCCGGCACCGATGATCACGACCTTTGCCACGCGCACCTCCGTTATTCACGATACCGAATGGCCCACCTCGATGACAATCGTGAACGCTGATATCGGGCGGGATCTGCCGGCACCGCCTGGTACGCTCCGCGCCGATGACTTCACGCCACATTCTCGTCGCCGTCGCATGGCCGTACGCGAGCGGCTCCCGACATCTCGGGCACCTCTCGGGGGCCTATCTTCCCGCCGATATCTTTGCCCGCTATCACCGCCTCGCGGGCAACAACGTGCTGATGGTGTCCGGCAGCGACGTGCATGGAACCCCGATCACCGTCAGAGCCGACCAGGAGGGGGTCGAACCGCAGGAGATCGTCGATCGATACCACGCCGAGTTCCTCGCCAACTGGAAGGCGCTCGGTATCTCATGGGATCTGTACACGTCGACGGGCACCGACAACCACCGCGACGTCACATGGGACGTGTTCCGGCGACTCCACGAGCACGGCTACATCGTCACGAAACCGTCGAGCCAGTTCTACGACGAGGATGCCGGCAGGTTCCTGCCGGACCGCTACGTGGAAGGCACGTGCCCGTTCTGCGGCTACACGAGTGCCAGGGGTGACCAGTGCGACAACTGCGGTCGCCAGCTCGACCCGGAGGACCTGATCGACCCGAAAAGCCGCATCACCGGCGCGAAGCCGGTCATGCGGGACACCGAGCACTACTTCCTGCGGCTCTCGGCCTTCGAGGATCGTCTCCTCGAGTGGCTGGAGACGAGGAAGGGGTGGCGCCGGCACGTGCAGAACATGGCGATCGGTTTCACCAGGGACGGGCTCCTCGACAGGGCCATCACACGCGACCTGACCTGGGGCATTCCGTTGCCGCCCGAATTCGCCGACCTCGGCGAAGGCAAGCGAATCTACGTGTGGTTCGAGGCGGTGATCGGGTACCTGTCCGCCGCCAAGGAGTGGGCGCAGATCCAAGGCACACCCGACGCCTGGAAGGCGTGGTGGGAGGATCCCGACGGCGAGTCGTACTACTTCATCGGCAAGGACAACGTCGTGTTCCATGCCGTGATCTGGCCATGCCAGCTGATGGGCTATGAGGGCCTCAACCTCCCCACCGACGTGCCCGCCAACCAGTACGTCACGTTCAAGGGCGAGAAGGGATCGGCGAGCCGTGGCATCGGCAGGTCGATCTCCTGGTACGCGGAGCGTCTCGAACCTGACGCGCTCCGCTACGCCCTCGCAGCGTCACTGCCGGAGCAGAACGACACCGATCTGTCCGACGACGAGATCGTGCGCAGGATCAACGAGGAGCTGGTGGCAACCTGGGGCAACCTCGTCAACCGGGTCCTCACGCTGACGGGGCGCAGCTTCGATGGGGCCATCCCCGACCAGGGCGACCTGTCCGCCGAGGATCGGGAACTGCTCGACACGATCGACAACCTCCTCGTCGAGGAGGGCGACCTGATCGGGCGGGTCGAGCTGCGGGCAGGGCTCCGTACCGCGATGCAGGGCGCCCAGGCCGTCAACACCTACCTCAACGCCCAAGAACCGTGGAAGGTCCTCAAGGGCGACCGGGCCAGGGCCGGAACGATCCTGTCCGTCGCGCTGTCGGCGATCGCCGGTCTCGGCGTCGGGTTCTCCCCGTACACGCCGTTCACGTCGGACCGTCTCCGAGCAATGCTCGGCCTTGAGCCCGGCGGTGAGGGCTGGCAGCGACCAGCCCTGGCGGCCGGGACTCGCCTGGGCGAGATCACCCCGCTGTTCACCAAGCTCGAAGAGCTGTAGCCAACCCTCGTTCCCGTTTCCTCCCCTCGCGAGCGGAGCGAGTGTTGGGGGAGGTGGACTCGACCGAAGGTCGAGGACGGAGGGGGCTTCTTGTTTCCTCCCCTCGCGAGCGGAGCGAGTGTTGGGGGAGGTGGACTCGGCGAAGCCGAGGACGGAGGGGGCCGTACCCACCAACCGAACCCGCGCACCACCCCCCTACCC
>CAYLHS010000108.1:0-3322 GCA_964383535.1 uncultured Acidimicrobiia bacterium
AATCCGCAGGTTGTGAGTTCGAGTCTCACCCCCGGAGCTTGGAGCCCCCCTCTTCCGGGGGTCTATCGCATATGTAGGGCCCTGCTGCAAGGTGCATTGTGGGCCCGGGGGCGCGCAGAGGGCGCGAAAGGGCGCGCCGGAAGTGCACGATGCGGCATCTGCGGCGTCCTGAATACAGAGCAAGGACCGCGGAGGTTCATCGAAGCAACCGTCGGTTCGTGAGTCCGAAGCTGCTGTTGATTTCGGTCTTGCCGGTTTCGGTGATGTGGACGCTGCGGGGTCGTCGCCCCGGCCTGATCCAGCCGTTGGTGAGGAACGCTGTGAGGAGCTCTTTGCCGGCCGCGCCGGCGAGGTGGTGGCGGCGTTGAGTCCAGTCCAGGCAGGGCCGCGCCTTGGCGCGAGCCGCACTTCGTATCGCTTCGGTGTCGACGCCGAGCGTGGTGAAGAGATCGTATCCGGTCGACGTGATATCGAGATGCTCGTCATTGAGACTTAGGTGATCGTCAGCGATGAGTCGCTCGTAGATCGTGACGGCAAGCTCGCCGGCGAGGTGGTCGTAGCAGGTTCGTGCGTAGGTGAGATCGCCGGGCGCTGTGGGATCGGTGGTGCGCGTGGCGCGGGCGCCGAGTGTTTCAAGTAGATCGGCGACGCGAGGGTCGGCGATGCGCCAGTAGCGGTGGCGTCCTTGTGCTTCGACGGCAACGAAATTGGCGTCGAGTAGTTTCGAGAGGTGTTCGCTGGTTGTGGAGGCGGCAACGCCGACATGGCGCGAGAGCTCGTTGCCTGTATGGGCTCGTCCGTCCATCAAGGCGCACAGGATCCTTGAGCGCGTTTCATCGGCGAGTAGCGATCCGAGGCGAGCCAAATCCCTTGCAATCGTGGCTGCGGTCACCGTGAGTCCGATACTAGCCCGCAACATTTCGGTGCTCGCCTAAGCGTGGTGGTCCTATGTTGGAAGCATGGCGACATATGAGATCTTGCGAGATGACAGCTATCGGGTTCCTGAAACGCCGCCGGGTCGGCGGGGAGTTGACTGGCTGCGATCACACGTTCCGCGATTCAGCGAGGGCAGGGACCATGCCCGCCGGCGCGCGATGGTGGAAGAGATTCTGAGTGGTGTGTCGCCCGAACGATTGCGTCGAGGCGGCGATCACGTTGCCACGCTCGCAGCAGCGCTTGGGCTTCCACGAGCCGTCAGTCGTGACGTGCGCGCGATTGCTGCGTGCTATCAACCGCATGTGGCGATCGCGCCAGGCGCGGATCGCGCCGTCGCGAGACTTGTCGCCGAGTGCGGTGGCTCGTGGGATGACGCGACCGCGGCGGTGATCTGCGTGCTGGTGCAGGCGTGCGATGCGACGGCTCGTTTGGTCGAGGGTCACGATCCGCCGGTCGCGACAACCCGTCGCATCGCACCGAACGGCGACGAGGTTATCGTCGACCTCTCCGGGGCTCCGTTTGGCGAGGGCCGTCACGCATGCCCAGGGAAGGACCACGCACTCGCGCTCGCCGATGGGGTCGTACAGTTCAGTCGACTGCACGAAGGCCCCGAACCGCTGATTCTCCCCAACGTGTGGGACGTGGCCTCCGCGTCGATGTTCGTCGCTGCCGGGTTTTCCGCAATCGGTACCACCAGCCTCGGTGTCGCGGCGTCACACGGCCTGGCAGATGGGCTTGGCCTGACCCACTGTCCCACAGTCGTTTTGGCTCGCAAACTTGTCCGTCTTCCGGTCCCCATCACGATTGACGTTGAGAACGGTTGGGGCAAGGATCCGGCCGATCTCGTGGCTGAGCTGTGGGAGCTCGGTGCCGCCGGGATCAACATCGAGGACGGGCGTGGCGATCACCTGGCGGGAGCAACCGACCAGGCGCGGATCATCGGTGAGATGAAGCGGGCAGCGCCGCTCCTGTTTCTGAATGCGCGGATCGATACTTGGTGGCTCGGGAGGGAACGGGACGCTACGGTGACACGCGCCCGGATGTACGAAGATGCGGGTGCGGATGGGGTCTTCGTCCCGTCCGCTGACGAAGCCACCGTCGCAGCGGTTGTAGATGCGGTGCGAATTCCTGTCAACGTCCTCGCCGATCGCCCGATTACGCGGTGGCGGGATCTTGGTGTGCGGCGGATCAGCTCCGGATCTCTGCCCTACCGGTGCGCGCTGGCCGCTGCACAATCTGCGATGAACGCCATTCTCAGGGGGGGTGAAGCCCCAGGGGCGCTTCACTACGACGAGGTCAACTCGCTCGCGATTCCCATGATCTGACTCGCTGAGACGTTTCGGTGCCTGCCGAAGAGACTCGAGCATAGGGTGCGTTCTCGACGCGTGAGTGATGGAGACTCCATTGTGATTGTGATGATTTTCGAGTTCTGGATCCGGCCCGACCAGGCTGTTCTCGCTGACTACACGGCAATGTCGTCAGACCTCCGGATTCTGCTCGCCGACATCGACGGCTTTCGAGGTGTCGAGCGCTTCGAGAGCAGCAGCGAACCTGGGAGATTCGTCGCGATCGGATTCTTCGACGACGAGGACGCGGTCACGCGGTGGCGCAACGACCCGTTGCATCGCCACGCCCAACGGTTGGGTCGTAGCCGCTTCTTCTCCGACTATCGGTTGCGGATGGCGCACGTCGTCCGTGACTACGGACCGAACAGCCGCAGGACCGCTCCCGCCGACAGCAACCAACTCCAAGAAGGGACGTAGGTCGTGCTTGATATCGAGATCCACATCCAGATAGCTGATGCGAGAATCGGTGGTGATGCCAACGCTCGTCGCAGAGATCTCCGATGCTCCCCGCCCTGCCCCGATTCCGGGCCTCCCGACACGGGCGTCACGGTGGTCCGACCGAGATGATCTCGGACGGTTGTACTTCGAGGCCTATGGGCCTGGAGTCGCGTGTGCGACGCTTCCGGAAGCCGTCGACGACATCGAAGCTGCTTTCGGCGGCCACTACGGGGCGTTCTGGTTCGAGGCATCGCCGGTCATCGAACACGACAGCGCAATCGTCGCCGCGATTCAGACCGTCCACCGCGCTCCGTGGCGCGACACGCCCGACGGACCGTTCATCATCGAGCTGTTCACCAACCGCTCCTACCGCAGGCGAGGTCTTGCCCGGCACCTCCTCCTCCACTGCATGGCCACACTGCACCGGGCAGGGGCGATGACCGTCGCGCTACGGGTGGAGGATGACAACGCTCCGGCGAGGAATCTCTACGAGTCGCTCGGGTTCAAGGAGTACGAATAGCTCGTTCACCGTGTGAGCCGGCGGACGTCGTCCATGAGTGGGGAGAAGGCCCATTCTGTCGATTCCAGATACCACCCAATCT
>CAYLHS010000108.1:3422-5783 GCA_964383535.1 uncultured Acidimicrobiia bacterium
ATTCCCGACAGGGTTGGACGCAATTACCAGTCACAGCGAACCGAGGTCGCTGGGACCCACTGCGCATCTCTCGATAGTCGAGAAAGGCATGGCTATCGTCTCCGGTCGTGGCCCCGTCGGGGTCGGTGATGAGGGGGCTGCAGTTCCCGGACGGCACTAGACACCTCATGCCTCGGGCTGTTGCGGTGGCTCCTCATTCTCGGGTCGAGGGAGCGTGGGGTAGTCGGTCGGGTAGAGGCCGGCGACGAAGGCGTAGGAGGTGTCCCCGGCGCGGGGAAGAGCGCTGAACTCGCGCGTGATATCGAAGACCCGTTCCCAGAACTCGGCGGCCCGTTCGTGGGGGATCCGGGCGTGACGGTGCACGGCTCTGAGGTTGTCTTCGCGGTGCGCTGTGACCGATTCGCCGGCAGCTTCAACCAGGAGGTTGGTGAGGGCGGCGACTTGTTGGGGTTGGATCTTGCCGACATAGAAGATGCGGGCGGTACGACCGTAGAACCGCTCGTCGATGGCCCGAATCCGCCTGGTGCGGACGACCTTGAACAAACCCGCTTTGACCAAGACCCCGACGTGGAAGGCCACTGTGCTGGGCGGCCGCTCCACTGCGGCGGAGAGCTCGTTCACGGTTGCGGCCCGCTCGATGACGAGGTCTAACAGCGTGTCACGCAGGGGATGCGACATGGCCTTGAGCTCCGCCGGCGTGGTCACGATGCGGAGGTCGTCGATTTCGTAGTCCGGGATTGGCTGATTGCTCGACATTTGTGGATCATACCGGGTAACGTCATCGATCGAGAATTCTGGATCATTCGTGGGAGGTGTTGAATGGCTGAGGTGCTGTTGTTCCACCATGCGCTGGGACTGACCCCGGGCATTGTGGCGTTCGCCGACGTGCTCCGCAGCGCCGGGCACACGGTGCACACCCCCGACCTGTTCGAGGGCGCAACGTTTGGCGCCATCGCTGAGGGTGTGGCCCATGCCGAGGAGATGGGGTTCGACGTCATGATCGAACGCGGGGTGCGACTAGCCGACGATCTGGCCACTGACCTGGTGTATGCCGGGTTCTCGTTGGGGGTGCTCCCGGCTCAGAAGCTGGCCCAGACCCGGCCCGGCGCCGCCGGTGCGCTTCTGTTCTACTCGTGTGTCCCGGCGGACTACTTCGGTGAGTGGCCGGACGGGGTGCCGGTCCAGATCCACGGCATGGACTCGGACCCGATTTTCGTCGGTGAGGGAGACATCGACGCCGCCAGGTCGCTCGTCGAAGCCGTCGACGACGCCCGCCTGTTCCTGTATCCGGGTGACCAGCACTACTTCGCCGACAGCACGCTTCCCTCCTATGACGCCGAAGCGACGGCGATGTTGACCGAACGGGTGCTCGACTTCCTGGCAAGCATCACATGACGTCGCGGTACACGATCAGACCGCTCAACGAGTCCACCTGGGACGCGTTCGCCGCCCTGGTCGAAGCCAACAACGGGGTCTTTGGTGGCTGCTGGTGCACGGGCTTCCACCCGCCGGACGACAGCCACGCAGATGCTCCGGAACCGAACCGGCTCCGCAAGCTCGACAGGGTCCGGGCCGGCACCGCCCACGCCGCCCTGGTCTTCGACGGTGAGGACTGTCTCGGCTGGTGCCAGTTCGGAGCACCTGACGAGGTGCCCCGCATCAAGAACCGCAGAGAATACGAGAAAAGACTCGGCGACCTCCCGGACTGGCGGATCGCCTGCCACTTCGTTGGCAAGGGACACCGCCGCCAGGGCGTGGCCACCGCAGCACTGGCGGGAGCACTCGAGCTGATCGCCGGACTAGGCGGCGGCCGAGTTGAGGGCTACCCCGAACCCGCAGGCGCGGTGCCGGCCGGATTCCTCTTCCACGGAGCCCTCTCCACATTCGAGAGGGCCGGATTCACCAAGGACCGCAAGATCGGCAAACACCGCTGGGTCGTCATCAAGGACGTCGAACCATCGAGCAACCGCTGAAACCACGCCGGATGCCGTAGGCACCGCTCGCGGTGGCGCCTCGCCACTGTTCGGAGAATGACTCATGCTGTACCTTCGAGCGCGTTGCTGCGCCACTCAAGCCCGGCGGACGGTTCGCCTGGAACGCGTTCGCATTCGACCATCGTGCCGTACAACATCCATGCCGAGCGGGTCGGCCTGGAACTGCATGCGGACGTGCGCATCTTCAGCTGATGGTGAGGCCCGGCCGATGTCCATCGGCCGGGCCTCACCCCGCCATCGCTGGCAACCGTCGTGGTTGCCAGCGATGGGCCGACTTCCGGCTAGCCGATGATCGGCCAGAGGCCAAAGTCTCCGCTCGCCGCCAGGGTCCAGACGATGTACGCGGTCACCAGGAAGACGCCGACGT
>CAYLHS010000109.1:0-5754 GCA_964383535.1 uncultured Acidimicrobiia bacterium
GAACCAGCAGGCGGCGCGACATCATGACATCCTCCCCAAGAGGAACCTATCAGGGGGAACAACTGAGCACTATGAGTCGCTGGGCCCAGATTCTCACTCTCGGTGAAGACTCTGCGAGGTACTCGTTCCGACTACACGTAGAGCTGGACGTCGGCCGCGGCGGCGAAGTCGAGGAAGGCGGCCGCTCCGGCGATCTGACAGCCGTCGATGAGGTCGGATTCGTCCACCCCCATGACGCCCATCGTCGTGGCGCAGGCGAAGAACGTCACGCCCAGCTCTCTGGCCATGTCGATGAACTCGGCAACACTCGGCATGTGGGCATCTTGCATCTGGCGCTTCATCATCGCTGTCGCCGCTGCGGTCGCTCCGGGAATGACCCCTGCAAGCGTGGGTATCTGGGTCGGGCCGGCCGGGTTGCCGACCGATGCCATCTTGAGGTGCTGGAGTCGGTCCTTGTGCAGGATGTCGAGGCCGAAGAACGTGAAGTAGATCCCGACCTCCCAGCCGAGGCTCGCTGCGGTCGTCGCGAGGATGAGTGGCGGATAGGCCTGGTCGAGGGTTCCCTTGGAAGCGACGAGCGCAAGTCGTCCACTCACTGAACCGGTCCTTTCTCGATCAGGAACACCTGGCGACCGGGTTGTTCTTCGACGTTTCGGAGGATGTCACCGCGCTGTCGAGCCAGCGCCGGGATGTCGGCGAGGGAACCGGGATCGGTGCAGACCAGCTCGAGCACTTGTCCGGGTTCCATACGCGACAGCACCGTTGATGCCTTGTAGACGGGGAGTGGGCAGAGCAGTCCGCTCGTGTCGAGCTTCTCGTCGATCACTTGCTGGTTCCTTTCAGATCTGCGGCAAGCCCTCGTCGCCGAGGACGTCCGCGAAGTAGCTCGTGTATTTGAATCCAGAATCGGCGGAGATTCCCACGGCAAGCCCTGTGTCCCCCAGCTGGTCCAGTGCGGCGACGACGGCACCCGTCGACGGGCCAACCATCAGGCTCTCTTCGCGGTAGAGGCGCTTCGTGAACGCGTATGCCGCCTCGTCGTCCACATGGATGACATCATCGATGACAGACCAGTCGAGGATCGAAGGCTGTTTGGCCTCTTCGAACGATTTGAGCCCTGGCAGCCGGTGTCCCTTCTGGGGCTCGATACCGATCACTCTGATGCTCGGGTCCTGTTCCTTGAGGTAGCGGCCGATCCCGGTGATCGTGCCGCAGGTCCCGAAGCCGGCAACGAACGTCCTGATTCGTCCCTCCGTCTGGTTCCAGATCTCCGGCCCGGTCGTCTCATAGTGGGCCTTGACGTTGTCCTCACTCTCGTACTGGTTGGCCATTGCATAGCGCGAGCCGCCTTCGGATGCCGCCAGGGATCTCGCCAGCGCGATTGCCCCGTCCTTGGGGTGATCCACCGGGCAGAGATCATCGGGCGTGGGCCATACTTCGGCGCCAAGCATGCGCAGGAGGACCTTCTTCTCTTCGGGGACGCCGTCGGGGATGGTGACCGTGAGATGCGTGCCCAACAGGCCGGCGAGGGCAGCCAGTGCGATGCCCGTGTTGCCGGACGTCGCCTCGACGAGATCTCTGCCGTCGAGCTCTCCCCGCTCGACCATCCCTGCGAGCAGATATGCGGCGGTTCGATCCTTCAGCGACCCGAACGGGTTCATCCACTCGATCTTCAGGTACCAGTCGGCGTTCGTGATCCGGTTGAGTCGCACGAGTGGTGTCGGGTTGTCGGGCCCGGGCAGCAAGTCTCGGATGTCGTCGTAGCGGCGTAGGTGCTGGTCGGTTTCGAGATCTGTGAGCTGTGTCGTCATTGGTGCCTCCAAGGGAAACAAGAAAAACCCGCCGGGTATGCCCGTGCGGGTCGGTGGAGCTGCTAGCGGCTCATGCCCCGCGCGGCATGGTGCGACATCGACGACAAGCTCGCGAACCTTGATCCATCGATGCAGATTGTATGTCGACCGGTCGGCTATCGGACATGCATTCTCGTGGCCGCCCCTACGGAAGACCCGAGCAGAAGGTAGATTGTTGAACGGCCGATGATCTGTTCGTCCTGTGGTGCGCAGAATCGTGAGGGCGCCAAGTTCTGCTCGGAATGTGGCACGCCCTTTGCTGCATCGTGCCCGTCCTGCGGCTCTCCGACTACCGAGACCGACAAGTTCTGCTCCGAGTGCGGGTTTGCGCTGCAATCGGCGCCTCCGCCCACGGCCACCGACCAGGAACGGAGGTTCGTGTCGGTGCTGTTCATCGACCTGGTCGGCTTCACTCCGTTGACCGAACGGCGCGATTCCGAAGAGGTGCGCTCGATGCTCACCCGATACTTCGATCGTGCGCGGGAGATTGTCCACCGGTTCGGTGGTGTGATCGACAAGTTCATCGGCGATGCGGTAATGGCGGTGTGGGGTGCCGATGTCGCTCATGAAGACGACGCCGAACGGGCCGTGCGGGCAGCGCTGGAACTGGTCGATGCGGTTGAGGTGCTCGGGCAGGAAGTAGGGCTTCCGGATCTGCGCGCGAGAGCCGGCGTGCTGAGCGGGGAGGCCGCCGTCGGGAGCGACGGCAACGAGGGGACAGGCCTCATCATCGGCGACATCGTCAACACGGCGTCGCGCCTCCAGAGTGTCGCCGAACCCGGCACCGTGCTTGCCGGTGCCGCGACGGTGAACCTCGCCGACAAGGCGATTGAGTTCGCTCCGATGGGACAGAGGACCCTCAAGGGGAAGGCCGAACCGGTGGAGACCTGGCAGGCGGTTCGCGTCGTCGCGGGCAGGCGCGGCGATCGACGTAGCGATCAGCTCTCGCCCCCGTTTGTCGGACGCGACGGGGAGCTTCGTCTGCTCAAGGATCAGGTGCATGCGGTTGGATCCGAACGGCGCAGCCGGCTCGTATCGATCGTCGGGCAGGGCGGCATCGGAAAGAGCAGGCTGGCAGAGGAGCTTCGCAACTACCTCGACGGGATCAGCGAATCGGTCTACTGGCACCAGGGGAGGTCTCCCGCCTATGGGGAAGGCCTCACGTTCTGGGCGCTCGGCGAGATGGTCCGAAGTCGATGTGGCATCGCTGAAGCCGATGATTCGCACAAGGCACAAACGAAGTTGCGAACGGCGATAGCCGAGTACGTCGACGACGCCGACGATCGCGACTGGATTGAACCGCGACTTGCGGGCCTTCTGGGATTGGCCGATGTACCACCGGACGATCGATCCGAGCTGTACGCGGCTTGGCGGACGTTCTTCCTGCGCATCGCCGACCGTGGCACGACGGTGATGGTGTTCGAAGATCTCCACTGGGCCGACGACGGGATGCTGGAGTTCATCGGAGAGCTCGTGTCGATCGCTGCAGGCCAACCGATCTTGGTCGTTACCCTCGCCCGCCCGGAGCTCCTCGAACGACGACCGGGCTGGGGATCTGGCCGCAGCAACTCGCTTGCCCTCCACCTGTCACCGCTGTCGGACTCCGCTATGGGGGAGTTGGTCCTTGGAGTCGTACCCGATGCTCCGTCGTCCTTGGTCGAGCGGCTCGTCGAGAAGGCAGGCGGTGTTCCCCTCTACGCGGTAGAGCTCCTCCGGATGCTCGCCAATCGGGAGATGCTCGTCGCCGACGGGGCGGGGAAGTACGTAGCGAAGGCCGAAGTTGGCGAGCTGGAGGTGCCGGATTCCTTGAGCGGCCTCGTCGGGGCCCGTCTCGACCGACTCGACCAGCTGCAACGCGAGCTGCTCCAAGATGCAGCCATCCTTGGCCAGTCATTCACCCTGGAAGGACTCGCCGCGTTGCGCCCCGAAGAGCCGAGTGAGCTGGCGACCTTGCTGGAACCGTTGGTGCGAGAAGAGATCCTCGATGTCAACCGTGATCCGCGTTCGCCAGAACGGGGGCAGTACCACTTCATCCAGTCCATCATCCGCGAGGTCGCCTACCAACGAATCAGCAGGACCACACGAAGGGACCGTCATGTTCGCGTGGCCGAATACTTCCAGGGCCTCGACGAACCGGGGCTGGCTGCCGCCGTGGCCAGCCACTACGTGGACGCAGTGGCCGAGGGGGCCGAAGGGATCAGAGAGCGCGCAATCGAAGCGCTGCTCGTGGCGGCCGATCGCGCCGCGGCGCTCCAGTCACACGCGCAGGTGATCGCCTTGTGCCTTCGGGGGATCAACGTTGCCGATGAGGGGTTTCTCGCCGGAGAGTTGTGGCTCAGGGCCGCCCAGTCGGCGCACGCCGGACTCGATGAACGTGTGGAGGAGTTCGTCGGGTCTGCACTCGAAGTGTTCAACGATGATCCCGTCGGGCGATTGCGGGCCATCACCGTGCTCGCTCTCCACTACGACGACACAGGGCGAAGTCATCTGGCTTCGACGAGACTCCAAGCTGCCATCGAGGAAGCGCCCGGCACATCGCAGCCTCATGGAGAGGCGATGGCGGAGTTGGCCAGGTCGTTCATGCTCAACCTTCAGGATGAGGAGGGGCTTGCCTGGTGCGATCGAGCCCTCACCGTCGCCGAGGGCCACGACGACATTCCTGTCGTAACCCAGTTGCTCATTACCAAGGGGACTGCTCTCGCAGGCCGCTGCCGTCGTCCGCGAGAGGGATTCGCGCTGCTGGAAGCGGGGCTCGCGCTTGCGAGACAGCATGGATTGACCCACGCGAGACGGCGCGCGCTGAACAACCTCGACTACCTGTCAGCTCCTGAGGCACCTTTCGACCAGCGGTACCTGATCGAACAGGTTCAGGAGGCACGCAGAATCGGCGAACCGCGGTACCTGATCGACACGCAGATCGCGTACGCGTTCACACACGTATGGGACTTCGAGTGGGACGAGTTCGACGCGCTGGTGGCCGAAATCGACGCTGAGCATCTGCCGGCCGACAAGCAGGATGCCTACGACGAATTGATCCTGAGGCGTGCTCTTCTTACAGGCAACACGGAAGCTGCCAAGGCGGCTCTCGAACCGATTCTCCAAAGATGGATCGAGGGCGGCGACGCGCAGGTTGAGCAGGATGTCGCAATCACAAAGGCAAGTATCGCGTTCGTCACGGGCCACTATCAGAAGGCGTTCGATCTGGTGGTCGATCTGAACCACCAGGCACCGGGCGGCTATGACATCGCATGGGCCCTCATGTCAGCGCTGCAACTGAGCGAAGCGGACCGTCTCTACAAGGTCAGAGATCTCATCGACTCCCGTCCTTTCAGAGGGCGCGCCATCAGCATGTTCCGAAGCGTTGCCGAAGCGGGGATCGCAGCGCTGGAAGGGCGCCACGCGGAAGCCGTTCGGCAGTTTGAGTACGTACACAGCGAGGTGATCGAGTTGTGGCCGAAGCTGTTCGCCAACATGGTTGTTGCGGGAGCCGCGGCCACCCTGGGCCTCGACGATCCCGTGGGACGCCGATTCGCTCGGGAGGCGTACGACGCGTATGCGGAGGGTGGGGTCACGACCCTGCTCGAGACGCTCTCACACTGCCTGCTGGCTCCCGACGAACAGGCCAGCACCGCCTGATGGCGGGGAGCACTCGCGCCATCGACATACTCGGGCGTGCCGGCATCTCGTTCGTGGTCCATGAGTACGAGGTGACCGATTCCGACCTGTCCTATGGCGAGGCGGCCGCCGAATCCCTCGGCGTCGATCCCGACCGCGTCTTCAAGACACTCGTCGCAATCGTTGATGACGCTCCGATCATCGGCATCGTGCCGGTCTCGGGGCGCCTGTCGCTCAAGCGGCTGGCCAAGGCCGCGGGCGGCAAGCGGGCCGACATGGCCGACCCGGC
>CAYLHS010000110.1:0-5727 GCA_964383535.1 uncultured Acidimicrobiia bacterium
ACCATTTCCGTCACACGGCATCCATCCACTCGACCAACGTCGAAACCATCACCCGTATGGCCAGAGCGATGAACTGCTCGATCTTCGTCGCGAACGGTCCGCACTACGCAGGGCTCGGAGAAGGCGGCGAGGGGTTCACGTCCTTCTCGATCGCCAGCCCGACCGGCGACGGATTGACCCGGCCCCGGACCTTCTCCCGTGAACGGCGCATCACCGTGGTCGGTGCGCTGAGGATCGTGTGATGCGCCCTGCGCTCGCGTTGCTCGAGTTCGACTCGATCGCCCGTGGAATAGAAGCCGGCGACCAGATGGTCAAGCGTGCGCCCATCGAAGTGATCCGCGCCGGAACGGTCCAACCCGGCAAGTACCTCGTGCTGATCGCCGGCGAGGTCGGCGATGTCGAGGAGGCTGTCGACGCCGGCAAGGCGATCGCCACGTTGATCGACCTGGTTCTGCTTCCCGACATCCATCCGGATGTGACCGCCGCCGTGCGCGGTGCCCGAAGAGCGGGCGAGGGTGAGGCATTGGGGGTCATCGAGACTCGAACGGTGGCCGCCGTCATCCAGGCAGCCGATGCCGGGGTCAAGGGAGCGAAGGTGACGCTCCAGGAGATCCGACTCGCCGACGGCCTCGGCGGCAAGGGATACCTGCTGTTCCAGGGTCCCGTGGCCGAGGTGGAGGCCGCTGTCGAGATCGGCTCGGCGAGTGTCCCGGAGCGGGTGATCTCCGTGGTGATCCCGCAACTCCACCCTGAGATGGGCGGCAACTTGTTGGCCGACGGGCGGTTCTCCAAACGGGTCGGCGAGGAGTAGCCGTGCAACTCGGGCGCGTCGTCGGAACGGTCGTGGCCACGGTCAAGACACCAGGGCTGGAGGGTGTCAAGTTCCTCATCGTCCAGCCGCTGGACCGCCATCAGGAGCCGAGGGGGAGGCCGGTGGTCGCCGCGGACGGAGTCCACATGGCCGGACCAGGCGAACTCGTGTACTTCGTCGGATCACGAGAGGCCGCCCAAGCACTGCCTGACACGTTCGTGCCCGTCGACCATGCGATCGTGGGGATCGTCGACGAGGTGACCCCATGAAGGTGGGCACCGTTGTCGGCACCGTCGTCTCGACGATCAACTCGCCGGTGTTCGATGGCCGGAAACTCCTCGTCTGCGACCTCCTCGACGTGGACGGCAACCCGGAAGGCGGCTACCTGATCGCCGTGGACGTCGTCGACGCAGGGGTGGGGGAGACGGTGCTGCTCATCGACGAAGGCAACTCCGCACGCCAGATCGTCGGTCTGGACCCGGCCCCGATCAGGGCCGTCGTGGTCGGCATCGTGGATGAGATCGATGTTGAAGCCTGACGCTGTCAGTCTTCGTCTCGTACCTCGCACGCCACCACCGGCGAGCCGAGATGGTAGGGCGGCTGTCTGTCGGCAGGGCTCGGGGGTCGCCACTTGCTGGTGCCGGCGAAGCGAGCCTCTTGCCCCTTGACAAGTTGACACTAATGTGACATCATCATGACATCACACGGAGGAAGTCATGATGTCAATGGCGGAGAGCTATTCGAGGGCGAAGCAAGCGGAGATCGAGCGAAAGGTGGCAGCCCGGACGGTGATCGACTACGTTCCGGGTACTCGTCATGGTGATGAGCACCAGGCCAAGAAGGCTGGAGGCCGCAGGGCCGCATGAGACGGGAAGCGTGGGGCGTGGAGAGTGACGTCACAATGACATCGCGATGAAGACGTTCTTCGTCGTCTGGACCGGACAGGTCGTGTCGATCGTCGGGTCGAGCCTCACCGGGTTCGGCCTCTCGATCTGGGTGTACCAGCAGACTGGCTCGGTGACGCTGCTCGCCTTCGTCATGCTGGCGGCGACGGTGCCGGGGGTCATCGTCGCCCCGTTTGCGGGCGCACTCGTCGACCGCTGGGATCGGCGTCTGACGATGATGGGCGGCGACGGCGCAGCGGGACTCGCAACCGGTGTGGTCGCGCTCCTGTTGGTGTTGGGTGATCTTCACCTCGCGTGGGTGTTCGTGCTGGTGATCATCGAGTCGCTGGGGAATGCCTTCCAGGAGCCCGCATGGACCGCCTCGATCCCGATGCTGGTCCCGAAGCAGCACCTCGGTCGCGCCAACGGGCTCGCACAGACGGGGCAGGGCATCGGAAACCTGATCGCGCCGGCGATCGCCGGCGCGCTCCTAACGCTCGTGGGGTTGTGGGCGATCCTCCTGGTGGATTTCGTCACCTTCGTGTTCGCCGTGTCCACCGTCGCGCTTGTCCACATCCCGAGACCGAAACGGGTGACGAAGGTCACGTCGGTCCGCACGGAGGCAATGGACGGGTGGCGGTTCGTGAAGGAACGGCCCGGGCTGTTGGGACTCTTGACGGTCATGGCGACACTCAACTTCGAATTCGGATTCGCCAACATCCTGTTCATCCCTCTGTTCTTGAGCTTCACCACCGAGTTGGTGTTCGGGTCGGTCATGTCGATCGCAGGCCTTGGCATGGTCCTGGGGACGATCGTGATGAGCGCATGGGGCGGCCCCAAGAAGCGGGTGCGCGGGTTGACGCTGCTGCTCTCCGCCGCGGGCGTCACGATCGGCGTCGTCGGGCTTCGGGCGGCCGTTGTCCCGGCCGCGGCCGGGATGTTCGCGTTGATGCTCCTGATTCCGATCATCAACGGCACGAGCACGACGCTGTGGCAGACGAAGGTCGATTTGGATATGCAGGGCAGGGTGTTTGCGCTCCGGCGGATGATGGGGCAGATCGCAGCACCTGCGTCATACCTGCTGGCGGGTCCCCTCGCCGACAAGGTGTTCGAGCCACTGATGAGCGGGCCACTCGTGGATACCGTCGGCAAGGTGATCGGGGTGGGAGACGGTCGAGGGATCGGACTGCTCTTCATCGTGATGGGCCTGCTGCTCGTCATCACGATGGCGATTGCCTACGCGGTGCCGCGGATCCGACTGCTGGAGGTCGAACTGCCCGACGTGGTTTCCGAGCCTATCTCCGAAGCGACCACGTCGTGAGTGCGGATCCACCGAGCAGCACTACGCCTATGAACGCCAAGAGCGCCTGATCTCCTCCGCAGCGGCCCTCGCTGCACAGCACGCCGTCACTTTCCCAGCTGCCGATGAGCGATGCGAGAGCGCTCGCCGGTCGCTCCGTGGAAGCCGTTGTGGTGGTCGTCGACGGGAGCGCAACCGCCGGCTCCGTTGTCGACGTTGTGGTCGAGGGGGTTGTCGTGGGCGGTTCCGTCGCCTCGGTCGTCGTGGTCGACGCGCCCGTCGTGGTCGGGGCGCTGGTCGTGGGTGGCGTGCTCGTGGTGGCTGCGGCGGTCGTGGATGGTGCCTGTGTCGACGTGGTCGTGGACTGCGGCGGCGCCGTGGAGGGAGGCGCCTGCGTTGTCGTGGTCGTTGACGGTGGGACCGTCGTCGTTGTGGAGGAAGAGGTCGTGGTCGGTGTCTGCGCGGTGGTGGTCGTTGACGGTGGGACCGTCGTCGTGGTAGGTGCCGGGGCGTTCTGTCGTTGGAGGAAGACGTGGGTGGTCCAGATCACCGAGCTGTCGTCGATGTAGACGCCGATTCCTGCTGACTGAAAGACCGGGTCCAAGAGGTTCTCTCGGTGTGAGGTCGAAGCCCAGAATGCGTCGAACAGCGCATCACATGATCCTCCGACGCCGACGTTCTCGCCCCACTTCATCCAGTCGTCCGGGAGGTAGGGGGCGAGATCGTCTGTCGACGAGTGGTAGATGCTGCCGTGCTCGAACATCGCCCTCGAGTGCGTGCGAGCGTACCCGGCGAGCGTCGAGTTGACGGCAAGCTCATGTGCCCCGTTTGCTACCCGCGCAGCATTGATCTTGGCCATGAAGCACGCCTCGGCATCAGAGGTCGCATCGGCCAGTGCCGGTTGTGCGACAAAGATCGTTGCCGCCATCACCCACACGAAGACCAGCCCCACTGCTCGGGTTCGGTGCCCAGCGCTCACTCTCCGGTTATCGTCTGACCACTCAGAGTGCTTGAGTGATGTGTCAACCGTCGATCGCGTCGACGACGAGCCGTCCCGAGATCGCAGGATCGGCAATCCCGAGATGGTTCACGCCGGGAAGCATCGTCAGGTCGCTGTCGTACCCGGCATCCTCGAGTTGCTGTTCGAAGTACTCGGAGAACCACGGCGGGACCACGAGATCCTCCTCGCCATGGAACAACCGCACGACGAGATCCGGGTTCTGTCCGAGGTAGGTCAGAGGATTGCCGAGCCGCCACGGCTCGGGGTCGACATCCGGATCGGTTCCGAAGAACGGGATCATGAGCGGACCGAGGGCGTCGGTGTCGTACGGTCCGGCGAGCCCCACCATCTTCGTCGGCAGCGTGTCGCTCATCTCGACCAGACAGTCACCGTCGAAGCTTGTGGCGGCGAGCGCAACGAGGGCCGCGATCTGAGCCCCGGCCGAGTAGCCGACGACCACGAGCCGCGACGGGTCACCGCCGTACTCGGCGGTGTGGGCAGCGGCGAAGCGCACCGCACACGCAGCGTCCTCGAACGTCATCGGGAATCCGCCACCGTCCAACAGCAGGCGGTACGGCGCATTGAACACGACGGCACCCGAGTCGGCGATCGTTCCGGCGAGAGGGGCGATGTCGTCGGGAGTGCCGGTGATCCATCCTCCCCCGTGGAACAGGACGACGGTCGGGCCCGTCGATCCATACACGTCGAGGCTCAGCGTCGAGGTGAAGGGAACGTGGCGAGCGGCGGCGATCGTGGTGGTCGTCGGAGGGGTCGTTGTCGTGGTGGTCGTAGGGGGCGCCGTCGTCGCCACCGTTGTGGTGGCGGCCGTGCTCGTCGTTGAGGCGACGGTCGACGTTGTCGCCAGGGGAGTAGTGGTCGGCGACGTCGCGGTACAGGCAGCGAGTGACAAGGTGGCGAGGAGTACGAGTCGCTTCATGATCTCGGGCGGCTTGGTCGATCCATTGAGAGTCGGTCGATCCAGACTCCGCGGGTCGGTACGAGCATGCCCGGGATGGTAGGGGCGGTCGGATCCAAGACGGCACGGAGGTACGCTCGACGCATGCGCGAAATCGCGATCGACTGCGGAGACGGCCGAACCGTGACGGGGCGTCTCGCCGAGGGTGACCGTCGTCCGGCGGTGCTGCTCGCACACGGAGCCGGCGCCGGACAGGATCACCCCCTGGTCGCCCGCATCAGAGACGGACTGGCCCTGCACGGCTACCCCGTCGTGACCTTCGAGTATTTCTACATGGCGGAGGGGCGCCGAAGACCCGACCGCGCACCTGCGCTCATGTCCGCCCATCGCGCCGCCCTCGACTGGGTCTGCACGCACCTCACAGAACGTGTGATCCTCGCGGGCAGATCGATGGGCGGCCGGATCGCGAGCATGCTCGCTGCCGAGGGCGCACCGGCAGAAGGGCTGATCTGCTACTCCTACCCGCTGCACCCGCCGGGGCGCTACGACAAGCTGCGTGCAGAGCACCTGTGGCGGGTTCGGATGCCGATGCTGTTCTTCGTCGGTGGACGAGACGCGTTCGCGAGGACGGACCTGGTCGACGCCTACCTCCGGCCCCTCCCAGGAGCGACGGTCGAGGTCGTCGACGGTGCCGACCACTCGCTGAAGATGCTCAAACGGTCGGGTGTCACCACCGAGCAGGTCATCGAACGAATCGTCGGCACCAGCGTCGACTGGATCGAGAGCCTCGATGCGTGAGCTCTGTTGGTGAGTACG
>CAYLHS010000111.1:0-5633 GCA_964383535.1 uncultured Acidimicrobiia bacterium
GTCCTCGGCTTCGCCGAGTCCACCTCCCCCAACGGGCTCGCGAGGGGAGGAAACAGGTACCGCCCCCTCCATCCTCGGCCTGCGGCCTCGGCCACCTCCCCCAACGGGCTCGCGAGGGGAGGAAACAGGGGGGCCGTTCGTCAGACGAGCGCCCCTCGCCCCTACTCGACCGTCCAGGTTCCCATCGACCGCACCAGCGTGTCGATGTCGCCGACACCCTTCTTCTTCTGCACGGTCTCGATCTGGTCCCTCAACACGTCCTCGTACACGGGACGTTCCACGTTGCGGAACACACCGACCGGCGTCGGTCCGTGAGGACCGTGCGACAGCCTGCTCAGGGTGAACGCGACGCTCGGGTTCACCGCGAACTCGTCGTGCACGAGGATTTGCGAAGGATCCACTGACGCCGTCGGTACCACCTTCGCCGCGCCGTTCTCGAGGATGACCGCGTACTCGTCGTCCGAACCGAACACGATCGGCTTGCCGTGCTCCAGGTTGATGCGGTTCTGATCACGGGTCTCTTTGCCGGTCAGCTCCATGAACGCGTGGTTGTTGAACACGTTGCAGTTCTGGTAGATCTCCACGAACGTCGCGCCATGATGCTCATACGCCTCCTGAAGCACACGCTCGGTCAGGTTGCGGTCCATGTCGATCGACCGTGCCACATAGGACGCCTCAGCACCCAACGCCAGACTCACCGGGTTGAACGGGTGATCGATCGAACCCCACGGGCTCGACTTGGTGATCTTGCCCTCTTCGCTCGTCGGCGAGTACTGGCCTTTGGTGAGGCCGTAGATCTGGTTGTTGAACACCACGACGTTGATGTTCACGTTGCGACGCATCGCATGGATGATGTGGTTGCCGCCGATCGACAGGGCGTCACCGTCGCCGGTCATGATCCACACCGACAGGTCGGGGCGGGTGATCGCAATACCGGTGGCGATCGCCGGTGCACGTCCATGGATGCCGTGCAGTCCGTACGTGTCCATGTAATACGGGAAGCGGGATGAGCACCCGATGCCCGACACGACCACGAAGTTCTCCTTCGGGACACCCATTTCGGCGAACAGCTTCTGGACCGACGCGAGGATCGTGAAGTCGCCACACCCCGGGCACCACTTCACCTCCTGGTCGGATTGGAAGTCTTTGCGCGTGTAGGTGAGTGTGGTCATGCCAACACCTCCAAGATCTTTCGTTCAACGGCCGAGACCTTGAGCGGGAATCCGGTGACCTGGTTGAGACCGATGGCCGGCACCAGATACTCGGATCTGAGCAGATGCCGCAGCTGCCCCGAGTTCACTTCCGGAACCAGGATCGACTTGTAGTTCATGAGAATCTCGCCGAAGTTCGCAGGGAACGGGTTGAGGTACCGCATGTGTGCCTCGGCGACCTTGCGTCCGCTCTTGCGAACCCGCTTGACGGCGCCCCTGATCGGCCCGTACGTGGAGCCCCATCCGAGGACCAAGAGTTCGGCATCCTCGTCGCCGTAGACCTCCACCGGCGGGACGTCGTTGGCGATGTTGCGGATCTTCCACGCCCTGATGTCGGTCATCAGCTGGTGGTTCGAAGGGTTGTACGACACGTTGCCGATGACTGCCGACTTCTCGAGCCCGCCGATGCGATGCTCGAGACCTGGTGTACCCGGCGGTGCCCACGGGCGTGACAGTGTCTCGTCGTCCCGCAGGTACGGCAGGTAGTGACCATTGGCGTTCGGTTCCGTCGCAAACGGCACGCTGATGTCCGGCAGCTCGTCCAAGTCGGAGAGGCGCCATGGTTCGGAACCGTTGGCGATGTAGTTGTCGGACAGCAGGATCACCGGCGTCATGTACTTGAGGGCGATCCGGGCGGCCTCGATCGCGACGACGTAGGCGTCGGCAGGGGAGCGTGCTGCGAGGACCGGGAGGGGCGCCTCGCCGTGACGACCATACAGCGCGAACAGCAGGTCGGTCTGCTCCACCTTGGTCGGCAGACCCGTCGATGGGCCGGCGCGCTGCACGTCGACGATAATCATCGGCAATTCCGTGCTGACCGCCAGCGAGATCGTCTCGCTCTTCAACGCCAACCCAGGACCGCTCGTCCCCGTCACTGCCAGGTTGCCGGCGAACGCGGCGCCCAGCGTTGCCCCGGCGGCGGCGATCTCGTCCTCGGCCTGGAACGTCATCACACCGAACTCGCGACGCTTCGCCAGCTCGTGCAGGATGTCCGATGCCGGCGTGATCGGGTAGGAGCCGTAGAACAGCTTCAGCTTGGCGGCCCTGGCGGCTGCGATCAGCCCCCACGACAGTGCCGTGTTGCCGGTCACGTTCGTATATTCGCCCGGCTTCAACGCCGCCTTGCGCACGACGATCGTGTGCTTGAACGCGGCGGTGTTCTCGCCGTAGTTGTACCCGCCTTTGAGCGAGGCGATGTTGGCGGCCATCACGTCCGGCTTCGACGCGAACTTCGTTTCGAGCCACTCGATCGTCGGATCGAGCGATCGGGTGAACACCCAGGCGAGCAGTCCGAGCGCGAAGAAGTTCTTGGACCGGAGGATGTCTCGTCCGGTGACCCCCGTGCCTTCAACCGCGTCCTTGGTGAGGCGCTCCATCGGGACGGCGAACACGCGAAAGCCGTCGAGGGAGCCATCCTCGAGGGGGTTGGCGTCGAAGCCTGCCTTCTTGATGTTGCGATCGTCGAACGCGTCGGCGTTGGCGACGATCATCCCGCCCGGCTTCACATCCTTGCCGTGCGCCTTGAGCGCCGCCGGGTTCATCGCGACGAGCACGTCGGCCTCGTCGCCCGGCGTGAGGATGTCGAAGTCGGCAATCTGGACCTGGAACGACGAGACGCCTGCGACGGTGCCGGCGGGGGCCCGGATCTCGGCCGGGTAGTTCGGGAAGGTCGCGAGGTCGTTGCCGAAGAGGGCCGCATCGCTGGTGAACCGGGTGCCTGCAAGCTGCATGCCGTCACCGGAGTCCCCCGCGAAGCGGACGATGACCTTGTCCTTCTCTTCGGTGTCGTGTTCGGTGAGTTCTAGCGTTTCAGTGTCGTTGGACACAGTGATCCTTTCGCGCGTCGAGCGCCTGGGCGCCCAGGGCGCAAGTCTACCGAGGTTGTGAAACTGGCCAAGCTTCGGCCGGTCAAACCTCCGGGGGATCCGGAGTCCCGAAGAGTCCGATTCCTTCGAGTGTTTCGCCAAGTGCGAGCAGCCGCCGCTCCGACCACCAGGGGCCGATCAATTGCAGGGAGGGAGGAGGTGTCCCTGGCGCCCGCAGCGGCGCGGTCAACGCCGGCGCACCGAGGTGGTTGACGAGCGCCGAGAACCACGACAGCACCGTCACGTAGCGAACCCCGCCCAAGGTCGATTCGCCGATCCGTTTGCGGCTCGCCGGGACCGTCGGTGTGGCGACGACGTCGATCTCTCGAAACAGCGCGGCCGCCCGGTTGCGGAGGTGCACGACCCATCGCTGCGCGTCGAGATACTGGTCGAGGGTCACGGCGAACACCGCTGCGAGACGTTCCTGCACTTCCGGACCGTACCGTTCGTGGCCGAACCACCGGCGGTGCACCTGGGCAACCTGCGGGCCGACGGCATCCCACATGTGTGGGGTCGGAGCCAGCCACGGTACGTCCAGATCGGTCACGCGGGCGCCCGCGTCCGACAGGGTGGAGAGGGCAGCGTCGAACGCCGCGGCGATCCCGGGTTCCATCGGCGCGTCGTCGAGCCACGGGTGAGGAACCCCGACTCGCAGCCCGGCCAGGGACCCGTCTGCTTGCGCTTCGACCTCGCGCGGCACCGACCACGGATCGGCACGGTCGTACCCTGCGATCTGGCCGTAGACGAGTGCGGCGTCACCGACCGATCTGGCCAGCGGACCGACAGTGTCGTGCGACGCGGCGAGCGGGAACACTCCGGTGAGCGGAACGCGGCCGTGGGTCACCTTCAGGCCGACGACCGCGCACATGGCGGCAGGAACCCTGACGGATCCTCCCGTATCCGTCCCGATCCCGACGGGGGCGAGGCTCGCTGCGACTGCAACGGCCGAGCCTCCCGATGATCCTCCCGGTGACGTGTCCAGGTCCCAGGGGTTGCGGACAGGGCCGAACCAGTGGTTCTCGCTCGAGAATCCGTAGGCGAACTCGTGGAGTCCGGTTCGTCCGATGATCACCGCGCCCGCCGTCTCGAGGCGGTCCACGACGGGCGCAGACCGGGCCGGGATCTCACGGTAGAAGCTGGAGCCGCACGTGGTGGGCAGCCCAGCCTGGTCGATCAGATCCTTCAGCGCGACGGGCACTCCGGCGAGGGGACCCGGGTCGACCCCTCGAGCGACCTTGGCGTCGATCGCCGCCGCTCGCTCGAGAGCCCCGTCACGATCGATCAGTGTGTAGGCGTTGTGTGGTGACGCCTCGCTTCGATCGAGCGCGGTCGAGACGGTGTCAACCGCGCTTCTCTCACCGTCTCGAACCTGCCGCGCGATCGTCCCCGCCGTCACCATTCGGCATCGAGGGTGTCGGGGAAGATCGAGATCCACGGGATCCCAGGGGGCACCGTGAGGACCGAACCGTCCGATCGTTTCAGCTGGAACGTCACGTCCATCGAATCGCGTGACCAGGTGCCCTCCTCGTACTCGCCGCCGTGGAACACCACGACCTTGCCCGACCCGACCGTGTCCATGGCCGGCACGGCCGTTCCTGTCGACGGCGGGTGGGCGGTGTAGCGGCGAGCGAAGATCACGACGAGTGTGTCGGCGGAGATCTGACCGGTCGTGCCGTCCTCGGCGAGCCAGTCGTGCGGCTTCCCGTCGGAGGTGCGCGTGTAGTGCTCGCCGTCCCACGTCCACACCGTCCTGGGGGACCAGTAGAGGGTGATCTTGTCCGATGTGCCGTCGGGCTCGAGCGGGCCCCATTCGAACAGACTCGGCGGCGGGTCGTCCGCGTACCCGCGATCGTCGGCAACCTGGCGGAGGGCGGTCGTATCCGCGTACAGGTTGTGGGGCGCGACACGGGACGAGATGCGGAACATGCCTGGACGAGAGTCGACGATCATCGGGACATCGTCCTTTCGAATGATGTCGAGCACCCACGGCTGGGCGCCGCTGATCGCGAACGTGCCGCCGAGCGGCTTGACGAGCGTCGGGTCGGTCGGACGGCCGGACCGAACCGGACCGAGGTACGTCGAGTCGTTGACGTTGAACAGCGCCATGAATCGGGTGATGCCCTCGACCGGAAGCTCGATGACGGCGTCGGCGTCCTGGATGCCCGACTCCGGTCGAGCAGCCGGATGATTGTCGATCTTCACGGCGAGCACCCGCCGATCGATGCTCGCCGGGTCGGCGACGGGCAGGCCGTTGAGCGGGGCGACGGCGACGGGTTCGGTCGTTGTGGTGGTCGGCTGGGTGGTGCTGGTCGTCGTGGTGACGGTCGAGGTCGTCGTGGTCGGCTGGGTCGTTGTCGTGGTGGTCGGCTCGGCTTTGCCCGAGCAGGCGGCCAGCAGGGCGCACACAGCACCGACGATGAGGAGTTGGCGCATGAGGGGAGCGAGTGTAGTGAGCTGGCGGCGAACAGCCGACAGCAAGGCGGCGACGTTGCTGTGTTGCGGCCCCCCTACCCCCGGCGGCTTCGCCACCGGCGGTACTTTCCCCCCAACGCTCGCT
>CAYLHS010000112.1:0-5622 GCA_964383535.1 uncultured Acidimicrobiia bacterium
AGGATCAACACCCCGACCACCACGAGAGCGACTCCGAGCCAGGCCGGACCCGACGCGACGTTCTTGATCCACCGCTCTCCGATCGATTCGTCGGTGCCGAGTTCCGGGATCAGAAGCCAGCCTGCGAGATAGGCGACGATCCCGAAGCCACCGGCGAATGTCGTAGCGATGAACGCGAACCGGATGATCCACGGTTCGATGTTGAAATGATCGGCGATTCCCGCCGAGACCCCTCCAAGCACACCTCGGACCCTTCTGAGTGGCGGCCGGTCGTTGACCGGCGGCACACTCTGCTGGTCGGTGCCAACCCCGGAGGACAATGATTCGTTGTGGTTGTCCATGCATGCATTGTCAGGGAGATCGCTGCACGGGTCCATGAGGGCTTCCCCTGATCGTCCCCTGGTTCGTCTCAGGGTTTCTCGGGGGGTTTCCCCGTTGTCCGACGTGGCGTGCCTGTGCAATGATCCGTGTGGGAGTCGATTATCTCGAGACTTGGCATTCAAAGAAGTGAAGACCGCCTGATAACCGGCCTGGCCGGCGGGATCGCCGAAACGCTTGGCGTCGCGCCCGTCTTCGTGCGGGCAGCGTTCGTGTCGCTGGTGCCCGCCGGCGGTGTAGGAGTGCTCCTATACCTGATCGGCTGGGTGTTGACACTCGAACCGCCGGAAGAGGGCTCAGTCGAGAAGCTCCGGGAACGCATCGGCGCGAAGGATGGGAGGCAGCGTTTCGCCCTGGCCGTCATGTTTGCCGGTTTCGTCCTCCTGCTCCGAGCCACCGGATTGTGGCTCGGCGATTCGCTCGTATGGCCCGTGACCTTCATGGCGTTTGGGTTTGCGCTCACCTGGTCCCGGATCGACGAGGAGCGACGCGCCAAGTGGACCAAGCGGACGTTCTCAGACGAGGACCTGAGGGGAACGCTGGTACGCCTGGCTATCGGCGGCGTCGTGATGACGATCGGTATTGGACTGTCGCTTCGATCTGTTGACGCGGTGAGGGTGGTCGGCAGAGGCGCGCTGGCGGTGGTGCTCACGATCGTTGGTGTCGCGCTCGTCCTTGGTCCGTGGCTCTGGAGGCTGTTCAGTCAGCTTGGTGCCGAGCGGCGGGAACGAATCCGCGCCGACGAGCGTGCCGAGATGGCGGCTCACCTTCACGACTCGGTGCTGCAAACGCTCGCGCTGATGCAGAGGACCGACGACCCGCACGCGGTGGAAATGCTGGCGAGACGACAGGAGCGTGAGCTGCGAGCGTGGCTGTATGGGGGATCGTCGAAGGTAGAGGGAGGATTGCAGGGCAGCCTCGAAGAGACGGCCGCTCGTCTGGAGGAGACCTATCAGGTTCCGGTCGATGTGGTCGCTGTGGGTGACGTTCCCTTGGATGATCGCCTGAGAGCAGTTGTGGCTGCGGCCGGGGAGGCAATCACCAACGCAGCTCAGCACTCCGGGTGCGACCATGTGTCCGTGTTTGCCGAAGTCACCGACGAATCTGTCGATGTGTACGTGACCGATCAGGGGAACGGGTTCGATCTCGATGCGGTGCCGGCCGGGCGAAGGGGCATCTCCGATTCGATCGTCGCAAGGATGCACCGACAAGGTGGAGTGGCGACCGTGAGCACCGAAGTCGGTTCAGGAACCGAAGTGCACTTGAAGGTGGACCGATGATCAAAGTGCTCCTCGTCGATGATCACCGCCTGTTCCTGTCCGGCGTGCAGGCCGAACTCGGACGATCGTTCGAGGTTGTGGGCTCGTCGTCCGACGTCGACGCCGCCATCGACGAGATCCGATCGAAGAAACCCGACGTTGTGCTCGTTGACGTGCACATGCCTGGCGGCGGAGGCCTCGCCGTCGTGAACGCCGTGAAGGAGACGAACCCCGAGGTTCGGTTCTTGGCGTTGTCTGTGTCGGATGCCGCCGAGGACGTGATCGCGATGATTCGCGCGGGGGCGAGAGGGTATGTCACCAAGTCGATCGGACCGGACGATCTGGCCGAGGCGATTCGCAGGGTGCACGACGGCGACGCGGTGTTCTCGCCGAGACTCGCCGGGTTCGTGCTGGACGCCTTTGCCGACACCATTCCGACCGAACTCGACCCGGAACTCGATCAGCTCACGTCGAGGGAACGTGAGGTGCTGCGCCTGATCGCTCGGGGGTACCCGTACAAGCAGGTGGCGAGGAAGCTGTCGATTTCGATCAAGACGGTCGAGACCCACGTGTCTGCGGTCCTGAGGAAGCTCCAGCTGTCGTCCCGGTATGAGCTGACCCGCTGGGCGACCGATCGAAGGATCGTGTAGGGAATCCTCATGAGCGTGCGGGGACATGGGTAACACTTCGAGACACCACTACGTGTGGTTGCCTGCGGCTTCTTCTCTCCGACGGCTGGTTGGTTGGCGTGTGTGTTAGCTCCCGCGAGGCCGGTTGCCTCCCTCTGCGTGCCTAGCCGGCTGAGGCTCATGGCGACGTCACCGTTCCATGATCGGATGGCGGCTCGCCGTGCGGTGTCCTACCGAGGGTCGCTTTCGATCACGTAGACGTTGCCGTCCGGAGCGTGGAAAAAGAACCAGCCCAAGCCCTTGAGTCCGGGGTCGTCGAAGGCCTCCGCTGCCCACACGATGTCGCTGACCTCGACCCCTGTGGACAGGACCTCTCGGTGAGCTCCTTCGAGGTCATCGACGATGAACGCGACGAAGAGTGGAACACCAGTTGGCGCGATCTGTTCCTCGTCGAATGCCTGGCCGTAGACCTCCATGAAGTCGAATCGTCCCGTCGGTAGCTGGAGAATCGACCACTCGGGATCGCCCCGCACAACCTTCAGGCCCAGAACGTCCCGAAAGAACGATGCGGTCGCCTCGACGTGTGCCGTGCGGGTGCCGACGAACCCAACTCTCAGAACGTTCATCCAGCCCTCCTGTCGCGCTCTTGAACAACTTCGTTGGCCAGGACTCGTGGACCCTAGAGCCACCTGACCCGGCACCAGGCGCGACGGCCACACGAAGGGCAGGTTATCCACCGATTGAACCGTGGCCCTGGGAGCCAGACAGTGAGCTTGACGATGCTGACGATGGCATCCGTGATCGGTACGTGGGTAGTGGCGCCGCACTTGGAGCACTCGATGCGCACCCTGTTCGGGTCCGGCGTGTGATCGAAGGCTGCCTCGCGGCCGTCATCATCCTGGGGCACGTCGACGGCGGGCATTTCGAACAAGGCGCGCTTGCCCTGAGGGTCCTCTCTCACAGCCGCTCCTCGATCGACTCGGCCATCTTCCGGTAGGCATCGGCAGCCCGCGACGTCCGTGCGTAGGTGAGGACAGTCTTGCCGTACTCCGGCGCTTCGGCGACTCGCACCGTCTTGGGGATAGGTGGCGGAAGCACATCGATGCCGAAGGCATCCGGCAGCTCATCGAGCACGCGTCGGGCCAGATTGGTGCGGCCGTCGTACATGGTGACGATGGCACCAAGAACTCGAAGATCCGGGTTGGTGTACGAGCGGACGTCCTCGACCGTCTCGAGGAGCTGGCCCACACCTCGCCTGCTCAGCGTCTCCGGTTGGACGGGGACCAGCAGATGAGTCGCCGCGGTCAGCGCGTTGATGGTGAGCAGTCCAAGCGACGGAGGGCAGTCGATGAGCACCAGGTCGTACTCGGACCGCAGTGGCCTGAGTGCACGTTCCAGGACATGCTCACGACCGGTCATGGTCAGCAGGTGGATCTCAGAGCCTGCGAGGTCGATCGTCGAAGGCAGCAGATCGGGGCCGTCCCGCTCGATTCGGGCCTTGCCGGCAGTCGTCCGGCCGAGCATCACATCGTGGACGGACAGATCGAGCTCGTCCGCGTCGATTCCCATCGCATAGGTCAAGCACGATTGCGGGTCGAGATCGACGAGCAAGACGTGAGTGCCACGAGCCTCGAACGCCTCACCGAGCGTTTGGACCGAGGTGGTCTTGGCGACCCCGCCCTTCTGGTTGGCGACCGCGACGATCGTCATGAGATGAGTGTAGGTGGCCGCTACCTGCGGTACACGGACACGTGGCTGGTGCTCGACGACGTGAAGGGACTGCGATCCCAGCCGCCCCATCGGTGCTCTAGCTCCAGTCCAGCGGTCTTGGCCATCAGGTCCAACTCAGGTGGGTAGGCGTACCTCACCCACACCGGGTAGAGCGTGATCGAGTCACCTTTCACGATGAGATGCTGGGAGTTCACACGCTGGTTGGCTACGTCGTGGATGCTCAAGTCGAGCTTGACCCAGTCGGTTCCGATGTCCGAAACACTCACCCGCTGGCCTCGATCGAAGCGGCTGAGGTCGGGCACGAATGCCTCGATCACGAAACGGCCACCAGGCTCGAGGTGCGTGGCGACGTTCTCGAAGCAGCGGATCTGGTCCTCCTGTGTGAGCAGCCCGAAGAACGTGTTGAACACGATGTAGACGAGTGAGAACGAGCCCTCCGCATCCACGTCGGCGAAGTCACCGAGCGTGACGGGAATCGTCTCGGACTTCGCGCGTAGGCGTTCGACCATGGCCTCGGAAGCGTCGATACCTGAGACATCGATTCCCTTCTGGGCGAGTGGGACCGCTACCCGTCCTGTGCCAATGGCGAGTTCGAGAACTCGACCCTGACCGGCAAGCTCGTTGAGGAGCGTGACTGCCGCCGACGGATCCATGTCTCCGTACAGGTCGTCGTAGATATCGGCGATCCGATCGCCGTATGTGGAAGGCTCGTACTTCTCCATGGAGGCATTCTGCCAGGGGATGGGTACGCTGCGCGGCGTGAGCAGAGCTCGGGCCGGTGTCGTTGCAATACTCGGTGTGCTCGCCGTCGCGTGTGCCACAGCTCCAACCGTCGCGAACACACCTACGATATCGACCTCCATCCCGACCACCACTGCCGATGTCTCGTCTGTCACGGTCACCACGACGACGACGCTCCAGCCCACCACGTCAACCACCGCCCCAACCTTCCACGCCGAGATCCTCGCAATCGACGATCAGACCGCCGCCCGAATGACCTTCTCATGGCGCGAGGGGTGTCCGGTCGGACTCGACCGACTCAGGCTCTTGAAGCTCTCCTTTCACGACTTGAATGGCGGCGTCCAGTCCGGGGAGCTGGTCGTCAATGCCGACGTCGCAGACGACGTGGTCGCCGTGTTCGAGCAGCTCTTCGACGCCGGGTTTCCAATCGAGCAGATGAAGCTGGTCGACGTCTACGGGGGCGACGACGATGCCTCGATGGCTGCCAACAACACATCCGGTTTCAACTGCCGTTATGTCGATGGCACCTCGACGTGGTCGCAGCACGCCTTCGGATTGGCCGTTGACATCAATCCGCTCCTCAACCCGTGGATCCACGGTTCGACGGTCGATCCGATGGGGGCCGAACCGTATGTGGACCGATCGCAGAACGTCCAGGGCATGATCCACGGCGGTGATGTCGTCGTGCAGGCATTCTCGTCGATCGGGTGGACGTGGGGTGGCACGTGGGTGCATTCGAAGGACTATCAGCATTTCTCTTCCACCGGACAGTGAACCGACCCGCGGTTGGAAGCAGAGGGTTCGGTAGCATGGCGGTCGACATCGCAGCGCCGTGCTGCACACCAAGGAGTTGATCACGATGACGAAGTGGGTCTACGCGTTCG
>CAYLHS010000113.1:0-5613 GCA_964383535.1 uncultured Acidimicrobiia bacterium
AGGGAAGCGCTCTGCCAGGCTGAGCTACACCCCCAAGGGCGAAGGCATTGTAGCCGGGATCAGAGGTGGTCCGACAGGTCCTTGCGGAGCCGCTCCTGAACGATCGTCGTCGTCAGGTCCGAGCGGCTGCGCTCGACGAGCGCCCTCGCGACGTCGGTGGTGCGGCGGAGACCCCTCGTCATGCCGTCGGGGTAGTCGAGACTCGCCAGCAGATCCACCACGTCGTCCATCGACGACAGCGTCGATTCGGCCTTGTCGGTCTCTCCGACCCGCAACAAGTCGAGGAGGCGGCGCCGAAGCTCCCCGACGGCCTCGCCGAGCCCATGAAGGTAGGACCCCACCCACACCCCCAGGTCCTCGGGTGATGGCAGCGGGAGATCGAGTCCGAGCGCGTAGGTCAGTCGGGCCTCCGCATACTCTTTGGCTGCGTCCTCGACGAAGCCGGCAAACAGAACGTCGGGGTGGTCCTCGAGAATCCCGACCGCCTCACGCAACAGCACACCTGCCTCATCCATGAGCCGGAGGGAGTCATCCATCTCCCCTCTGTGGAACGCTCGGATCGCGTTTGCAGAGGAACGGATCATCTTGCGAGCGGCCGACAGTCCGCGCTCCCGTGCGGCGAACTTCGCATCGAACTCGGCACGAGCGATCGATTCGACGGATTCGAGACTCGAATCCATCTAGTGGGCGAGTATGCGCACTTGGGACTCCGGCTGTTCGTCGTCTCGTAGATCGACGACGAACGAAGCGTCGCGTCGCTGCCGGATCTGCACGAGCATCGCCAGGTACCAAGCGATCACACCGTCGATGGCGATGTGGGCGATCAGCAGTACCGTCGAACTGCGCCAGATCGCGATCGCGAGCGTCCCGACGGCGAGGAGCGAGAGCAGCAGGAGTGCCCGCCGCCTGCGGGCGAGCACGCGCCGACGGGTGAGCATCGGCTCGATGCTGGTGGCCGTCCCCACTGCCGACAGTCGTGCGGAGAGCTGGGTGAACTCGCGCGCCGATTCGGTCGGACGGTCCTTCCGACCGGTGAACACGGACGGCAGAAGAAAGGCGGCCCATACGCCCGCCAACACGAAGATCACGATGATGGGAACGGTGTCGACGATGTCTGCCAACACCGGTACCAGGATTGATGTGGTTTGGCTCAAGGTCCTCCGCCCGTGTGAGGCTGAGAATAGGTCAGAGCGCACGCTCCGACAACTCTCCACCGCGCTCAGTGTCCGGCGTGTTCTCCCCGAAGCAACGCGACCGCATGACCGATCGCCGGTTCGACCACCTCGAGCGATTCCGTGACGCCCGCGACCGAGCCGGGCACGTTGATGATGAGCGTAGAGCCGGCGATGCCGGCTACCGCGCGAGAGAGCATCCCGTACGGGTTGACACCGAACGTCGCGGCGCGCATCGCCTCGGCAATACCGGGCGCGACTCGTTCGATCACCGAGAGCGTCGCCTCCGGTGTCACGTCCCTTGGACCCATGCCCGTTCCGCCACACGTGACGACCAGATCGAAGCCTGCGCCGACCGCGTCCCGCAACGCCCCGCTCACCGAGTCGACTCCGTCGGCCACCACCCGGAGGGTCACCGCGAACCCGAGCGCTTCGAGACGTTCCACGGCGACCGGACCGGAACGATCCTCGGCATCCCCCCTGCTCACCCTGTCACTCACCGTCACGACGAGCGCCCTCATCGCCTCCACTCCCCCGACCTGCCACCCGACTTCGACACGAGCCTGATGCCGGTGATCTCGGCACCCCGCTCGACTCCCTTCACCATGTCGTAGATCGTCAACGCGGCGACGGACACCGCCGTCAACGCCTCCATCTCGACGCCTGTCCGATCCGTGGTGCGAACGGTCGCCTCGATCCTCGCGCCGTCTGCATGCTCCTCGACCTCCACGGAAACGGACGACAACGACAGCGGGTGGCACAGGGGAATCAGCTCGGAGGTCCGTTTGGCCGCCATGATGCCTGCAAGCCTTGCCGCGGCCAGTGCGTCGCCCTTTGGAAGACCACCACCGAACAGGAGGCCTGCCGTTTCGGGTGAGATACGCACGATTCCCTCGGCAACGGCGACTCTGTCGGTAGGTTCCTTGCCGCCCACATCGACCATGTGCACATGGCCGTGTGCATCCAGGTGCGTGAAGTCCTCAGGCATCGATCGCCTCCCTCGTGCGGGTCTCCGGCCAGCTGAACATCTCGAGGATGACAGCGTCGCCGGCGGCGACGTCGCCGGTCCCTACGGGAACCAGCGCGAATCCGTCGGCCATCGCCATCGCCGACAGCACGTTGGACGACTGGCCACCCGAGAGCGTCGCTCGCAGCCCATCCTCGCCCTCATCCACGCTGACACGCAGGAACACGTCCTTCTCTGGATTCGTGGAGACCGGCTGGGTCAGTCGCCCGTTGACCTGAGGGCGAAACAAGGCCGTTGCGCCCATCGCGTGCAAGAGCGCTGGCCTGACGAACTGCTCGAACGACACCATCGTCGACACCGGGTTGCCGGGCAGCCCGAACAGCGGGGTGCCGTCGATCTGCCCGAACGCGAACGGTTTGCCGGGCTGTTGGGCGACCTTCCAGAACGAAACGCCGCCGAGTTCGGTGAGAACGGCCTTCACCAGGTCGTACTTCCCCATCGACACGCCGCCCGTCGTGACGATCAGATCGGCGCTTTCGGCTGCCTCGCGGAACGCCGTACGGAGCGGCGCGGCATCGTCGCCGATGATGCCGAAATCCAGGATCCGCCCGGCGAGCCCGGACAACATCGCTCGGAGCGTGGTCGCGTTCGAGTTCCGGATCTTGCCCATGGGAGGGACAGGTGCGTCCGGAGGCAAGAGCTCATCCCCCGTCGAGATGATCGCCACGACCGGTCTTCGGCCGACGACGGGCTCCACGACCCCGAGCGAGGCGAGCACGCCCAGCATGGCGGGATTCAGCCTGGCACCTCGAGGAAGGACCTCGGCCCCTTGCCTGACGTCTCCTCCTGCGGGCCTGACATGCGTTCCGACCGGCCGTGCCGCGTCGATCGTGACCGCGTCTCCCTCCGTCGACGTGACCTCCACCTCGATCACGGTGTCTGCGCCCGGAGGCATGGGTGCGCCCGTCATGATTCGAGTCGCGGTTCCTGGCAGCACCTCCCAGACCGGCACGCTGCCCGCTGCCACGTCCTCCACCACCTCCAGGACTACCGGGACCTTCGCTACGTCCGTCGCTCTGACCGCGTAGCCGTCCATCGCCGAATTCGCGAACGGGGGAACGTCGTGCGGAGCGACGACCGGTTCTGCGAGGACACGTCCAAGCGCGTCTCCGAGCGGGACCCGCTCCGATCCCAGCGCAGCTATTGCCGCGAGTACTTCTCGCTGCGCCTCGACGCGCGGCTTCACTTCTCCCACAGTCCTTCCAGGAAACGCCGGTACTCGTCGCCGTACTCCTCGTGCGCCAACCCGAGAACCGTGGAGGCCTCGAGGAAGCCCGCCGGGTTGCCGACATCGAGAAGGTCCTCCGGAGACACCATCCCCTGGCATCGTCCGTCGCGACCGAGCAGGTCGATTGCGTCGGTGAGCTGCACTTCACCGCCGACACCGGGCCCGAGCTTCTCCAGTACATCGAATACCTCGGCGGTGAACAGATAGCGTCCGATCAGCCCCAGACGAGAAGGGGCCCGCTCGACGCCGGGTTTTTCCACTGCACCGCGTACGTCGATCACCTCCGCCGATCGCCACTCGCCCGGCACGATGACGCCGTAACGGTTCAGGAAGTCGTCATCCAACTCGCGCAGCGAGACGATCGAGGTTCCGTCGAATGCCTCCGCCATCCGGTCGAGGACATCGACGCGCGGGATGTTGTCGGCGAGCAGGCAGAAGAATGGCCGACCATCGGCGGAGGCCCTCGCCGTGAGTACCGCATCGCCCAAACCCAATGGAGCCGGTTGTGTCACCGACGAGACCTTGACCTGCTCGAGACCCGGCAGAGGGTTCGAGAAGTGCGACTCGACGAGTGAGGCAACACCAGGGTCGACGACGATGATGACCTCGGTCGCTCCGGCTCTCGCGGCTTCCTCGACGCCGTACTGAACCGCCGGACGATCCACCACCGGGAGGAACGCTTTCGGGACCACTCGTGTCGCATGCCGCATCCGAGTGCCTCTTCCCGCCGCAGGTATGACGGCAAGATCGATCATCCATCCACCACCTTGCGTTCTGTTCCTTTGATGAGCCTCTCGATGTTCCCGTGGTGACGGTACACGACGAGCACCACACCGGCCGCCAGCCAGACCAGCACCCATCCACCGGCGCCCTGGAGCATGGCTGCGGGTATGGCTGCCAGCGCCACGAGGACGGTGCCCAGCGACGCGATCCGAGTCAATGCGACGATGGCCACGAACACCGCCAGAAGCACCAGGGCACTCAATGGATAGAGACCGAACAACAACCCGGCAAACGTGGCCGCCCCTTTTCCTCCACGAAACCGATGAAACACCGGATAGCAGTGGCCCACGACCGCGGCGAACCCGGCCGCGGCGCCGAGGGCCGGGCCGCCAACCGCGACTCCCACCAGTGTCGCGCCCAGACCTTTGCACAGGTCGAGCACCAGCACGGCTACCCCGACGCGCTTGCCGATCGACCGAAACACATTCGACGCGCCAGGATTGCCGCTCCCTTTCGAGTAGATGTCGACACCCCTGGCCCTGGCGATCACGACCGCGAAATCGACACTTCCCAGGAGGTACGCGCCTGCAACAACGAGTGCTCCCATGGCCACAGAGTGTACCGACGGACGAGATATCCGAACCCTCTCAACCGTGCCGGGTCGACTTCGCCGGCACCTCCGATATCATCGGGGTTCTGCCATGCCCACCTATGAATACGTCTGCAAGCGATGTGGGAAACGTTTCGATGTTTTCCAGTCCTTCTCCGAGAAGCCTCTGCGCACCCATGACGAGTGTGGAGGGGAACTCCAGAAGGTGTTCCATCCTGCCGGGATCATCTTCAAGGGCTCCGGCTTCTATGTGACCGACTCGGCGAAGAAAGGCGAAGAATGATCGGTGTATTCGGTGGGACAGGTTTCTACGAGTTCCTCGATGATGCCAGGAGGGAACGCATCGACACCCCCTACGGCGACCCGTCGGCCCCCTACACGGTGGGGACGATGGATGGCGTCGAGGTCGCGTTCCTGCCACGTCACGGGGAGCACCACCAGTTCCCGCCGCACAAGGTCAACTACCGGGCGAACGCATGGGGCATGAAACAGCTCGGCGTCGATCGGATCATCGCCCCGTGTGCGACAGGAAGCCTCGTCAAGGAGTACGAGCCCGGGCACCTGGTGATCGCCGACCAGCTCGTCGATCGGACATGGGGCAGAGCATCCACGTTCTTCGACGGTCCGGAAACGGCCCACATTTCTTTCGCCGACCCGTACTGCCCTGAGCTGCGACCCCTCGCGCTTCAAGCCGCCCAAGAGGCCGGCGCGACGGTGCACGACGGGGGTACCAACGTCATCATCCAGGGACCCCGGTTCTCGACCCGGGCGGAGAGTCGCTGGTTCGCATCAAACGGCTGGCACCTCGTCAACATGACCCAGTTCCCCGAAGCGCCGCTCGCGAGAGAACTCG
>CAYLHS010000114.1:0-5406 GCA_964383535.1 uncultured Acidimicrobiia bacterium
GTCGTGATGCCGCTCATCGCGTCGAAGAAGGCATCCAGCCAACTCGCGAAGTTGCCCGACAGCAACAGCGGTACCGAACCGACGATGGGCACGATCAGCCAGATCAGCGCGACCACCACCATGCCGTGACTCCAGTCGAGTCGGTCGGTGGCCGGTTTCCAGGCGACGCCTAGCCCTCCGAGCAACGCGAACAGTCCGATCATCACGAGGAAGTCCGAGGCTGGGGCGAGTTCCCCTGCAGCGACTGCCCAGAGCAAAGGCACTACTCCTGCGACCGCGGAAATCAGCAGCATCCGGGCGACGTTGTAGGCGATCAGTCGGAGATCGTTGGTGGACGGTCGAAGCAGCATCAGCTAGCCAGCGAAAGGATGCCAGCAGCCACGATGATCGTCACGACGAACAGTACGACTGCAACACCGAACTCGATTGCCAAGGTCATCAGTGCCCCGGTGACGAGATCGTAGAGGCGGCGGGTGTCTCTGTTCCGGGACGTCACTGGTTCGCTCCGGCTCCCAGGGCAGAGCGCAGCTCGTCTTCTTCGAGCAGCTTGGTGACTGCCAGCACCCGATCTCCCGGTCGGATCTCTGTGTCGCCGTGGGGAATGAAGACCTCGTCATCCCGCAGGAGTGCGACCAGGACGGTCTTGCCGGGGAGCGACGCGTCGGCCAGCCGCCGGACGGGGGTCTCATCAGGGATGTCCACCTCGACGAGACTCAGCTCACCCCTGGCAAGCAGCGTGACCCGTTCGAGTTTCTCTGCCTCGAGCTGCACTTCGTGCGAGATCACGTGGACGATCATGTCGGTCACGGCGACGACCGGAATCTCGAGGGCAGAGAACGTCGGGGCGTTCATAGGGTCGTTCAGACGGGCGATGACGCGTTTGGCGCCGAGCGTTCGCGCGAGCTGGCACGCGACCAGGTTGTCTTCATCCCGGCCGGTGACGGCGACGACCCAGTCCGAACGGGCAGCGTCCGCCTTGTTGAGTACTTCGACTTCCGTACCGTCGCCGATGATCACGAGCAACCTCGGCAAATCGGCGAGCCGGTGTGCCTTCTCCTTGCTTTCTTCGACAACCGTGACCGTGTGACCCTCGGCGGTCAGAGCTCGGCCCAGGTAGCCACCCACTTTTCCGCCGCCGACGACGATCGTCCTCATCCCTGTTCTCCCTCGAGGTATCGGCGTAGTTTGTGGCTGACACCTTGGCGTGCTGCGGCGACGATCATGTCGCCGGCGCGGAGCACGAAGTCGTCTTGGGGAATCACCGTGTCTTCGCCGCGGCGAACTGCCGCGACCCTGAGGCGACCCGACACCTGGATCTCTGAGACGGTCTTGCCGTCGGCTCGCCGGCCGAGCCGCATGTCGACGATCTCGACTTCTCCCGTTTCGAAGGTCAAGTGGAAGTCGAACTCCTTCTCGACCACCTTCTCGAACATGACCCTGGACACGAGTCGCGAAGCTGGGACGTAGTCGATATCTAATTCTTGGTATGCCGGTTCGCGGAATGGATCGTCGAGTCGAGCGATCGTTGTGGGGACCATGAACACCTGTTTGGCGAGCTGGACGGACATGAGGTTCGCGTTGTCGGAGTTCGTGACGGCTATGAACGCGTCGGCGTATTCGATGCCTGCTTCACGCAGGGTTTCTACGTCGTACGCGAGCCCATGGTGCACGGAGCCGTTGAACGTCGTGCCGAGCAGCTCCAGCGCCGACTTGTCCACGTCCACGACAGAGACGTCATGGCCCCGATCGGCGAACGAGTGCGCGAGATCGCCACCCACTCGTCCACTTCCAGCAATGACGATTCGCATATCGGCGCAATCTTAGGGTGCGGTGCCTTCCGTTCCTGCCGATCCGTCCAGGACGTGCCCGGTGCCCGCTTGGATGGGGGCTCGGCAAACGAGTCAAGGAACCGTGCAGACTCGTCGATACTGATAGGGAACTGCAGAAGGAGATACATCGTGGGTCGGCGCGTACTCGTCGTTGAAGACTCTGCCGTGATCCGCCGTCTCATCGACGTGTGTCTCCGTCCAGCAGACGTGGAGGTCGTCATGCGTGAAGACGGCCCTGGTGCTCTCGAGGCCGCACTGTCCGAGGAACCCGACCTCATGGTCTTGGACATCGGCCTCCCCGAGATGGATGGGTGGGAAGTGCTCGACAGGCTTCGGTCCGATCCAAGGACCAATTCGCTTCCTGTGCTGGTGCTGACGGCCCATGCCGAGGAAGAATCCCGCAAGCGCGCCAATGAGGGCGGGGCCGACGGCTTCGTCACCAAGCCGTTCCAGCCCGACATCTTGCGCAATGAGATCCTCAAGATCATGGCCGAGAAAGCAATCGGTACCGCCGTCTAGAACAGCTCCCACAGCCCCCTTCCCGTCGGATCGATTCATGCGTACGATCCGATGCGAAGGGGGTACGTGATGCTCAGGATCGTTACGAGCCTTGTAGCGCTATGGCTCGCGGTTCCTTGTGGCGGTCCTCCCGGCGCCGTTGCGAGGACCTTCGCTCCGGTCGGGATGTACGAGGGGCACTGGGGCGTCGACTATGCCATGGACGTGGGCAGCAATGTGATCGTGATCGCGGATGGTGTCGTCACGTTTGCCGGCCCGGTTGCAGGGGTCGACTCGGTGACGGTCGATCACGGTGGCGGTCTCCGCACGTCGTATTCCTACCTCGAGGCCGTCGTGGTGCGGCGAGGCGAACGAGTGCACCGGGGTGACGTTCTCGGCACAAGCGGCCAGGATCACGGCATTGCTGCGCTGCACCTCTCGGCGAGAGTGAACGGGATCTACGTGGATCCCAGCGTCATGTTCACGTGCGCAGGGGGGACGCTCCGCCTCAGCCCGCTCGATCCGTAGGAGCACGCTCGCAAGGTCACTCGCCTAAGCTTCCGACGTGCGAAGGGGCTTGCTCGGCGGCACATTCGATCCTCCTCACCTGGCGCATCTCGTCGCGGGAGAGGTGGCCTATCGCGATCTGGCGCTCGACGTCGTTACGTTTCTACCGGCAGGGTATCCGTGGCAGAAGGCGGGCGAGTCCGTCACGTCTCCCGAGGACCGCTGGGAGATGACACGTCTCGCCATCGAGGGAGTTCCCTACTTCGAGGCCGATGACAGGGAGGTTCGGCGTTCGGGTTGGACCTACACGATCGACACACTCGCCGAATATCCGGCCGATGAGGACATCTTCTTGATACTCGGCTCCGACGCGGCGAAAGCCATCGCGACCTGGCACCGCTGGGAGGATGTTCTCGACAGGGCGACGCTCGCAGTCGCCCCGCGGCCAGGCACTCCGCGCGACGAGGTGGCCGAGGGAATCCATCGCCCATTCGTCTGGCTGGACATGCCAAGTCTCGATGTGAGCGGGACGATGCTGAGATCCCGGACGCAGGATGGGCGATCCATTCGGTTCATGGTGAGAGAGAACGTTTGGCAGTACATCGTGGACCGGGGCCTGTATGGGTGAGCATCGCAAGCAGCGCCGAGCCCGGGGTATGACCGTTGGGGGAAGGGGAGGGACTCGCCAGAAGAGTGGTCTGCTCGACGAGAGCACCCCGCGGGAACTGAACCGAGCTGCCCGCAAAGCGGTGCGAGGTATGGCTCGGAGGCGGGTGTTGCTGGCGATCATCGGCGCGCTGGTGATCATCGGCACGTCCGTGGGCGTCTCGTTCCTGGTCCGTGGTCGGCCGTCGACCACCACCGAACCGCAGGTGATGCCCTCGGAGGCCGGCGCCTCGCTTCTCGTTGCTGTCACCGATTCGACCGGGAGTGATCTCTCGTTGGCATTGCTCGGGGTCCACGATCAAGTGGCGACGGTCGCGCTGTTTCCACCCGGCCTGCTGACGGTGCTTCCCGGTTTCGGTGACCGGGAGATATCGGATTCGACTCGATTCGGCGACGAGGATCTCCCCGCGCTGACGGTCGCCAACCTGCTGGGTGTGCGCGTCGACGCGACGGCCCAGATCACCGTCGACGAGTTGGCGGGCCTGCTTGGCGCCGATCTCACGGTCGATCTCACGTCGCCACTGGTGTTGGCCGAGGGCTCGTCGGAGATCGTGCAGATGGATGTCGGGTCCGCGTCGAGGTCGCCCGATGAGATCGTCCAGCTCATCTCGACACAGGGTGTGGGAACGCAGCTCGAGTGGCTGGATCGTCAGGGTTCGGTCTGGAAGGCGCTGTTCGACCGTATGAACTCCAGCGCGCAGCTCGTCGAAGGAGTGCTCGCGCGAGTTGTCGGCGATCCGGCGCTCGCCAAGGAGGCACTCGTTGGGGTAGCGACCGCCGACGACCCACACCTGACCGCGGTTCCGACGCAGCGAATCGAACGCCCAGGCGGTGATTCCGAGCTCTACCAGATGAGCGGAGAAGATGCGACGGCGTTCGCTGCCGACCGCTACCCGTACCTTCAGTTCACAACGGGGGAGCGGCCTCGAGTCGAGATCCTCAACGGCAACGGCAGGATCGGGACAACCCGACCGGTCGCCGCAGCCCTCATCAGGCATGGTTTTCGCGTAGTTCGGACCGACAACGCGGACTCTGCAGACCACGAGGAGACCGAAATCGTCGCGCAGGGACGAGACTATCAGCAGGCGGCGCTTGACGCTCGGGCCGTGCTGGGCAGGGGCGAGGTCAAGGTCGAGGTGCGTCATCCCAGCGGTGTGGTCGACGTCACTATCATTGTTGGTCAGGACATTCCCGCACAGGAGGCGTGAGCGCTCATCGAGGACAGGACCGACGGTCGAGAACTTGCCCAGCTGGTCGCGCAGGTGCTCGATGCCAAGAAGGCCACCGATGTCGTGCTTCTGGACGTGTCACAGCTCCTGTGGATCACCGACGTGTTCGCGATCGCGTCCGGGACCTCGAACCGCAATGTGCAGAGCCTGGCCGACGAGGTCGAGTTCAAGCTGCGCGACGTGGATCGAAGACCGTTGCGGGTCGAAGGTCGGAGAGAGGCAGAGTGGGTGCTGCTGGACTACGGGGACGTGGTCGTGCACATCTTCCAGCCGACTGTGCGCGAGTACTTCAATCTCGAGCGTCTGTGGGGAGATGCACCCCGCGTCGAGTGGGAGCCGGCTGCAACCGAAGCGTGAGGCGGTCCTGGTACACTCCACGTCCGGACTCGGGGCTGTAGCTCAGTTCGGCAGAGCACTTGCATGGCATGCAAGGGGTCAGGGGTTCAAATCCCCTCAGCTCCACTTCCCCAGATCCCCTGTGCTTTGCAGGGGATCTTGCGTGTCCGGGAACGGAGTCCGAGCTGCGTCGCGGCTTTGCCAGCGACGCCGTCTGATACCCCGGCGAGAGGTTCGATCAACCACCCCCAACCACTCCGAGGGCCCATGGGTCTTCGGTGTCTCGGCGACACGATCGCTTGCCCGCGGCCTGATCGCCCGGTACAGTCTGCTCTCGATGA
>CAYLHS010000115.1:0-5196 GCA_964383535.1 uncultured Acidimicrobiia bacterium
ATCGGCTCCGCGCCCGAAGAAGAACAGGTCGGCAAGGCGGTCGCCTTCACAAAAGGGCCCGACATCTATCTCGTCGATCGAACGTTCGACCCCCACGGGAATGGAACGACCCGTCTCGACCTCGCCAGAGCGCTGGCACACGAAATGGGCCATGTTGCGCAGTTCATGGCTCTCGACCCCGCCTACATTCAGGCCGTTCTGAGCGGCGAGCTCGAACGGGTCGATCCGGCCGACGGATCGCAACTGGTTCGGGACTTCGCCGCGGCCACAGGGTGGACCGACACATCCTCAGATCCCTTGCACGCGAACTGGCATCTCGATGGTCCTGCCGCCACCGATTACGGGGCCACAGGTCCCGCCGAGGACATGTCCGAGTCCATCGCGATGGTGGTGATGGGACGGGCCAACTGGATCCCCGATAGTCACACCCGCTGGGTCGAGAACTGGCTCGACGCGACCTCCGCGAACCTCGCGAGGGGCAAGCCCTGGATTCCCGCAGGGTCGACCGAGATCGTCAGCGCCCAGGATCTCTACGACGTTGACGCGCTCACAGCGGCCGCACCCACAGCGACATCCCGAGGCGCCCACTACTTCGAGCTTCCCGCCGACATCGCAGATGACCTCGTATTCGAGCCGGAACTCGAGCACCAGGTCAAGCAGCGAGGGCTGCTGGGGTCGTTCCGCAGGATCGACACGCAGGACGTTCCCCACTACCAAGGTCTCTTCACCAGAAGTGACGGGGTTCGGTTCTGGGTCGAGCTGTGGGATTTCAGAGGCACCGGCCCCGACAACCCCAACGTGCCCCTCCTCGCCTACGTCGAACTCTGGTAACCGGCTACCAGACACCGTCACCATCCCGGGAACCCAGGGCTCGCAGTTGATGGCCCTTACAGACTTCGAACGTGCCACTGGGAGGATCCGGCCAAGGCTCTGCTCGACCAAGGACACGACAAGCTGCTCCAGGCGAGAGAGGAACTGCTTGCTGCCAGGTCTCCGCGAATGCCGCCGCCGACGCGCTCAGGGCGGCATTGAACGGTTAGTCCCTCGCCGCTTCCCCAACTCAGGGCTCGGGCGACCCCGAGCCCTGAGTTCGTGGCTAGTTCGGCGTCCAACAACAGCGCTGGTGTAGCGTGATGTCCGGAGGTGGATGTGACCCATCGAGAACTCGCTGCCCAGTGCTTCAACGCAGCATGGGACCTGATCGAACAACCCGTCCGGACCGCCGAAGAGACCGACCAGATGATCGATCTGGCCCATGCGTCACGCTGGCACTGGACTCAGGCACGAGACTGCACGCCTCTGAACCTCAGTGTGGCCGCCTGGCAGCTCTCCAGGGTGTACGCGCTCGCCGGCGTCCCCGACGAGGCCATCCGCCACGCCCAGACCTCCCTCCAGCTCTGCAAGACCCACGACCTTCCTCCGTTCTATGAGGCCTACGCCTACGAAGCTCTCGCTCGAGGCGCCGAAGGCAGCGAGCGCGACCGATACATCGGGGCTGCCAGAGACCTCGCACCGCGCATAGAGAAGGAACGCGACCGTGTCGCCCTCCTCGAAGATCTGGCCGAGCTGGACGGCTGACGGCACACGGCTCCGTGTCACTGGCCGCCAGTCCATCGAGCACGGCCGTAGCGGCCGTCCATTCGCGCCTCAGCCCCCAGCAGTCAAGCTGGGGGCTGAGAGCTGACAGCTGCGAGCGTGGCTCCACCTACATCCGCTCGACCATGGCCTGTGCGAACTCGGACGTCTTGACCTTCGTGGCGCCCTCCATGAGACGGGCGAAGTCGTAGGTCACGATCTTGTCCGCGATCGCGCCTTCGAGCCCCTTGACGACCAGGTCGGCCGCCTCGGACCATCCGAGGTACCGAAACATGAGCTCCCCCGACATGATCAACGAACCAGGGTTGACCTTGTCCTGCCCGGCGTACTTCGGGGCGGTTCCGTGGGTCGCCTCGAAGATCGCAACACCATTCTCGTAGTTGATGTTCCCACCAGGGGCGATACCGATCCCGCCCACCTGCGCGGCGAGCGCATCGGAGATGTAGTCGCCGTTCAGGTTCAGCGTGGCGATCACGTCGTACTCGGCGGGCCGGGTCAGGATCTGCTGGAGAAACGCGTCGGCGATCACGTCCTTGACGAGAAGCCGATCGCCTGGGTCGCCACCGCAGTCATCCCAGCCGACGGCGCGGCCATCGAACTCGTCCCTGACCAGCTCGTAGCCCCATGACCGGAACGCACCCTCGGTGAACTTCATGATGTTGCCCTTGTGCACGAGTGTCACCGATCTGCGGCCGTTCTTCAGCGCGTAGTTGATCGCCGCACGGATGAGACGCTTCGATCCGGTCTCGGAGACGGGTTTGAGCCCGAGGCCGCTGTCGGGCCGTATATCCCAGCCGTACGAGTCGTGCAAGAACTCCAGGAGTCGCTTGACCTCAGGAGTACCTTCTTCCAACTCGCGACCGGCATACACGTCCTCGGTGTTCTCCCGGAAGATGACCATGTCGATCAACTCGGGGTGCTTCACCGGGGATGGAACACCATCGAAGTAGCGAACAGGCCGCAGGCACACATACAGATCGAGGCGCTGACGGAGGGCGACGTTCAGGCTCCGAATGCCACCACCGACCGGTGTCGTCAGCGGCCCTTTGATTCCAACGAGATACTCCTCGAACGCGTCGACCGTCTCTTGGGGCAGCCACTCCCCGGTCTCGTCGAACGCCTTCTGCCCGGCCAGAACCTCTTTCCATCCGATCCTGCGGTGCCCGCCGTAGGCCCGCTCCACTGCCGAGTCGAACACGTAGCGCGACGCCCGCCAGATATCTGGCCCTGTGCCGTCTCCTTCGATGAATGGGACGATCGGTTCATCCGGGACAACCAGCTCGCCGGCCCCCATCGTGATTGGCGATGACATGTCTGATCTCCTTTCACTCCGATTATCCCACGCGCAAACGGGCCGCAACCGCCGTGTTGTGCATCAACATCGCGACGGTCATGAGCCCGACGCCGCCCGGCACCGGAGTGATGGCGCCGGCCACCTCTGCGACCTTGTCGAAGTCGACGTCGCCGACGAGTCCCTCCTCGGTTCGATTGATCCCCACGTCGATCACCGTTGCCCCAGGCTTGACGTCGCCCGGCCCGATCATCTTGGCACGACCGATCGCTGCGATCAGTATGTCGGCTTCTCTGGTGACCGACCCGAGATCGGCTGTTCGTGAATGTGCCATCGTCACGGTCGCGTCAGTGCCCTTCAACCCGAGCAGGAGCCCCAACGGGCGCCCCACCAGGAACGACCGGCCGACCACAACCGCACGAGCCCCCGATACTTCGATGCCGTAGTGGTCGAGGATCCGCATCACGCCTTGCGGTGTGCAAGGCACCAACGCCGGCCTGCCCAGGGCGAGCAGCCCCAGGTTGTAGGGATGAAGCCCATCGACATCCTTGGCTGGATCGATCAGCGTCGTGATCCGTTGCTCATCGAGATGGTCGGGCAATGGGAGCTGCACGAGGATCCCATCGACCGCGTCGTCGGCGTTGAGGGATAGAACGAGGTCCTCGAGCACTTGCTGGCTCGTGTTTGCAGGCAGCTCGTGGTGAATCGAATTGATCCCGACCTTGCCGGCGGTGCGCCGCTTGGACCGGACATACACGTGCGATGCCGGGTCGTCACCAACCAGGACGGTCGCCAGACCCACTTCCTTGGGGATGTCGGCTACTGCGGCAGCGACCTCCTCCTTCACCGAGTCGGCGACCTGCCTGCCTTCGAGAATGCGAGCGCTCACTGAGTCCTCCTCGTCTCGCCCATCGGAACCGCGTTCATGATCTTGGTTTCGATCACGTCGAGGAGCTTCGCCGGCTCAGGTTCGATGGCACGACGCTGCGGCGACGCGTAATAGGCCTTGGACCGCTCCTCTATGCCCCCGTCGGTCGAAATGATCCACACGAACCGATTCTCCTCGGGCACTGCCCACGCGCCGACCACATCGAACCCGACGGACCTGCGTGCTTCGACGACCTGCGGAAAGATCGCGAGGAACTCGTCCATCCTGCCGGGAGTGACCTGGTACATGCGAAGCTGGTACTCGGTAGCCACATTGTCCTCCTCAGGATGAGAGCCTACCCGCGGTGGCAGGGCCGAAATCCGGGCCCCCTTCCCACTCTCGTCGAGTGGGAGCGCCTACGCTCTCCCGATGCTGTTCACGAGACGGTTCGTGCTCGCCTGGATCGCCAATCTGGCCCAAGAGATGGCGTGGTCGCTGTTCGTCCAGTTCCCAGGATTCCTGCTTGGTCTCGGCGCCGGTGAAGTCGAAATCGGGCTTCTCGTCGGCCTCACAGCTTTCTCCTCCGTGGTCGTTCGCCCGTGGGTCGGCCGGGCAATGGACGTATACGGGAGGCCTCCTGTGATCGTCGCAGGCAACCTCCTCAACGTCGGCGTGCTTGCTCTCTACCTCACCGTCGCGACCCTCGGCCCGTGGATCTATGTTGTGCAAATCCTTCACGGTGTCGCCGCCGCGCTGCTGTTCACGTCCCTCTTCACCTACGGTGCAGATCAGGTCCCCGCGGCGAGGCGGACGGAGGGGCTGGCCCTCTTCGGAGTCTCCGGGCTCCTGCCGATCGCGCTTGGCGGATTGCTCGGCGACTTCATCCTCGCGCGTGGCACCTTCGACGCGTTGTTCATCACCGCCCTGGGCTTCGGCGCCCTCGCCCTCGTGCTCTCGATCCCTCTCAAAGATGAACGCGAGAGCACTGGAGAACCTCCGCACCGGTTCATGCAATCGCTCACCTCGAGAGACCTGCTGCCCCTGTGGTGGCTCGGCCTGGTGTTCGCCATCGCCCTCACCGCGTACTTCACGTTCATCAAGACGTTCGTGGTCGAAACCGGCATCGGTTCTGTCGGAGCGTTCTTCGCCGCCTATTCGGGCATCGCGATCGCGCTCCGTCTGTTCGGGGCCTCACTCCCCGACCGTGTCGGCACGACGAGAGTGCTGTACCCGGCTCTTGGCTCGATGACCGTCGGCCTCCTCACACTCTCGCTCGCACACAGTCCGACCGCTGTCATCATCGCCGGCTTCCTCTGCGGTGCCGGACACGCGTACATCTTCCCGATCATGCTCTCGATGGTCGTCACCACCGCCCCCACCGAGGACCGGGGCTCGGCCGTGGCGATCTTCACCGGTCTCCTCGACCTCGGGACGCTGATTG
>CAYLHS010000116.1:0-5148 GCA_964383535.1 uncultured Acidimicrobiia bacterium
CTTCGCCGAGCACCAGCCGGCGACCTCGATCGTGAACGTGATCCGCGACCTGTTCACTCAGCAACCGGTCGGCGCCGACATCTGGAGCGCTCTCGAATGGTGCACCGGTCTTCTTGTCGTTGCCTACCTGTTTGCCATGGTCGCCTACCGCCACAGGATCTCCTAGACCCTCAACAAACTGGCCTGCTCCTGGTCAGCTCCTTGAGTTGGGGGTGTCCGGGCAAACCGCCCTCGCCGGCGGAGAGCCCTATCGTCCCATCATCAGACTCCATCCGAGAGCGACGCCATCACGTCCATGAGGGTCGTGTAGACATAGCTGGGGTCACTGTCATGCCAAGAGGTGTTGGGCGAGTCGAGCTGCGGGGCATCGGGCTCGGGTTCGAAGAGCCACCAAAGGTTCCCCCAAGGATCCTGGAACCGGGCAAGCCTCACTCCCCCGTAGAAGGGCGAAAGCCGTGTGACGACGCGGGCTCCCCGAGCTTCGGCGCGATCGAGCACGGTCTGTGCATCATCCACATAGACCTGGGTGAACGCGGGGGTGAAGGGCCAGTCGGGCTTCGAGTCGGCGATCATGATCGTGGCATCGCCCATGGTGACTTCCGCGTGGATCAGGCTGCCGTCACGGTCGGGAATCCGCACCTCGATCCTCTCTTGTGCTCCGAACACGTCCTCGAGAAACGCGATGAAGGCCCTAGCCGACTCCTTCACCAGGACGAACGAGTTGACGCTGTTGTGACGACCCCGGTTCTCGGGTGTGATGACTGGATGGAACATCGTGCAACCCTTTCTGTGGTCTACATAGTGTATGTAGACATTCTACATGTTCTATGTATATCGGGCAAGTCTCGATCGACATGGATCATGTGTAGAAGTAGGCTGGCGTCGTGAGCGAAGCCCCCCAATACCAGCAGGGAACCGGATTCCTCCTCTCGCGTCTCGGAACGCTCGTTGGGCGGTTCTGGTCCTCTCTCCTTTCACGTCACGGTCTTACGCAGGCCCAGTACACCGCCATGGTCGTGCTCGGCGAGTCAGGACCTCTCGGCCAGGGGCGCCTCGCCGAGTTGATCGCCGTCGACCCTCGCAACGTGGTCTCGGTGGTCAACGGCCTGGTTGCTTCGGGGTGGGCAGAACGAAGGGCGGACCCGACCGATGGTCGCCGGCGGCAGATCGCCCTGACGGCGAAGGGACAGCGACTGAACCGGGTCGTGGCCGCCGATGCGGCAACGACTCAGGGCGACTTCCTCGCCGCTCTGAACCGCGACGAGCAGTCGTCTCTCAACCGACTCCTACAACGTGTGTACGAGAACCTGACCGATCAGGCGTGAGACAGTACCCCGGCAGGATTGGAGCCTCACGTCGCCATGCGCAGCAGCGCCGCCACGGCTCCCGCAGCCGCGACCACCACAATGAACGGAGCCTTGCGCCACAGGAGGACAGCGGCCACGACCAGCGCCGGCACACGGGCGTCGAGTACCAGCTGGTGTCCCGAGCCCAGGGTTTGAACGGCCACCAGAGCCGACAGCAGCGCGACGGTCACCATGGCCGCGATGCGCCGTATGCGAGGATGCTCCAGCCAGCGGTGGGGTGCCAAGTAGCCGACCAGCTTGGTCAGATAGCAGATGCCACTCGCGGCGAGGAGTGCTGTCCAACTCACGACGTCGCCTCGCCGTCGGTGACCACCGACTCCCCGGCGCGCCAAGAACCCGCGACGGCCACCACGACCGCTGCCAGCACGGGCACCCCCGCCGGAGCGATCGGGATCAAAGCCACCGCCAGCACCACGGCCCCGAGCGCAACCATCCTGGGACGTAGCGCAGTCAGCCGCGGCCATATCAGTCCAAGAAACGCTGCGGCAGCAGCGGCGTCCATCCCGTATGACCGGGGATCTCCCATCGCATCGCCCAGCGCGGCGCCAAGCAGCGTGGTCAGGTTCCAGAGTATGAACACCGCCAGACCTGTGGACCAGAATCCCAAGCGAATCAAGTCTGACTGCTTCTGCGCGGTCCCCACCGCGGTCGACTCGTCGATCGTCAACTGCGCGGCGAGCGGACGGCGCCACGAGCGGGCTCGCAGCAACGGTGCCATCTGCAACCCGTAGAACCCGTTGCGCACCCCGAGCAGCCCGGCAGTTGCGGCCGCGGCTACCCCGGTGCCTCCCGCTCCGATCACCCCGACCAAGGCGAACTGCGAGCCGCCGGTGAACATCAGCAGGCTCAGCGCGCACGTCTGAGCAACTGTCAGGCCGCTCGCCACCGACAACGCTCCGAACGAGATGCCGTAGGCACCGGTGGCGATCCCAACCGAGAGCGCCTGGCGCACAACGACGTTGCGGGCAAGCGGGTGTGCCATCAGAGAACCCTAACGCTGCCGGGCGGACCGGTTCGACCGAAAGACGAACTCGCCAAGCACGAGTGCGTCACCCCCTTCAAGGTGCTGGTCGTACCGGTGGACTGCCTCACCGTCGAGACGAATCGCGCAGTTGACCAACCACACGGCGGCACCGACCCGACACGGATCGTCGAGAGAAGGTGGGGAGGCGTCCACCCGCCCGGCGTTCCTCCTCATCTGACGATCCTCGCTCCGAGTTCTCCGCCGCCGACGGACAAGGTCGGTCCCCGTCGAGAATGGCTTGCTCGTGCTCTGTCCGGCAACGTTGGCGATGTGCAGGGCGAGGCAGAGGCGCCGATGGCAAGGACACAGGACACGGGCGCACCTGCAGGAGCGGCGTCATCTGGCCGTCCCTCGGCGAACGTCAGTGGTCGGGGCACTAGATCACGAGAACGCTTGCGCGTGGTCGGCCGCCCACTGGGCCAGTGTTCTGGCCGGACGACCAGTGATGCGATCGACCGGACGGGGCACGTCGGGTTGGGCAACAGTGTCGCGCCAGTAGTCGAGCATCATCGTGATCACGTCATCGGGAATGTAGGCCGCCATGGCATTGCGGAACTCGTCTGCGGTGATCTCGCGATAAGACAGCGTGCGACCGATCGCGGCCCCGATGGTGGAGAGCTGCTCGACTCGGGTGAGCGCCTCCGGACCCGTCATCGGCACAACGGCGCCTCGGAATTCTGGACGTAGGAATGCTGCGACAGCGGCATCAGCAACGTCTGCCTCGTGGATGGGTGCTTGGCGCGATGTGGGGTACGGGTCATCGACGCCGCCAGTCATCTTGATCGAGTACGCCCATCCGAGGAGGTTGTTTGCGAGACTCCCCGGCCGGAGAATCGTTGCCGGAATGCTCGACGTTTCGACTGCCAGTTCGATGCGCCGGTGGTGGAGGTTGCTGACCGAGCCGACATCGCGAGGGAACTCCTCTGCTGCGGCCAGAGAGGAAAGCACCACGAAATGCTCCACACCCCGGTCACGTGCAGCCTGCACGAACGGAGCGAGATCTCCCTCGGCCGGGAACAAGAACACCTGGCTGACGTTCTCGAACCAAGTGGTGTCCACGGGACCCGAGAGGTCGCCGGCAACGGTGTCCACGCCTGCGGGCAGTGATGCGGTCTCAGGATGACGGGTCAGTGCACGGACCTGCTGCCCTTCCTCGAGGAGGCCGGCGACGATGTGACGTCCGACGGCTCCCGTAGCTCCGGAAACGAGAATGGTCATGAGCTCCTCCTTGCGGAACGGATCGTTCCGTTTCATGATAGTGGAACGGAATGCTCCCGTCCAGTAGTATTGCGAGTGTCGACAGAGAGGTTCGAGTGCGCGAAGTCATGGACGGAAGAAGGAAGCAGGCGGTTGTCAACGACACGGCAATCAGGCAGGCAGCCCACGAGGTGTTCGTGGAGAACCCGAGCGCACCGATCGCTCAGGTGGCCGCGCGTGCCGGGGTCGGCATCAGCGCGCTGTATCGACGCTATGCCGGCAAGGACGCGCTGCTGGGCGCCCTATGTGCGGAGGGTCAGCAGGCGTACATCGAGGAAGCCACCCGTGCCCTGAACTCACAGGACGGTGTGTGGGGCGCGTACGTGCAGTTCCTTCGCGCGATCGTCGCCCGGGACACCCATTCACTGTCCAATCGCCTCGCCGGCTCCTTCACCCCCACCGAGGGCCATCTCCGCGATGCCGTCGAGCTAGACCGGCTCGGCCGAGAGTTGTTCGATCGAACCCAAGCGGCCGGCTACCTGCGCCCTGATGTGACGTTCCTGGACGTCGGAACTCTGCTCGAGAGCCTGGCCTCTGTTCGCATGGGCGACACCGAGCGCAACGCTGCACTTCGTCAACGGCTCCTGGGCGTCGTCATCGATGGGTTGCGTGCGGACCCGGCCAACGAGCCCCTGGAAGGCGACCCACCGACTGCCGAAGAACAGGAATCCCGCTGGATCCCCAAGAACACGTAGCGCCCAGCCAGAGATACACCCCCGACCGTCACTAGTGGTCGCCGAGAGCGGCGAAGTCGCGCTTGACCGCCTTGTACCAACCCATTCCGGCGATCGGGTGCTTCCACCGCCCTTTCATCTCCGTGAGGGCCGGCTTGTGCGACTCGTCGCCATCGGCGACCACTTCTCTCAGGTGACGGTCTTGTGCCTTGATGATTTCGTCGGCCGTGGCGCCGTGGTGTTCGAGATCACACGTCCCGCCCAGCTGCCTGCACGTCATGGTCTTCACGTTCTGACCTCCAATCGATTCGCCCGAGGGAGCGTACGGGGCCGGCGGAACGTGTGCTTCTCCGATCCTGCTCGAATGGGGTGAAGGGTCTACGTCGTTGCGAGCACCTTGGTCTCGAGTCGCCGGTAGCTTGTCTCCATCCCGTCGGTCATCCCGGTTGAAAGCACCATGTCTCTGGTTGCCGCGTCGGGATACGTGATCACGAGGCTGAGGAGTGTTCCGCCCTTGACCGGTGTGAGCGTCATCTCGTTCACCGTCTCAGGTCCGTCCATGCCGATCATCCGCTCGGTCGTGACCGCACGACGTGGTGGTTCGGATTCGAGCAGTTCGCCGGTGAACCCGAAGTGATCGGTGCCGTCGGTCTTGGCCCACTCATATCGGTAGATGTCACCGACGTTCACTGCCACCTCGCAAACCGGCATCGTCCACCCGTCGGGGCCGAGCAGCCAGCGCTGCATGAGGTCCGCCCGATGATGTGCTGCCCAGACCGCCTCGACGGGCCCGGCGATGATCCGACCGACTCTCACCTGCGTGTCG
>CAYLHS010000117.1:0-5101 GCA_964383535.1 uncultured Acidimicrobiia bacterium
ACTGCGAGCCCGTAGGGCGAACGGACGCCGACTGTTGGCTGCGAGCTGTTGGCTGCGAGCAGAGCGAGCTCAGGCGTTGAACGACTCTCCTGGAACAGGCGTACGTCGCAACCACACCGAATTTGCGACTCCCAACGACAGGGCGGTCACGAGAAACGACGAGCCTCCCGCGCTCATCAGGGGCAACGGCAAACCCGTCACGGGCATGATGCCCATCGTCATTCCGACGTTCACGAATACCTGAAATGCGAGCATCGAGGCCACGCCAACGGTCACCAGACGTCCGAAACGGTCTCTCGCGTTGCGAGCGATGACGAGGAGCCGCCAGAGCAGAACTCCGTAGATCACCAGGACGAGGGCGCCTCCCATCAGTCCAAGCTGCTCACCCACCGCAGTGAAGATGAAGTCTGACGATTGGACGGGAACGAAGCTCAGGTTGGTGAGCGGCCCGCCAAGCAGGCCTTTGCCGAACAGGCCCCCACTTCCGATCGCCGTGATACTCCTGTCGAGGTGGAAGCCTGCGCCGAGAAGGTCCTTTGAAGGATCGAGGAAGCTCTGGATGCGCTGAACCTGGTACTCCTTCAGAAGATCGAGCCTCCACACGGCGACGATTCCCGATGCGGCACCGATGATGAGCACAAGGAGCTGCCGCAACGTCGTGCCGGACACGAACAGCATGACCAACGCGATGAAGGCGAACACAAGCATGGTTCCGAGGTCCGGTTGGAGACTGATGAGTGCGGCGGGGATCACGAGTGCGCCAATTGCCATACCGAGGCGCCTCCACCGCATGCCTTCTTCTCTCGACGTGGCGAGAAGTGCCGCGAGGGCGATGATCATCGCGAGCTTGGCGAATTCGGATGGCTGGAACTGAAACGGACCGAGTGGGATCCACCGGTTCGTGCCGGCATGTTCGGGGGTGGTGAGCACGAAGCCCAGCACCCCGAGCGTCACGATGTAGATGATGACCGACCAGCCAGCCAAGTCTCGATAGTCGATCAGTGAGCCGGCGAGGAACAGCAGGAGACCGACGACAGCGAACACGCCCTGTTTGACCATCGCCGACGTGGGATCGAGTCCCTGAGCGGCAAGTGACGCTTGCGACGCCGTGTACACCATCAGGATGCCGAGACCGGACAGCAGGATCATGGCGACGAACAAGATCACGTCGGGCCCGGGTCGCGGCCGATCGCCAACGACGGCCCGTTCAGCCTCCATCAGTACTCCGTCCTGTCGCCGGCGACGATCGCAGTCGGTTCGGCGCCGAGGAGATACTGGAGGATGTAGCGAGCGGCCGGCGCAGCGACCTGGCTCCCGCCTCCTCCCTCGTCGACCATGATGACCACCACATACCGGGGGTCGTCGATGGGCGCAACGCCCACGAACCACGAGGTCACGTCGGCGTCGCGGAGCCGAGTGCACTTCCCGTCAGCGTCCTCTGCGACACACACTTTCGGCATCTGAGCGGTGCCGGTCTTGCCCCCGACGAGGGCGGCCTTGCTTCCCATCTCACGGAACGCCGACGCCGCCGTTCCGCCCGTGACCACCTTGCGCATGTCACTGCGCAGCATTTGAACGACATCGGGAGCGATGTCGAGCGTACGAACGGCCTCTGGGTCGTTAGACCAGACCTCGCGTCCGTTGATATCGGTGATCCGATCGGCAACTCTCGGCCGCCAGACGACACCGCCATTCGTGAGCGCCGAATAGGCGACTGCCATCTGAAGGGGGGTTGCGAGCAATGAACCCTGCCCGGTCGCCATCTGGAGGAGATCACCGCCGTACCAGGGACTTGCCGTCGTCAGCCTCTCCTCGGCGAGAAGCAAGAGATCGGGATTGGCGAGCTGCAGCTCCTTGTAGTGCTCGAACAGCGCCCTGTCCGGGACCAATCCGTCCTGCTCGCCAGGAAGATCGATCCCGGTGTTCGAACCGAGACCGAGCTGTCGTGCCCAATCCTGGATGAGGTTCTCTTTGTCGGTCCCCTTGTACTGGTTCCAGATGTTGAGGGCGATCTCCCAGAAGTAGACATTGCATGACCGGGCGAATGCCTCATGGAGATTCTGCATCCCGTCGTCTCTCGGGAACGTCCAGTTCTTCCAGATCAGCTGGCTCCGATCGGTGAACGGTGCCTTCAGCTGGGCGCTGCACTCGGTTCGGTCGTTGGGACCATTCACACCCTCTGGATAGACATCATCTTCAACGGCCGTCAGATAGGTGATCGCCTTGAAGGTCGATGCAGGAGGGTATTGACCGGAGATGGCCAGATCGGTGTAGGAGAATTCGCCATCGTCGACGAGCGCCTGGAGTTCGCTGGTGGAGACCTCGTGAAGGAGCGCCGGATCGAACTCGGGGATCGAGTCCATGGCGAGGACGGCACCGTTGGTGGCGTCGAGAATCACGCCCGCTGCCTTGGTGGCAAGACCGTTGTAGCTCCCTTCTGTGCGTTTGATGTCGTTCGCAAGGGCGATGGCATCCGTCAGCGCGGTCTCGAGAACCCGTTCGGTGTCGAGGTTCACGTTGAGGTGCACGGTGTTGCCTGGCTGCGCGGGAACACGCAGCAACTCCTGCACGACTCTGCCGTGGGCATTGGTCTGGTAGGCCTCCGAGCCAGGGGTTCCCTGCAACCAGGAGTCATAGGTTGCCTCAATGCCTCCCTTGCCGAGAATGGCATTTGCGTCGAGATCCGGATCCGCCTCGAGCTGGGCGTCCGACGGCTTTCCGGTATAGCCAACGATGTGACCGGCGAGCGACTCCTGCGGATATGTGCGCACCGGGATCTCCTCGATGCTCACACCGGGTAGCTCGGCGTGGTGCTCCCACACGTAGTAGGCGGTGTCGGTGTCCACCGGACCGAGACTCACGGACCCTCCTGATCCTGCGTCATCGAATGCAGTCCAGATGTCGGCGGCCGGCGTCCCGAGCAGCCCGGACAGCTGCTGGACTACTGAGTCCTCCACCTCGCTGGGAATCAGCCTTCTGTCGACGACAATGCCGGCGGAGAACTCGCTCCCGACGATAACGGTGCCCGTGCTGTCGACGATCGAACCTCTCGGCGCGGGGAGAGATCTGAACCCGACGAGCATGTTCTCCGCGTCTGCCCGGTACTCCGGTCCCTTCGCCACCTGCACGTACCACAGGCGTACACCGAGTACGGCCAGCATGCCGACGAAGATCACCCCGATCACCCCGAGACGCCAGCCTTCCTTCACAGGACGCCCTCCCGCTCTCGGTCGGACCCGAACAGACGTGTCATCAGGGGCAGCACAACCAGCCCGAGCAGCACGTCGTACACGGGCCCCAACAAGAGCTGTTTGACGACGTCGGGGTCACTCAAGGTCTTCTGTCCGAACAGCGTTCCGACGACCGCCAAGAGCAGGCTGCCGCCAAGGGTGATCCCCCACACCGCCAGACCGATCGTCGGAATCGAAATCTCGAAACGCTCGCGGGTGCGGACCGTCGCGAACGCGACGGTGGTGAGCACCATCGATCGGAGACCAAGTGGGGCGCTTCCCAGCAGGTCGAGGATCAGTCCTGCCGTGAACCCGAGCACGACCGCCGGCTCCGCTCGCAGACTCCTCGAGCATGCGATCACCGTCAGCATGACGAGATCTGGAGCCACGCCGAATACCGGTATGCGGGCAAGCAGTGTCGTCTGGATGACGACCGCTGCACCGATTGCCGCCAGCGAAATCAGGATCCGACGACTCATCCGCCCCCTCCTGACGCCGTCGTCGAAGTCGTGCCCTCCGTCGTTGTCGTGGTGGTCGTGGTCGTCTCCGCGCTCGTCGTGAACGTCCATTGGAGGACCACGACGAAATCCAGCTTGGAGAAGTCGGCGAGCGGTGTCGCGGTCGTGATGATCCGCTGGGCCTCGGGGTGGGCGTCCTCTGCGACCCTGGCGACCTTGATTCCAACCGGGTATCGCTCACTTCCCGCAGTCCGCAACAGGTAGCCGCTGAGCACCGGTTCGGACGCGTCGAGCACCTCGAAGTCGAGATCTCCGGAGCCCCGCCCCCGCAGAACACCGCTTTCGTTGGTTTGTGACTTGACCTGGACCCCGTCGGCCGATGGCGAGATGATGGGAACCACTGTCGCCGAGACTGCGGTCACACTCGTGACGATTCCGACGAGCGCGCCCGTGTCGTCCACGACGGGGTTGCCGACGAGCACGCCTTGTTCGGTTCCACGGTCGATCTGGAAGCTGTCGTCGAAGTTGTCACCGCGGGCGATGACTCGTGCCGCGACGGTCGGGATACTCTCCTCGGCCGGTTTCAGGCCGAGAATCCGATTGAGTGCATCGACTTCGGCTTCGAGTGTCGCCACCTGATCGAGCCTGGCCTCGAGCTCTGAGATGCGCTGCTGAAGCTGCTTGTTCGCGTCGCGCAGACCCGCTGCATGGGCGATGCCGTCGACCAAGTCGACGATGGGATCGACGATCGCGGTCGCAACTTTCTGCACAGGTGCGAAGACGCTTTGCATGCCGCTTCGAAGCGTCCCGGTTGCGCCCCCGCCTGAGCTTCGGATATCCAAGGTCATCAACGCAAATGACAGTATGACGAGGATGACGAGAAACGAGGTCGCGCGGTCGGGTCGGTCGTTCATGATCTGAACGCCATCTCGTCACCTCACGGTCGACTCGAAGAGATCAACACTCCCTGCAAGGCATCGAAGTCCTCCAAACACCGGCCTGACCCCAGCACGACCGACTGAAGTGGGCGATCCGCCGAAACGATCGGCATGCCGGTCTCGTGCGCGAGCCGCTCATCGATACCTCGCAGGAGCCCGCCCCCGCCAGTCACGACGATTCCCCGTTCGATGATGTCTGCCGAGAGCTCCGGTGGGGTCTTGTCGAGCGTGTACTTGACTGCGTCGACGATCTGCTGCACCGGCTCCTCGATGGCCTCACGTACCTCAGGACTGGTGAGCACGATCGTCTTCGGCAGACCTGACAACAGGTCGCGCCCACGTACCTCTGCCGCGGGTTCGTCCTCATAGGGGAATGCCGAGCCGATGGCCATCTTGATCTGCTCGGCGGTCCGCTCGCCAAGAAGGAGGTTGTACTCCTTCTTCACCCACTCGATGATTGCTTCGTCGAGCTCGT
>CAYLHS010000118.1:0-5006 GCA_964383535.1 uncultured Acidimicrobiia bacterium
TGGCACGAGATTCGGGTCGACGAAGATCACCCGGTCGCCGCCGTGGTTGACGATGAAGGCGAGCTGCTCCGGGAAGAGACGGATGTTGAGGGTGTGCGCCACCCGTCCGGTGTTCGCTGTTGCCCAATACAGCTCGTGGTGTCGCTGGTTGTTCCACGCGAAGGTGCCTGCGACATCGCCGACGTCGAGCCCGAGTTTCTCGGAAAGCGCCGTAGCGAGCTTGCGTATCCTCATGTCGGTGTCGGCGTAGGTGGTTCGACGGACGGACAGGTCGGCTTCGACCGAGATGATCTCCTGACCCGGATACAGCGCCACGGCTTGCTCGTAGAGGGTCGAAAGCAACAGCGGGAAGTCATCCATCATGTGCGGCATGCGCATCCTCCTAGGTCACCAGCGATCCGAGCGTAGCGTCGGGCGTGCAGCTGACGTCCCCGAGAGAGATGGAAATATCAGCTCTGGAGCGCCGTGTTGGCGTCGTCGATCGCCGTCTGGATCTGGTCCTTCAAGTCTGACGGGATGTCGGGATCAGCCATGACCTGCTCGAGGAGGGGGAGTGCGCTTGCCGCGTCGTCGAGGCCGTAGAGGTAGTCGATGCCCAGAAAGAGGGTTGCCTCGAGGTTGGTGGGGTCCTTCTCGAGCGACTGGTTGAGGTAGTCGACTGCCGCGTCGGGTTGTCCTGTCACGTATGCGAGCCATCCGACCCTGCCGAGGACGTGGCTTGCTTCGACATCGGTCGGGTCGGAGTCGAGCGCTTTCAGATAGTGGTCGAGCGCGTTCGTGAAGTCGTCCTCGGCGAAGTACTCGTCTGCCAGTGCGATCCGCATTCCGACCACATCAGGGTTCGCTTCGACTGCTGCTTCGAGCTGCTGGAGCGTTGCGCTGATCTGATCTGCACTCGTGGTCCCCGTCGTCGAGGCGTTGTTGGCCCCGGTGATCACCAACACGAGGATTACGGTGAACGCCGCCACGAGGATGCCGCCTGCGGTGAGGACCTTCTTCGGCGACCACCCCTGCTGGACCGTATCGGGTGCCTCCGACGATGCGTCCGCATCGGCCGTGCTCGGCTTCGATTGCTCCTCGGGGAGCTCGGCGAGCCGCGCCTCGACTTCGGCGAGATCCTGTACGTAGCGAGTTCGCAGATCCGTGGCGGTGGACTCGTCGATCTCACCGGTGCTGACTTGCTCGGCGAGTTCTTCGATGTCTCTCGAGATGATGTCTCGGCGTTCCGTCAAGCGGGCGCGCTCTTCCTGGGTGCTCATTGGGAACCTCTCGAACGAACTCGAGATGCGATCAGTGCCACTCCGATGCCGATCGCGACGACCGGAAGGAGCCACACGATGAGTGTCTTTCCGGAAAACGGCGGATCTACCAGGATGGCCGTGTTGTAGCGGTCCTCGAAGTACGAGATGATCTGGTTGTCGGTCCAGCCTTCGGCGACCTTCTCGCGAGTGATGGACATCATCGCCTGGGCCGTTTCGGACGGGGACTCGCCGATGGTCACCCCTTGACACACCGGGCACTTGATCCGTTGGCCGAGGCTGGCGACACGGTCTTCGGGCGTGGGGTCACCCGCGATCAAGCCGGCAATGACGATTGCAGCGAGTGCGAGCGTGACGACACCGGCGATGATCTGTTTGGTTCGCTTCGACATGACGATTTCGTAGCGGGGTATCAGCCAGGATACCAGTGGTCGTGTGCTTCGAATTCGGTACGCTGATGACCGTGAACCCAATCGACATCGTCCTGCTGCTCGCGCTACCGGCGTCGGGCAAGTCCGAGATCCGACGATATCTCGCTTCGCTTCCTGCCGACGTGGCCCTGGACGACCTCGGGCTCATGCCGACCGTCCAGATCGACGACTACCCGTACGTGCATGCGATGCGCCGCATCTCTCAGGAGACCCGTCGGCTTGGCATGGGTGCCGCGTTCTTCGAATCCGACGACGCTCCGTTTGCCGACACCAGAGACTGGGGAACGTTGACTGTGCTTCTCGACGAGGACGTTCGTGCTCTCGGTGAGCGGCGGGCCGTTCGCAACCCTGCATCGTGGCTCCTCGATAGGCTCGACCACGCGAGGGCGGCTGTGGGCGCACCGACGTTGTTCGACGATCGATCCGAGCTCCTGGAGTCGGCAATCTCCGCTGACGCCGTTCAGCTGCTGGCGGGTCTTCCGGCTCCGATCGAGGGCCCGCGCACGTTGGTCATAGAGTTCGCGCGGGGTGGTCCGCAAGGGGCGTCGATGCCGCTGCCTGCCCCGATCGGATACCGCTACTCGCTGTCGTTGCTGTCGCCTGACATCCTCGCTCGTGCAGTCATCCTGTACGTCTGGGTCACCCCAGCGGAGAGCAGGAGAAAGAACAGGGACAGAGCCCGACCCGAGTCGGATGGTTCCATTCTCCACCATGGAGTGCCCGAGGCCGTGATGCGCACCGAGTACGGAGTGGACGACATGGCCTGGCTCCTGGAAACGTCGCAGGTTCCCGGCACCATCACCGTCGACGCGCACGGTCGCTCGTATCAGATACCCACAGCGCGATTCGACAACAGGGTCGATCGCACCTCGTTCCTTCGTTCAGAGGTCGAGCACTGGTCACGGCGAGATCTGGATGTCCTCCACGGTCAGCTCGTCGACGTGTTCGGCTCGCTTCGGGCGCGGATGAACGCTTCGACGTGATCCGGCACAGGGCCATCCCCGACGGGTGATCCGGCGGCTTGAGCCAGGGGGATGACGCCCGTCCACACCGGCCAATCGTCCACTCTGCCAGGAGGGCCCGTGCGGACCTTCACAGACACCTCGTCGAGCGGAATCGCAACCACCTTGGTTGCCGCCTCCTCCTTGTCAGTCATGGGACGCAGGTGCTCGCGGCGCCCCGGGGTCAGGTGATCCACGATCGCGTTGAGCGCCGTACGCTTCTCGCCCTGGTCGGTGACTACACGTCCACTGCCGAAGACGATCAGCGACCGGTAGTTCATCGAGTGGTCGAACGCCGAGGTCGCAAGCACGAGACCGTCGACGAGCGACACCGAGACCGAGATCGGGGCTCCGGATCCGACGATCCGCATCATGCGGCCGAGTGGAGAGCCGTGGATGTACAGCCAGTCGCCTGCCCGCCCGAACACGGCCGGGATCACGACCGGCTGGCCGTCTTCGACGAACGCGACATGGCAGATCATCGCTTCGTCCAGGATCGTGTCGACGTCGTTCTGGTCGAACGATGCGCGTTCCGGATGGCGCCGAATGCGGGTGCGCTCCATTGGGGGGCAGCCTACCCGGCCCTGCAGGCAAGAGCGGCCAAAGGTCCCTCTATGAAAGGGCCATCAGACCCATAGGATCGGATGATGTCGCACATCATCATTGGGGGTGAGCAATTCGGGGAGAGAATGAACAGGCGGGTCGGGTTGATCGTGGGCCTTCTCGTCATTGGTGGCGTGGTGGCCGCGTCGGGCGCTGCGCCGGGTTCCGCGAGCCAAGTCGACCAATCGGCACAGCTGGCCGCTGCCGTACAGGCGGCCGTTTCGACAGGAACGATGGTCCATGCCGACGTGATCTCCACCGATAACAAGACATGTTTCGCATGCCACAAAGGAACGGGGCTCACATACGAATTCCCCTCGGGTGAGTCGGTGCCTGCGACCATCGACGAGGACAAGTGGCTCGCCTCCGAGCACGGCCACCAGGACATGGCGTGTGTCCAATGTCACACAGGGATCAGCCGGTACCCGCACGAAGCGACAGCCACCGACCTTCGGTCGTTCGTCGTCAACGAGTCCAAGGTCTGTGTGGAGTGCCACGAGGAGCAGGCCACGATGGTGGCCGACTCGGTGCACGCCAAAGCACGCGCCGAAGGCAACCAGAACGCCGCGACCTGTTCCGACTGTCACGATCCTCACTACGCGGTGAATCCGCCCGTGTCGAGAACCGAAGTCCCGGCGACGTGCCGCGAGTGCCACTCGGCCATCTACGACCTGTACGAGCAGAGCGTCCACGGCGAGGCACTCACCACCGGGAACCCGGACGTTCCCACATGCACCGACTGCCACGGGGTGCACGAGATCCAGGGCCCCGACAACTCGCCATTCCGGTTGTTCTCCCCTGAGATCTGCGCGAGCTGCCATGCCGACAAGGAGTTGATGGCGAAGTACGACATCAGCACGAGCGTGTTCAACACCTACGTCAGCGACTTCCACGGCACGACCGTGCTGCTGTTCGAGAAGTTTGCACCGGACCAGCAGACCGACAAGCCGGTGTGTATCGATTGCCACGGTGTGCACGACATCATCCCGCCGAATGACCCCCGAAGCACAGTCTTCGAGGGAAACCTGCTCGCCACATGCCAGCGCTGCCACCCCGACGCCGAAACGAACTTCCCGGCCGCGTGGCTCGGACACTACGAACCCGATCCTCACAAGTGGCCGCTCGTGTTCTACGTGGCGTTGTTCTACAAGATACTGATCCCGACCGTCATCGGAGTCATGCTGCTGTTCGTGTTGCTCGACGTGTTCGGCAGGATTCGGAGGAGGAGGCAGCATGACTGAGAGCTATCCACGGTTCAACGTCTCCGACCGGATCGAGCACTGGGTTCAGTCCGTCTCGTTCACGGTGCTCGCCATCACCGGCCTGGTTCAGAAGTGGCCCGAACTCGGATTGACGGACACGATCATCAACTGGCTCGGCGGGATCGAGACCACGCGACTCATCCACCATGTCGCCGCAGCGGTGCTCCTGTTCGCGGTCATCTACCACATCGGCACAGCTGGCTACCGGCTCTACGTCCTCCGGCAAGGCAAGCTGATATACCCGAGTATGCGCGACGCCTGGGCGGCGATTCATGCCGTCGGCTACAACCTGGGCTTGCGGCAGGAACCGCCCAAGGAGGGGCACTTCACGTTCGCCGAGAAGGCGGAGTACCTGGCGGTTGTCTGGGGGACCGCAGTGATGGCCATCACCGGGTTCATGATGTGGAACCCCATCGCGACCACGGCACTCCTCCCGGGCCAGTTCATCCC
>CAYLHS010000119.1:0-4857 GCA_964383535.1 uncultured Acidimicrobiia bacterium
GGCGGGCTCCCCTACCCGTCGTGAACTCACCGCGCGGCGGCGATTCGTCGTTTCGCGGACTCAAGTTGCCGCTACTCGACGCCCGTTGCTATCAGCATCACCTCTCGCATGCCGAAGCAGTCGTGACGGTTGTGTTCCAGTAGACGCTGCCAGTCTCGTTTGCCACCTGGCGACATCGCCTCGTAGCTGCCGTCGGCATTGGCGAGACGCTCACGTACATTGGCGATCCATGCCCCTGCGCCGTGCCTCACCTCTTCAGGGACCTCGTACCCGATGAACCGCAGATAGCTGCCCAGGTCCTGCTGTTCGAACACGACTTCCTCATCTCCCGGGTGCAGACTGCCCCGCGCCGCGCGCCATCGCCTCGCCGTTGGTATGGCATTGCGGTACCTGAACGCCTGATGGGATGACCACGAACGGATCACCGCCCGATCGTAGGTGCTCCATGACACGACATGCCGACGCTCCCGATTGCTCAGGTCGATGAGTCGGTCGAGCGTCTCAGCCAGCCCGTCGGCCACACAAGAACCCTTGCCACTCTCCAAGGAGAAACACGCAGCGGCCGGCCACAGACGCTCATCGAACACGTGCTGCGCGAACACGAGCGAACCATCGGCTTCATACAGGACCCCAAGGAGCACAGGCGGTTCACCCTCAACGGCACGCCCTTCGAAATCGACGTAGATGGCTCTCCGCGCCTGACCGGCGGTGATACGCCGGTTCTCCCGCCTTCTGCGTCGACGTCGGACCATGCCCGGGCACCATAGCCATCTCTAGACGCCGACCCAGCGAGCCGTTGTGGTCCGGAACACCTCCGGATCGGCGCTCTTCAGTCCTGCACTGTCCCCTGCCGATACCCTCACAGGCAGCGACAGGAGCCACGTGACAGACACCGACAGGATCGACCAGCTGCGAGCTCACGTCGAGTATCTGGCCTCACCCGAACTGGAGGGCCGTGCCCCGGGAGCTCCCGGCGGGTTGCTCGCACGCCGCTACGTCGAGGACACGTTCACCAACCTGGGTTTGGTGCCGGTCGGCGACGACGGCTACCAGCAGGCGATCCCCTCGATCGGAGGTGCCAACCTGCTCGGTGCGATCCCCGGCACGGGACCGCACAGCGACCGGTACATCCTCGTGAACGCCCACTACGACCATCTGGGCGTCCACTTCGGACAGGTTCATCCTGGTGCCGATGACAACGCCTCAGGCGTCTCCGTCCTGCTCGACGTTGCACGGCAACTCGCCGACCACGGCGGGTTGGACCGCACGGTGCTGATCGTCTCGTTCGACGCCGAGGAGCCGCCCCACTTCTACACGCCCGACATGGGATCGATGTACTTCGTCGCTCACCCGACCGTGCCCCTCGAACGCATCGACATGATGCTGTGTCTCGACCTCATCGGCCATCCGATCGGTCCTCCTTCGCTGCCCGCGGAGGTGCGCAACAGCATGCTGGTGATGGGCGCAGAAAAGACCGCCGGAGTTGGAGCCATCGTCGACGGCATCACCACGCCCGGAATCTGGCCACGCCGCCTCGACAACGACATCATCCCGCCGCTGTCCGACCACTACGCGTTCCAGCAGGTGGGCATCCCGTCACTGTTCTTCAACGTCGGACGGGACCGCTACTACCACACACCCGAAGACACCCCCGAGAAGCTCGACTACCCCAAGCTGCTGGCCTTCGCCGACTACCTGGCCGTGCTGGTCACACAACTCGCCGGTCATGACGGCTTCGTGTACGACGCCAACGCGGTCGACGACGCAGCAACGCTGGCGACGCTGGTCGAACTGGGCCGGCACGCCGCGCCGCTTGCCCGCAAGGCGACACAGGTGGCCGCGCTCGTCGGCAAGCTGGGCCAGCGACTCGAGACAGGGACGCCGCTCAGTCTGGGAGATCGGGGAACGGTCCAGGCGGCGATGCAGGCCATCGAAGAAGCGTTCGCCTAGGTGCCCCAGGCCACCACTGCTCCCGCATGTGCGTCGAGCCGACCCGGGCTGCTCGTTGCTGTCTTGATGTCCCACCCGGTTGGTAGACAGAAACCATGACCGGAACCGAATCGACGACGACGAAGGCCAGCACAACTCGGGTCAACCGTCTGCAGACGTGGCGGGCGTCGGCCAGGGTCAAGTTTCCAGGCGACCGGTCGATACCGGAAAGAGCGAGTCGGAGAGTCATCGTGGACCTCACCAACCTCACACGCTGCCGCCAGGGAGAGGCCGTTCGGCACGGGCTAGATGCTCGGAGCTTCGTCTTCACGAGGGATGACCCGTGACCGCCGACACATTTGAGCTGACCACCGACTTGAAGGTGTTGCTGGCCAAGGCGGTGCACCGGCCGGGCATGGTGATCGCCCTCACGGGAGCAGGCATCTCCGCCGAGTCGGGGATCCCCACCTTCCGAGGAGCAGGAGGCTTCTGGACGATCGGCTCGAAGGTGTATCGATCGGAGGACATCGCCACTTTGCGCTTCTTCTCCGCCCAACCGGAAGTGGCGTGGGCCTGGTACCTGTGGCGACACAACACCTGGGGTTCGGCCGAACCCAACGCCGCCCACCGCGCCCTCGCGCGTCTGGACGGAACGCTCGGCGACCGATTTCTGATCATCACCCAGAACATCGACGGGCTCCACGTGCGAGCAGGGAACGATCCCGATCGGGTGTACGAAGGGCACGGGAACCTCCAGCTGATGCGTTGCGCCGCCCCCTGTGGCATCGACGTCTATCCGATACCTGAAGCAATCGGCCCGACCGCCCCGGACGAGCCACTCGACCCGGCCGACCTCGAGCGGCTGGCCTGTCCTCGATGCGGGGCGATGACCCGTCCCCACGTGCTGTGGTTCGACGAGTCCTACACCGAAGAGCACTACCGGATCCACTCGGCCCGGACCGCCGCCCGGCAAGCCACGCTGGTCCTGATCATCGGCACCTCGGGCGCCACCCGCCTGCCACACGACGTCTTCGCTTTGGCCGGACTGAACGGGGCGACCCTCATCGACATCAACCCGGAACCGAACCCCTTCTCCCACACGGCCGAGCGGCTGGAACTGGGGCGCTCCGTGCGAGCCGCGGCCACCGTCGCGATACCACCCATCGTCGACTTTCTCGAGGAGGTGGCGTGATGGCACAGACGACTGCGGTCGACATCCTGGCCCGCGCCGGCCGGATCTTGGTGTTCACCGGAGCGGGGATCTCGACCGAGTCGGGGATCCCGGATTTCCGCGGCCCCGAAGGGCTGTGGAAACGAGTCGACCCGACCGACTTCTCGTTCGGTGCCTGGGCAGGGGACCCGGCCGTCCGCCGGCGTGGTTGGTCGATGCTGTTCGGCGAGCGGCTCACCGGCGCCTCGGTGCGCCCCAATCCGGCCCACTACGCCATCGTCGACCTGTGGAAGGCGGGACGGCTGGTCGGATGCGTCACCCAGAACGTCGACGGTCTCCACCAGGCAGCCGGGCTGCCCGACGATCACGTGGCTGAACTGCACGGCTCCGCCGCCACGGTTACGTGCCTCCAGTGCGAGGCGATCGCCCCGGCCGAGACTGTAAGGAACCGTCTCGCGCAGGGGGATCCGGATCCGCACTGCACGGAATGTGGCGGTGTGCTGAAACCGTCGACGGTGATGTTCGGGGAACTCCTCTCACCCGAACCGATGCGACTGGCCGCCCGCTGGGCACACGACGCCGACGCCATCCTGGCCATCGGCAGCACGCTTTCGATCTACCCGGCCGCCTCGGTGGTCGCCAAGACCGCCCGACGAGGCACCCCACTCGTGATCGTCAACCAGGGGCCCACCGAACACGACGCATTGGCCGCCGTCAAACTGGACGGCCCGGCCGGAACGATCCTCCCGGCGTTGGTGCAAGCGGTGCTGGGAGAGAATCGATGAGCATCCTCGACCCGTTTGAAGATCGAGCAACAGGCGCCCTCGTCGGGCTCGCAATAGGAGATGCACTCGGCGCCGCGGTCGAGTTCCGGTCCCCCGGCAGTTTCCCGCCCGTGACCGGCTATCGGGCAGGTGGACCCCACGGTCTGGCTGCCGGCGAGTGGACCGACGACACGTCGATGGCCCTGGCGCTCGCCGACTCGATCGTGAACGTTGGTTGGGACCTCGACGACCAGGCCCGGAGATACGTCGACTGGTGGCGCACCGGCACCTACTCGGTGAACGGCCGGTGTTTCGACATCGGCGCCACCACAGCCCGTTCTCTGTCCCGGTTCGAGACAGACGGGGATGCATCGACGAGTGGTGATCCGTCGGAACGTGCCGCCGGGAATGGGTCGATCATGCGGCTCGCCCCCGTGCCCATCTGGCTCGCCCACCGCTATCCGGACGAAGCAGGCCGTATTGTCCGTCGATGCGTCGAGTCGAGCTTGCCGACGCACCGGGCACCGCAGGCACTGTCGGCGTGCGGATACTTCGGGTTGGTTCTCGCAGCCTTGATCGCCGGCGACGATCGCGATGAGATCCTGATGCCCGACTGGTTAGGCATCGACAGCGTCCGGTCTGCTATCGATGTCCACCCGGCGATTGCCGAGGTGATCGCCGGAAGCTATCGAGATCGGGAACCTCCTGAGATCGTCGGATCCGGCTACGTGGTTCGGTCACTCGAAGCAGCCCTATGGGCATTCACCCACGCCGACGATTTCGCCTCCGCCGTGCTCGCCGCGGTCAACCTCGGCAACGATGCCGACACCACCGGAGCCGTCTGCGGGCAGCTGGCCGGCGCCCACTGGGGCCTGTCGGGTATTCCTGAGGAGCTGCTCGACGGACTGGCCCAGCGTGACGTCATCGAGACAGCCGCCCGCGGCCTGATCGACACGAGCGCATAGTTGCACCGGTCAACACAGATCCGTCGAA
>CAYLHS010000120.1:0-4849 GCA_964383535.1 uncultured Acidimicrobiia bacterium
GTGAGCATGGCGACGATCGGAGTGTTGTTCATGAACGACGACGCTGCGACCGTGGGCATCGTCAGCCGCATCAGTATGCTCCTCGTGCCCCGATCCTCACCAAGCACGCTCCGGACGAGCGGAGCCAGGGCTCCGGTCTTGCTGATCGCGGCCGCAACGATGTACAGGGCAGCGATCGTCGCTGGAGCCGGGTTTGCGAAGCCTGAGAGCGCCTCGGCAGGGGTGATGACACCGGCGGCCAGGAGCACCACGGTGCCGGAACCCATTGCCGCGGCGGGTGACAGGAGATCGCGCACCAGTACGACAACGATCGCAACGATGACCGCCAGCGTGAGCCATGCCTGCCATGTCACGGCTCACCACCACCTCTCATATAGGGGCCTACTCGTTCCCGCTCAGGTAGCCGAGTCGTTCTAGCGCGATGATGACCTGGTTCGCCGCCTCTTCGGGGCTGGTCTCCGTCGTGTCGATCACGACATCGGCATCCGTGGGCACCTCATATGGATCGGAAATCCCGGTGAACTCCTTGACGATTCCTGCTCGTGCCTTCGCATACAGGCCCTTGCGATCCCGCTGCTCACACACCTCGAGCGGCGTATCGACGTAGACCAGGAGGTATCCGCCGTATGCGGAGATCAACTCCCTGTTCTCCCGCCGGATGCGCTCGTAGGGCGCAATCGGTGCGCAAATGGCGATGCCCCGGTGCTTCGTGATCTCCGACGCCACGAACCCGATCCTGCGGATGTTGATGTCCCGGTGCTCCTTTGAGAACCCCAGCTCGGAAGACAGGTTCTTGCGGACCAGATCCCCGTCGAGAATCGTGATCGGCCGTCCACCAATCTCGGACAGCTTCACCAGCAGAGCGTTGGCGATAGTCGACTTGCCCGAACCCGAGAGACCCGTGAAGAATACCGTGAACCCTTGCTTCGAGCGGGGAGGGTGCGTACGACGCAGCTCTTCGACCACCTCCGGATAGGTGAACCAGTCGGGGATCTCTCGTCCCTCCGCCAGCCGCTCGCGCAACTCCGTCCCGGAGATCGAGAGCGTCCGCGTTCCCTCGGGTACCTCGTCGATCGGCGCGTACGCGTCACGGTCCTCGAGGTACACCATCATCTTGAACGGCACCATCGCCACACCAAGTTCCTCTTCGTGTTGGCTGAGGAGTTCTTGCGCGTCGTAGGGCCCGTAGAAGGGCTTGCCCGACGAGTCCGAACCCGGCCCGGCGTGATCCCTGCCGACGATGAAGTGGGTGACGCCGTGATTCTTGCGGATGATCGCATGCCACACGGCCTCGCGGGGGCCACCCATGCGCATGGCCAGAGGCAGGAGCGAGAGGGCTGCGGTCTGGCGTGGGTATCGCTCGAGCACCGCCTGATACGCACGGACTCTCGTGTAGTGGTCGACGTCTCCGGGCTTGGTCATGCCGACTACAGGGTGGATGAGGAGGTTTCCTCCGATCTCGGTGGCGGCCCGCTTGGTCAGTTCGACATGTGCCCTGTGCATCGGATTGCGAGTCTGGAACGCGACCACCTTGCGCCACCCCATCTCGACGAACCGGGCTCGCAGCTCGGCAGGTGTCCGTCGAAGGGCGCGAAAGTCGTAGTGCACTGGAAGCTGCACGCCTCGAAGTGTTCCCCCAACGTAGACGGGGTTCGCCAGATTGAAGAGGTAGTCGACGGCGGGATGCTCTGTGCTGGTTGTGTCGAAGACTTCCTGCGCTTCATGTTGACGGTCGGGCGTCCATACATCGGACACCGTCAACGCTGCGAGCATGACACCTTCAGGATCCCGAAGCGCGATCGTGCCACCGGATTCCAGGCCATCGGCGAATGCTTCCGTCACGTCGAGCGTGATGGGCATTGGCCACAACGTTCCATCGGCGAGGCGCATCCCATCCAGCACAGCCTCGTAGTCGGCCCGACCCAGGTATCCGGTCAACGGTGAGAACCCTCCGTTGAGCAGGAGTTCCAGATCGTTGACCTGGCGGTCGGTCAGATCCCACGAAGGCCAGTCGCGTGACGCCTCCTTCAGGTCGTTGGCACGTCCACGGTCGATGAGGTCGACGAGGACGCCTCCATGAGGTTCGATGAGATGATCGGACATAACCTGCTTTCGTTTGCGGCCGTCAGATTGTAGGGGAGCGATGGTGCCAGACGAGATGGCGGCCCGGATCCGGTGCCGACCTGCCGCGAGTAGCCTTCCGATCGATCAGAGGAGCGCTCATGACCTTCGAACAACTGGCCGTCAACACCATCAAGGGACTCGCCATCGATGGAGTCGAGAGGGCCAACTCCGGTCACCCCGGCGCACCCATGGGTATGGCGAACCTCGCAGAGGTGCTGTGGACGGAGTTCCTCGAGGTCGATCCGGACCACCCGACGTGGCCGGATCGCGACAGGTTCGTGCTCTCTAATGGCCACGCCTCGATGCTCCTCTACTCACTCCTCCACCTGAGCGGATTCCCAGTGTCGATGGACGACCTGAAGCGGTTTCGACAGTGGGGATCGCATACGGCGGGTCACCCCGAAATCGATCAATCAAGAGGGATCGAGACGACCACCGGGCCGTTGGGACAGGGATTCGGTACGGCGATCGGCATGGCCATCGCCGAAGAGCATCTGCGGGGGGTCCTCGGCCCGGATCTCGTCGATCACCGCACGTGGGCGTTCGTATCAGATGGTGATCTGATGGAAGGCATCTCATCCGAGTCGGCGTCGCTTGCGGGACATCTGGGCCTTGGCAAGCTCGTCTTCTTCTACGACGACAACCACATCACGATCGACGGTCGGACCGAGATCACGTTCACCGAGGACGTCGCGGAGCGATTCAAGGCAGTTGGATGGCACACCCTGTTCATCGACGGCGAGGACCGCACGGCGATCGAGGAAGCTACGAAGGAGGCCATGGCAGTCACCGACCGGCCCTCGCTGGTCATCGCCCGGACACATATCGGGTTCGGCGCCCCTACCAAACACGACACGCCCGGCGTCCATGGCTCCCCGCTCGGCGAGGAGGAGCTTCGGGCGACGAAGGAGCTGATGGGTTTCCCTCCCGACCGACCCTTCTACGTTCCCGATGGCGTGTACGAGTACTTCTCCAAAGCGATGGACCGTGGGCGTGCGAAGCACGCGGCGTGGTCCAAGCGTTTCGCCCAGATCGACGACGAGACCACCGCCCGGTGGCATTCCTACTTCGAGCCGACCCCGATCAGCCTCGAGTCACCCGTATTCGAGGGAAAGATCGCCACCCGAGCCGCTATCGGGAAGATCTTCGACCAGGTTGCCGAGAAGGCGCCCGGTTTCCTCGGAGGCGCCGCGGATCTGGTCGCATCGACGAAGACCAAGATCGGCTTCTCCGGGTCATTCTCGAAGGAGGATCGGACCGGACGCAACATCCACTTCGGCATCCGCGAGCACGCGATGGGCGCCATCACGAACGGCATGGCGGTGCATGGCGGCCTGCGTCCTTACGGCGCGACGTTCTTCGTCTTCTCGGATTACATGCGTCCGTCCGTGCGGCTCGCCGCGTTGATGGAAGCTCCGAGCATCTTCATCTGGACACACGACTCCGTCTTCCTCGGTGAGGATGGCCCCACACACCAGCCGATCGAGCACCTTGCGTCGCTCCGAGCGATGCCGAACCTCTGGGTGATTCGACCGGCAGACGCGGGGGAGACGGTCGAGGCGATGGAGTTGGCAGTCAATCGTGTCGACGGGCCGACTGCCCTCGTCCTGACCCGCCAGTCGCTCCCTGTCCTCGAACAACGACCCGGCGGCGGCGTTGCCAAGGGCGGCTATGTGCTCCGGGATGGCGATGATGTGACACTCGTCGCCACTGGATCGGAAGTATCGGCGGCGGTCGGCGCCGCGGCCCTCCTCGGCGCGAAGGGCGTGTCTGCCAGGGTCGTGTCGCTGCCTTGCTGGGAGGTGTTCTTCGAACAGGACGAGACCTACCGCACCACCGTGCTCGGGCCCGGATTGCCGATCGTGTCGATCGAGGCCGCATCGACGTTCGGATGGGAACGCATCACCGGGGCCGACGGGCTCGCCATCGGAATCGACCATTTCGGAGCTTCGGCACCTGCCGGCGTGCTCGCAGAACGCTTTGGGCTCACGCCTGAAGCGATCGCCGCCAGGGTCGAGGAGTGGCTCGGCAGCTGACGGCTTGGTTGGTGGGAGCGGCCCCTCCGTCCTCGGCCTCCGGAGAAGTCCACCTCCTCCAACACTCGCTGCGCTCCCTGGGGGAGGAAACGCCCGTCCGGCGGTCAGAGGACTGCCGGACTGTACACTCGCCGGGATGAAGATCTACACGAAGAAAGGCGACGAGGGCACCACAGGGCTCTTCTACGGCGGGAGGGTGCCGAAGGACGATCTCGCGCCTGAGGCGTACGGCGCGGTCGATGAGGCCGTCGCTGCGCTCGGAGTGGCGAGAGCCCAGGCCGATGGGACTGTCGCCGAACGGATCCTTGCCGTGCAACGGGATCTCTTCGTGGTCGCGGCGGAATTGGCGACGGCGCCGGAGAAACGCGACAAGCTCGAACCGGGGGTGAGCGCGGCGACACCCGAGATGACCGAGCGCCTGGAGAGGTGGATCGACGAACTCGTCGCAACGTCGGGACTCCCTTCAGGGTTCGTGGTGCCCGGGCAGGGGCCCCTACCGGCGAGCATCGACGTCGCTCGAACCGTCGTGCGGCGCGCAGAACGAAGATGCGTCACCTGCTCGAGGAAGGGCGGGCTTGCGGAAGTGCTCCGCTACCTCAACCGGCTCGCCGACTTCCTCTACGTTCTCGCGAGGGCCACGGAATCCGGGTGGGAACCAAGCAAGCAAGGAGTGTGATCGTGGACTTCTC
>CAYLHS010000121.1:0-4800 GCA_964383535.1 uncultured Acidimicrobiia bacterium
ATCGGTGTCCCGTCGAGGTCGCGCATGTCGACGGTGAACTGGCCGTTCACGCCGTCGGCCCGGTAGGCCGGAAACGTAGCCTCCACATAGACGGTTGCACCAGGGTTGCCGTCGATGCGGTACCACCTCGTCTCGCCGGCGGTCAGTGACCCGATGAACCCGTTGCCGGCCCAATCGGGCCCGTTCTCCGCAGCAGCTTCGAGATCGAGTATGGGCGCCGTGTCTGGATCCAGGGAACCGTCGAGACGCGTCCTCTTCGCCTCCCGGCCGTCCCCCAGGATGTCCACGTCGACCACCAGCGAACCGAGCAGCACACGTGCCGGTGCGTCCCAGTGAAACCCGAGGAGGTAGGTACCGGTGGGGTACGGTCTGTCAAACGAGTCGACGGTCACACCGATCATCGGGAACTCCGTACCGGGAAGGGCGACCCGCGTGCTCATGTCGGTTGCCGCCTTCTCGACCCGGTTGCCCGACGGGCCGATGATGATCGCCTCGACCTCACCCGGTGCGTCCAGATCCCGGGGCACGCTGAGGTCTGCGAACGCCCGGAACCACTCCCCCTCCCACGTATCGATCCGAAACCACCGTGTTTCACCAGGCATGATGACGCTGGCGTACCGGCCCAGAGCGAACGTCGGCGGCTCCTCGGCCAGCCAGTCAGGAACCAGTTCCAGAGGCACTTCCGGAGCTCGAGCCTGTTCCAGCGCACCGTTGAGCACCACGGGCGGTTTCCAGTCGAGGAACTCGCCGGCCACCTCCCCCAGTCTGGCCACCAGTTCATCGGCCCGATCGACCGTCCGATACTCGCCGCCCGACACGTCTGCGATGCAGCGAAGCTGCTGCTCGGCAGCCGAGCCGGAGTCGACCAGAAACCCGATCGATTCGATACGAACGTCGATAGCCGCTCCGAACAGCTCCTCTGCGACATCACAGGGGTCCGGGGGTGCACACGTGTCCTCACCGTCAGAGATCAGCACAACAGTACGCGGACCCGTCTCGGGCAGATCCGAGGCTGCCTCTTGCAATGACAACCCGATCGGAGTGAATCCCGATGCAGACACGCCGGCCACGGCAGACCGGATCGCGTCACGATCGAGCGTGACGACGGGGGCGACCAGCTCGGTGTCCAGACAGCCGCGAGTTCGATCAGTGTTCGGTTCCCGATGTCCGTAGACGCGCAACCCCACCTTGATGTCGTCGGGCAACGCGTCGATCAATTCGACGACTGCGTTCTTGGCCTTGTCGATGAACGGGACGCCGTCCTCGTCGGCTCTGTTCATCGATCCTGAGGCGTCGAGGATGATGAGCATCGCCCCCGGCGGCGTGTCCGATGTTTCCTGCGCCGAGGCGACCGGGGCGAGCAACAACCCGGCCATGATCAGCAGGACTGCACGTCTCAAGGTCCCTCGCAAACGATACGAAGTCAGCCTACTCGCGCCGCCACCCGCCCCAGCGTTGAGGGCTGCACAGCTCGACTGCCGGCCGGTCGGGGCGCTCATTGAGGGTTGGGCCCCTTCCACCCACGGCCTGAGACCCCCTATTCGTGGGCCCTCTCGACCAAGATTGGCGGCCGGAATGCGGGAACGTCGCCCAGGCCCTCGAGAAGGGTGCGGAGGAGGTCGGCCAGCTCACTGCGTTCGGGCGGGGCGAGGCTCCGGATGCTGCCGGCCTGGGCGTCGAGAACTGTCGAGAAGGCGTGCTCTGCCAGGTCGACCCCCGCCTGCGTGAGGCGGACGAGGACGCCCCGACCGTCGTGCGGGTTGGGGGTGCGCCTGATCAGTCCGGCGTCCTCGAGGCGGTGAAGGCGAACGGTCATCCCTCCGGCAGTCAACAGGAGAGCGTCGGCGAGTTCGGTGGGCGTGAGCCCACGGTCCGAGTTGGCGCGATACAGATCGGTGAGAACGTCGAGATCACCCTGGTGGCTCAAGCCGTATGCGGCTGCGATGCCGTCGAGCGTCACCTGCAGAAGATGCGACGCCCGGAGCACACGGGACACGATCGCGAGCGTGGAGGTGTCGAGGTCTGGTCGCCTCTGCTGCCACTCCTGGATGATGTTGTCGACACGATCGGTCATGTCTGACTCCAATCGGGTGCGTGATATTATGTTTGCAGTATAATTAGATATCAAGTAAGATAGCAAGTAGGTTTACCGCCGAGGAGGGCACATGGCCGATTCGAAGAAGAAGTGGATGGGTATGGCAGCCGTTGGAGCTGCAATCGCTGCGCTTGTCGCGCGCTTGTCCCGACGGGGGAATCGTGAGGTCCCACCGAAGGAGGCGGCTACTCCTGACGACGCCAACGCCTGAGACAACGGGCCGCGCACCCGCAGCGACGAACGCGCATGATGAGAGGATTCTGACCATGACCGACAACACCACCCGCGCGGAGCCGGAAAGTGTGGACCAGGAAGCTGTCCCAGCCAACGTTCTGCCAATTTCCGGACCTGAGGTCAAGCCCACCCCGACGCACGCCAAAGAGCGCGTGTTTGTCGGAACCGGGCTGTTCTGGGGTCTTGTCGTTGGCGTTCTGCTGGCAGTTGCAGTGATCATCCTGGCCGCTCAGAACACTGCAAGCACAACCATATCGTTTCTCGGTTGGGAGTTCTCAACCCCTTTGATCGTCGTGATTCTCGGAACCCTGCTCGTCGGGGTGATCTTCGATGAGATATTCGGCCTGGTCTATCGGGCACGCAGGCGAAGAACATTGGCCGAGCGCGATCAACTCAAACGAATCGATCAAGCCAACACCGATTCCAACTCCGACTGACTCCGATCCCTGGATGGGGCAGGGACAGGCCGACAGTCCCCCTTCCTCCCCGCCTCGCGACGGCGGGGATGATGGGATGCTCGGGCCCCTTCTGACGGCGCCGCCTGACGGGTTTCCGCCACCGAGTCCGAGAAGGGCGCTTCCGCACCCACTCGCCCCTCGACGAAGGACGGATCCGCCGAAGCTGAGCACCCGGGGCGTCGCACAGCAAGGTGACCGCGCCCGTCCACGGGCGTAACCTGGCCCACATGACGAATCCATCGGACCAGGCGAACACAACGACCGACACCACCGGATCGGGACCGTTCGCCGACCCCCAACTCGCAGAATTCATGCACGACCTTGCCGGGTTCCCGCTGTTGACCGCAAGCGGAGACGCCGCAGAGATGCGGAGAACAACCGAGGAGCGGTCTCTGCATCGAGCGCCCGGGCCTGACATGCCTGCGCGCGATATCGAGATCGACGGCGGCCTGCGGACTCGGCTCTACCGACCACGCAACGCCGTCGATGCGATTGTCATCTACTTCCACGGAGGCGGCTGGACCATCGGCAGCCTGGAGTCTCACGACCGTTGCTGCCGGCTGCTCGCCGACCGGGCCGGGGTCCCGGTGCTGGCGGTCGATTACAGGCTGGCGCCCGAGCACCCCGCGCCCGCCGGAGTCGACGACGCTGTTACCGCCCTCGAATGGGTCACTGGTTCACCCGACGAACTCGGTACACGTCCGCGGGTCATTGCGCTCGCCGGTGACAGCTCCGGCGGGACGCTGGCCGCGCTCGCCACGCTTCGGACGATGAAGCGTGGCACACCCCCCGACCTGGTGGCACTCGTCTACCCCACCACCGACCTCTCCGCGAACGGCGGTTCGATGATCACAAACGCTCATGGCTACGGCCTCGACATCGCCGACATCGAGTGGTTCGGTCGGCAATGGGTTCCCGATCGCGCTCGATGGTCGGACCCTGACGTGAGTCCGCTGCATGCACAAAACCTGGCAGGATTCCCGCAAACGATCATCGTCACTTGCGAGCTCGACCCCTTGCGCGACCAGGGTGAGGCGTTCGGGAAACGACTCTTCGACGCCGGCGTTGCCGTGTCCCTCAGACGAGAGCCTGGGATGGTCCACAACTTTCTCCTCTGGGATCTCATCTCGCCCAGCTGCGCCGCTGCGATCTACCGACTCGCCGACGATCTCAGCCAAGCGATCACCCGCCTCGACTCCAACACGACGCCCGAGGACGCCCCCCAACGGGAGTCCTGAGCATGCGCTGCGCAAGGTGCTGGGAGCCGATCTGAACGCGGCGAGGAACGCCGGCGATTCGGAGCTGATGGTGCTCATCCGGACACTGATCGCCGCGATCGACAACGCCGAAGCTGTCGATCCTTCAGGCCATCCCGACGGGGGCAATGAGGTACCTCGCCGATCCCTCTCGGACGACGAGGTTCTGAGGATCGTGCAGGCCGAGGCCGTGGACCTCCGTGCAGCAGCAGACGACTGCGAGCAACACGACAACCTCGCCGAGGCCGAACGCCTCCGTACCCTCGCACGGGTCGCCGACCGGTACGCACTGCGCGCGCGGCAGGGACCCGTCTAGCTCGAACCACCGTTCAGACGGCTAGGCGCGGTCGTTCTCGCGTAGTTGATTGAGCCAGATGCCCGAGGTTGTCGGCTGGAGAAGTCTCATCACCGTCAGGTTCCAGAGCTGCGGCCACCACCACGATGCCCGTCCAGACCCAGGGCAGCGCTCTTCTCACGAGCCCTGGTGTGCGCCACTGCCGTTACGAAGCCGTGACGAGACGGGGGCGGCTCTCGGACGGATCGTCGAACCGTCCGATGTTCGGCGATTGCCCTCCCCTGTCGGCTCAGATCTTCCAGCGGGCCCACGAACGCGGCGAGATCGATCTCGGGGCACTTCCCAAGGCTGTGCCGGAGATGCCGTTCGACCTCATGCGCCACGACCTGCTGATGACGTTGAAGCCACTCCCCCGACAGCGGATCGAGTCCATCGTCGACGACCTGTTCATGCCAATCGCCG
>CAYLHS010000122.1:0-4743 GCA_964383535.1 uncultured Acidimicrobiia bacterium
GTCATTCACACCGATGTCTTCGAGCGCGTGACTCGTCGTAGGTCGCCGGTCGCCGAGGTCGGCTCTACTCATGGCAAGTCCCCGGCGTCGCAAGGCCCTGCGATGGCGGGCAGCGGCGTGTGCGGGCTGCTGTTTCTGCTGCTCACGGGCGTAACGCTTCCCACACTGATAGTGCGGGCTGCTGACCGTGTTTCGGCTGAGACCACCCCGCTGACCTGATGCACGCCTTGCAACAAACGAGTCGGTAGTCCGCCTGAAGTACTCGGGCCCCAATCCCCGTTTCCGGCCCATTGGCGGCGCAGGGCGTGGACTAGATCCACTCCTCCGGGGCCGTCATGTCGCTGTCCTGCACGTCGCCGGTATTGACGACCCCTTTTGGCTCGAGGAGCAGGATCTCGCACTCCTCCTCTGCGCGTGGACAGTGTTCGACACTCTTCGGCACCACGAAGAACTCCCCCGGTCCGAGTGTCACGTCATCTCGACCTCTCAGCAGAATCGTCAGCCGGCCCGATCTGACGAAGAAGAACTCGTCTGTGTCTTCGTGTGAGTGCCACACGAACTCGCCTTGGACCTTGGCAACCTTCAGCTGCAGGTCGTTGATCTCGCCGACGATCTTCGGTGACCACTGCTCGTCGAACGCTGCGAACTTCCCTTCGAGATTCACAACCTGGTCTGGTGCTGCCATCGCTCCCCCTCGAGAAGACGTCTGGTCATTCTCGCGTCCGGTGGCCGCATAGTCCGGGATGTGAAGAACGTGGAGATCGACGTCTCGTCACCAATCCTCCGGGACCGCGGGCGTAGCATTGGGTTCGTCCCCGGCGGCCGGTTGGAGACTTGCCCAGAGGACTGGTTGTCGACGAAGGGGGATCTCGTGTCGGATGAACCCAAGGCGTGGCTGCCTCCGCGGTGGTTCGTCCGCCTCGCCTGGTACACACATCGTGCTCTGTACAGCGTGACCGGCGGTCGGTTCGGGCTGAGGCCGGCACGCAGGGACCAGTGGGGCACGATGCGTCTCACGACCAAGGGCCGTCGCACCGGACAGGAGCGAAGTGTGATCCTGGCCTATCTAGAGGACGGGCGGAACCTCGTCACTATGGCGATGAACGGTTGGGCTGATCCCGAACCTGGGTGGTGGCTCAACCTGCAAGCGCATCCTGAAGCCGCGATCGACTTCCCCGGGGGTCGGCGCACAGTCACTGGGCGAGCGGCGGAGGGGAAGGAAAGGTCGCGTCTGTGGGCCAAGTGGCGTGAGACAGACCCAAAGTTGGACACCTACGCGGCTCTGCGATCCCGCGAGACGGCAGTTGTGATCCTGGAACCCAGCGATGCCCGCTAGGCGCGCGTCGCACGAATCAAGGGAGTGAATGTGGAAGAGGAGAAGACTCACACGGAGTCATTCGAGGTCTCCGGCGACGACGTCGTCGCCAAAGTCAAGGAGCTCGTGCACGAAGGGAATGTACGCCGGGTCATCATCAAGAACGAAGAGGGCCAGAAGATCATCGAGCTTCCTCTCACGGTCGGCGTCGTGGGCGCGTTGCTGATGCCTGCCATGGCGGGCCTAGGGGCGATCGCCGCTCTCGTATCGAAGTGCACCATCGAAGTGGAACTGGTCGAGAGCTGACTCGTGCGTCTGGCGGCAGCCGCATAACCTCCGCTACGTGGCCGACGGGTTCGGGCTGCCTCGGAGTTGGTCACCGATTTCGTCAGCCCAAGCTTCGATGGCATCCCAGTCGCGAAAATCGCCGGCAGGAAGCGCATCTCTTGTGGCAGGCATCAACCGTGCGAAGCGCTCACCTATCCCCTTGGGTTTCACTTCGGGGTCCCACGCACCGAAGAACACGTGGTCGCCCTGGATGTCCACGAGGGATTCGAGCTCTTCAAACTCCTTTGGGCGTGTTGACACGAAAAGATCCTGACCCTTGTCGTCGACGAGGTCGGTACCCAGTGGACCGCTGCTGAAAAGCCACACAGGGCGCCGGGCGAGAAGGTCGCTGTTCCGCTTGACGAACCTGGTCGCCTCCTTCAGCCAGTGGAACATGTACGCGGCGCTGCCGACGACGAACGCGTCATACGCCTCCAGGGATTCCGCCTCCCCGACAGGCACAGACGTGGTGTCAAACCCTTTCGTGTCGAGGCGTTGAGCGATACGTTCGGCGATGCCGGCAGTGGCTCCGTGCCGACTCGCGTATGCGACAAGAACCTTCACGAGTGACCCCTTTGTGGCTCCCATCGGAGCCTATCAGGAGGACCGCACACAGAGTCACGGACAGTGGCTCCCAACCTTGGCCGTGCGACTTGTGAGGACATGGCGGACCCCCGAGACGGCTCGACCTCGCTCGATAGGTTGAGCAGCTGGCTACGTTGATCACTCGATGGAACCAACCCGACTGCGTGAGCTGCTTGCCGAGTATCGATTCGAAGAAGCGGAGCAGCTCCTGAATGACAACACGGACCCCGATCTAGCCGCCGAGGTCGAGGCGAGTCGCTCCGAGGCCGGCAAGCGAGCCGAGGTGGCTGCGCAGCGTCTCATCGAACTTGGCGCGAAAGGCCAGCTCGACGACTTCCTGGCGACGATTGACGATCCAACCACGAAGCGCCTGGTCGCGATGGCCTCGCCGTCTTCTCGCGATCGAGTCGACCTCTACGGTCAGGAAGCTGAGCGTTGGCGAAAGCATCAGGTGGAGGTCAACGCGAAGCGGCTCGGGGAAGCCCGCAGGGCGCTCGATGGTCTCGACCTGGGGTTGGCCGAAGGCGTGATGAGGAAGATCAATGAGCGCTTCCTCTCCGACGAGGGACGGGAGGAGCGAGACCAACTCCTGCTCGACATGTCCGCCCGGACGATGGAGATTGAATCCCTCGCGCGGATCAAGGTGAAGCGACCCGGGAAACCCGGCCGACGGACCACAAAGCGGCGCCGCCGCTAGGCCTGGACGGTCATCACCCCGCTATCGTCGCCGAATGGGCGCTGACGACCTCAAGGTGATCGGCCGTGCGTGGTTCGATCACGTCATGAACGGCAGGGACGTAGACGCAATCGATCGGTTCTACTCCGAGGACTACACGTATCACGGTCCGGAGGGAGCGATGGTTCGAGGACGTGACCAGGCGAAAACGGTCGCGCGACACCTCATCGAGGCGATGCCCGACCGGGTCTCAACCGTGGAGGATCAGATCTCCGAAGGGAACCGTGTTGTCACCCGCTGGGTGAGCCGCGGCACGCAGGTTCGTGCTATCGGTGCGACTGCACCCGCCGCCGAACCTGTCGCTGTCCACGGGATCACGATCAGCCGCATCGAGAATGGACTGATAGTCGAGGACTGGGAGATCATCAAGATCGTGCAGGAGTGAGCGGCTGCGGCCTGGGGGTCACGTCGTCTTGAAGCCGGAACGATTCGAGAACATCAGCAAACGCGGCGAAACCCCTTCGTTGTGGACCAGCCTCCACGTGGGGCGATCGAAACAAGCGCGGGAGTCAGGCGGGTCACTGCATCCGAGCTTCGCAGATGCCCAGACAGCGTGAGTGTCGAGGGGCTCGAGTCCGAACCTCCGGGTCTCCAGAGGGAGCCCTCCCAATCCTCGCTGTGTGTAACTCAGCCGATCAGGTATGAATGGGGCCAACTCGATCGAAGGAAGACTCATGGCACTGGATTCCACCGCTTCGACCCGTTGGCAGGGTGACCTGATGTCCGGTAGCGGCATCACCACACTTTCGTCCGGGGCTGCCGGGCCCCTCCCTGTCGACTGGAAGGCCCGCTCGCAAGAACACGGCAGCAAGACCAGCCCAGAGGAGTTGATCGCAGCCGCCCATGCTTCATGTTTCTCGATGGCTCTGTCGAATGCCCTCGCCAAGAACGGGACGCCACCGACCAGCCTGGACGTGACCGCTACGGCGACGTTCGTGCCGGGCACCGGGATCACGGGAATGGCACTCGTCGTGTCAGGCGATGTCCCCGGCCTCGACGATCAGGGATTCCGGGAGGCCGCCGAGGGCGCCAAGGTCGGATGCCCGGTATCTCAGGCCCTGGCAGGCAACGTGCCAATCACGCTCGAGATCCGCTGAAACCACCGCTGCACCACCTCTTCCCCTCCAACATCAAGGCACTCAGCGACGAATGACGGAAACCCCCGCTCGCGCAGGGGTTTCTCTTGCACGCCCGGAGGGACTCGAACCCCCAACCTTCTGATCCGCAGTCAGTGAGGTTCCCCAGCGACCCAGGTCAGCGACAGAAGTCCTCCAACTCTTGGTCAGGTCCCGTTGAGGTCCTCGCCGTCGCCACTCTGTTCAGTGGCGGTACAAGGCACCCGCTCGGTAGTGGCTGTACCTAGGAAGCAGACGATGTGTCGGCGGAGGGATTGCTCCAGACGGTGGACGCGAGGCGCATTCTCAGATTCAGTCCTCGCGACGGCGTCCGACTTGAACTCCTTGACAGCATCAGGGAAACGGCTCGCTCCGGCGAAACGTCAGGCGTCCAGAAGTGTCCCGTAGCCTCTCGAGGTTCCATCCCTCTCGCTTCTCATCGTCCAACTCGATCCTGCCAGTCTGGCGGTGGTCATTCGATGAACCTCTCGCTCCGGCGAGTCGCCGCTCGGACCCGTGGCACGGATACTGGATTGATCGGCTGTGGCTGTGACCTCTCGTGAGAACTCTCCGAGCAAGCGCCGATGTGCCGCTATGTGCGGGGTGACTGTGGGTTCTAGCATCGCGCCATGCTTCTGGTTGCTCGAATGGCGCTGATGCTGCTG
>CAYLHS010000123.1:0-4742 GCA_964383535.1 uncultured Acidimicrobiia bacterium
CTGTCGCTGGATCTGGACAACCGCTGGTCGTATCTGAAGACGCACGGTGACGCGTCGTGGGAGTCATTTCCGTCGTACCTCGATCTCGTCGTTCCACTCGTGCTCGACATCCTGCAGGAGCGAGACCTCACGATCACGTTCTTCATCGTGGGGCAGGATGCGGCGATCGAGTCGAATGGTCCGGTGCTGAGATCGATCGCCGATGCAGGGCACGAGATCGGGAACCACTCCTTTCACCACCTCCCTTGGCTCCACCTCTACACCGAGCGAGAGATCGACGATGAGCTCCGGCGCGCGGACGAGGCCATCGAACGAGCGACCGGTCGACGCCCGATAGGGTTCCGCGGGCCAGGCTTCAGCCTGTCGCCGGCGACGCTCGACGTACTGAAGAACCTCGGCTACTCGTTCGACGCCACGACTCTTCCAACGTGGATCGGCCCACTCGCTCGCGCCTATTACTTCCGAACCGCGGAACTCGACGAGGAGAGCAGCGGTCGCCGGCAGAAACTGTTCGGGACGGTCCGGGATGTCGTGCGGCCGATCAAGCCGTACACATGGGATGTCGGAAGCGGACGCCTGACGGAGATCCCCGTAACGACCATGCCGTACTTCAGGGTGCCGATCCATCTGAGCTACGTGCTGTACCTCAGTCTGTACTCGCCGCGACTCGCTCGTCTGTACTTCCGATCTGCACTCTGGCTATGTCGCGTCGCGGGCGTGGCTCCCTCGATTCTCATGCATCCGTTGGACTTCCTCGGGGGGGATGAGGTCCCTGATCTGGGGTTCTTTCCAGCGATGAGAACAGGGGGCGCCCGCAAGCGCGAGCGGGTCGCGGGCTATCTCGATCTCTTTCAACGGTGGTTTCGGGTTGAGCCGGTCGGCGTCCACGCCAGGGAATCCGTGGCGGCGGGGCTCCAGGTACGACGACTCGACGGGTAGATCGACTACTGCCTGTCCTGCGATCGGTCGGCGGGCAGCCGACGGAGGATCGAGCTCCCGAGGTGGAACAGCTCCTCGAAGTACCGCTTGCTCTGTGCCGAGAGGATGCCGAGCGATATGAGCTGAATGGCGACCACCAGGGCGATACCTCCCACGATGAACGAGTGCGGAGAGTGGAGCCATGCCGCTTTCACGGCAGCCGAGAAGCGCGCGTCGAACCCGCCTGAGGTATCTCCATAGAACCGGATCACGTGGTAGGCGACCCACGCCAGTGCGTAGCTCGCAAGTGCGCCGATGACCAGGCCCGACACGATGAAGAACATGAACGGTCTGAAGATGAATCCCGAGAATGCGAAACCTTGTGTCATCCGCTTGATGCGAATGCTTGCTCCGCGCGGAGCCTCAGGGTTCCTCGTCCATGCGAGATGTGCAGGGACCTCCCGGATTCGAGCGCGAAGCAGTTCCGCCTTGTAGATGATCTCGGAGTTGATCTCGTTGTCCATGGCTTTGAGATCGAGGCTCTGGATGAAGCGCCGGTCGTAGGCGCGCACCATGCCGGTCACCGTGGAGATCCCTGACTTCGACGTAAGACTGAGAAACCAGTTCGCGCCCTTGCTCAGGAACTTGCGATGCCACGGAACTCCTGAGACTCGCCCCCCCTTCATGTAGGGGGAGGCAACGACGATCTTCGCACGTGACGATACGATCTCGTCGAGCAGCCTCCCGATGTGATCGAGGGAGTAGCTGAGGTCGATATCGTACGTGATCACATACTCGCCTTGGCAGTTGCTGAACCCGTAGCGCAGCGCCTGGCCGATATTGAGATTCACCGGGTGATGAAACGTGCGTACGTCGGGCATCTCTGATGCGAGCCTGTCAGCAATCTCGCTGGTTCCATCGGTACTTCCATCGTCGATCAGGAGGATCTCCCAGCGGTAACGGTCTTCGCGTGTCCTCAGGTAGTCGGCCAACAGCGCGAGGTTGTCTTCCAGAATCGCGGCCTCGTTGAACACGGGAAGCACGACCGAAACGAGAGGACGAAGGTCACCGGTGTCTGCAGGTGTGCCGTTCACTGCGGTTCTTCTCCTCCCGCCAAGCCCGTCCTTTCTGACGGTACCCGGTCCTTGGAGCCAGATCTCATGATTCCTTATCGGCACTTTTGCGCGCCGGGTGAAGCCCGTCCGATTTCGACCTGGGGATCGGCATCCGCCGGCCGGCAGCAAGCGTCCGTCGCCGCGTGGTGCGGGCGGTGGGACTCGAACCCACATCGGGCTTGCGCCCACCAGATCCTAAGTCTGGCGCCTATGCCAATTCGGCTACACCCGCTCGAGACCATTGTGCCAGCCGCTGTCCGACCGGAGGCAGATCGTCCGTGTATTCTGCCCTCCGTGGTCGACCTAGCGAACGGATTCACCGACACGGTTTCGGTCATCACCGGTGCTTCCAAGGGAATTGGAAGAGCGACTGCACGAGAGGTGATCCTCAGGGGCGGGAGCGTGGTTCTGGTCGCACGCGGGAGCGACGCCCTCCAGGAGACCGCCTCCGAGCTCTCGGGGTTGGCCGGAGCAGGCCAGTCTGTCGATGCGAGGACGCTGGATGCAACCGACCCCGAGCAGGTATCGACGGCCTTTGGGGAGTTGATCGAGGAGAGAGGAACGCCCCACCACCTGATCAACTGCGTCGGCGGTGCACGCCCGGGCTATCTTCGCGATCTCACACTCGACGACTACCGCAGTCAGCTCGAGGTCAACTACCTGAGCCAGCTGATTCCGACCATCGCGATCGTGCCGCACATGATCGAAGCCGGCCGAGGGCACATCTCGTTGGTCTCGTCGATGATGGGATACTTCGGAATGATCGGGTACGGCGCCTACGCACCCGCCAAGTTCGCGGTCGTCGGACTGGCAGAAGTACTGCGTCATGAGCTGAAGCCGGCCGGAATCGGTGTCTCAGTCCTGTTTCCCCCAGACACCGACACGCCGGGTTTCGCCAACGAGAACAAGACGAAGCCAACCGAGACGGCCATCATGTCGGAGACCGCCGGATTACTCGCGCCCGAGGCCGTCGCCCGGACGTTCATCGAGGGAATCCTGGCCGGTCGGTACAGCATTCACCCCAAGGGATCCGGTTGGATCTGGAGAATGAACAGATACGCTCCGGGACTCGTGCGGATGGTCATGGATCGCGATCTCAAGAAGGCGATGAGAAAGGCCGGGACAGGATGAACTCCGCGACGACGCATGCCGATGTCTTCGGCAAGGCCCTGGCCTACGAGCGGGCCCGACAAGCCCGCGAGGCCGGTTTCTACCCCTACTTCCTCCCCCTCCAGAGCAACGAAGGCTCCGAGGCCGTCTACAAAGGGCGCCGGATTCTCATGTTCGGATCGAACAACTACCTGGGTCTCACGACACACCCCAAGGTGAGACAGGCAGCGATGAAGGCCATCGACGAGATGGGGACGAGCTGCACCGGGTCGCGTTTTCTCAATGGGACACTCGAGATGCACTTGGAACTCGAGCGTCAGCTCGCCGAGTTCGTCGGCAAGGAGGCTGCACTCGTCTTCTCCACAGGGATGCAGACGAACCTCGGCACGATCTCGTCACTCGTCGGTCGCAATGACATCGTGTTCCTCGACAAGGACGACCACGCGAGCATTGTCGATGCCGCGAGGCTGGGGTGGGGGAGGATCAAGCGGTTCCGTCACAACGATCTCGACGACCTCGAGCGACAGCTCACGTCAACGCCCGACGATCAGGGTCGCCTCGTCGTCGTGGACGGCCTGTACAGCATGGAAGGGGATCTTGCCCCGCTGCCTGCGTTGCTCGATGTGTCGCACCGGTACGGGGCGCGAGTCATGGTCGATGACGCACACGGGATGGGCGTCATGGGCGGAGGCCGGGGCACCGCTGCCCACTTCGGCGTTGTTGACGACACGGATCTGATCATGTCGACGTTCTCCAAGTCGTTCGCGTCGCTCGGAGGGTTCATCGCCGGCGACGAACAGATCATCGACTACATCCAGCACCACGCGCGGGCGTTGATCTTCTCCGCGTCGATCCCGCCGCCGAACGCTGCCGCGGCGCTTGCAGCGCTGGAGATCATGCGGACCGAGCCTGAGCGGGTCGAGCGGCTCCAACGCAACGGCGATCGATGGCGGACGGGTCTGCAACAGCTCGGCTTCGACACCGGCAACTCCGTCTCGCCCATCGTGCCAGTCATCGTTGGCGACGACATGGTGACGTTCGGGATGTGGCGGATGCTCCTCGACGAGGGCGTGTATACGAATCCGGTGATCTCGCCGGCGACCCCCAACGGCAGGCAGCTTCTTCGGACCAGCTGCATGGCGACGCACACCGACGAGCAAATCGATGAGGCTCTGGAGGCGTTCGGAAAGATCGGCAAGCTCGCCGATCTGATCTAGTGCTCTGTTCAGCAATGTTGGTGATCGTCAGGGCGGGTCGGGGGCGCCGATGGCAAGGACGCAGGACGCAGGCGCACCGGTGGTGCTTCAAGGACGAGGACGCAGCCGGCGGTGTCATCTGACCGGTCTGAACGCGGTGAACGCTGGTAAGGGAGCACCGGTGGGTCGCGTGGGACTCGAACCCACAACCTTGGGCTTAAGAGGCCCCTGCTCTGCCGGATTGAGCTAGCGACCCGGGGAGTAGGCGAGTCTAGCCAGCATGCGGCAGTTCTCCGAAACCCTGATCACGGCGTCGATCACCGCCGGATTCCCCGTTCATCTCCCTTGTGGCACAATGCCCGGTCACGGGCTGTGGCGCAGTTTGGCAGCGCACCTGCTTTGG
>CAYLHS010000124.1:0-4736 GCA_964383535.1 uncultured Acidimicrobiia bacterium
TGCCGCTGCGGGCAGGAGGTCCGGGAGTTCATGTTCGACCCACTTGTTTGACCGACCAGGGCGGCGTCACGCCCGCTCGGTGGTAGCTTGCCGGGGATCTTGTAGAAAACGACCGTTCTCGTTCGTCGCTAGTGCAGAGGCATCGAGACAAGGAGGAACGGATGCCAAGGTACGCAGCACTGATCTACTCGGCTGAAGGCGACGCACCGCCGTCCCAGGAAGAGTGGGATGCCGTGATGGTCGACTACAACGAGTTCGGCGAGAAGGCAGGCGCCGCCGGTGTCGTCGCAGGAGGAGAAGCTCTCCACGAAACTTCCACGGCCACCACCGTCCACGTCGAGGGTGGCAAAGGCGGCAAGATGATCGCTGTGGACGGCCCGTACGCTGAGACCAAGGAAGCGCTCGGCGGTTTTTACCTGCTCGACTGCGCAGATCTGGACGAGGCCCTGGCGTGGGCCGCACAGATCCCGGGCGCGTGGCACGGGCACGTGGAAGTCAGACCCTGCATCGACTTCGGGTGAATCTCGAAGAGACGATTCGCATCGAGGGTGGCCGTGTACTGGCCACCCTCATTCGCTTCACAGGTGACATCCACCTCGCGGAAGATGCCCTCCAGGATGCAGTTGTCGTCGCTCTGGCGACCTGGACTTCGGACACGATGCCGGAGAACCCCGCCGCCTGGCTGACCACCACCGCGCGACGCAAGGCGCTTGATCGACTGAGGAGGGAGTCGAAACGGTCGGTCAAGGAGGAAGAGGCCATCCGGCTGCTCGACGAGGCTCCGCTTCCTGACGATGGACGTGACGACCGGCTGCGCCTGGTCTTCACCTGTTCTCATCCGGCCATCGACCCGACCTCCCGTGTTGCCCTGTCGTTGAAGACCGTGTGCGGACTCAACGCCGAAGAGATCGCCGCCGTGTTCTTGGTGAAGACGGGCACGATGCGGCAACGCCTCACCCGGGCGAAGAAGAAGATCAAGGAGGCCCGGATCCCCTATCGAGTCCCAGAGGAGCATGAGTTGCCCGACCGCCTGCCGGCGGTGCTGGCCACCGTCAACGCCGTCTTCACCGCCGGTCATCATGCCGCCCAGGGGAGCTACGACTCGAGGGTCGACCTGGCCGAGGAGGGGATCCGGTTGGCACGTCTTCTGGTGGAGTTGATGCCGGACGAACCAGAGTGCCAGGGGCTGCTCGCGCTGTTTCTCGCAACACACGCGAGGAGAAAGGCTCGCACCGGGCCCGATGGTGCGATGGTGCTGCTCGCAGACCAGGATCGATCTCTGTGGGATCACGCTGCGATCGCCGAGGCGTCCGGAATCATCGACCGAGCGTTGCGCCGGCGGCGATCCGGACCGTTTCAGGTGCAGGCAGCCGTTGCGGTGCTCCACGGGCTTGCTCCGAGCTATGAACGCACGGATTGGCCGCAGGTCGTCGAGCTGTACCGAGCGTTGGAAGAACTACAGCCGTCCATCGTTGTCCGGGTCAACAGGGCAGTTGCCGAGGCCGAGGTCGCAGGTCCCTGCACGGCGCTCGAGCTGCTCGAAGACATCGAGTCCGACTGGCACTTCTTGTGGGCTGCCCGCGCGGAGATGTACCGAAGGCTCGAACGGCCCGACGAGTCTCGCCGCTGTCTCCACAGGGCGCTATCCGCCGAGATGAACGAGTCCGACCGATCGCTCCTGGAGCAGCGTTTGGCTGTGCTCTTGGTGGGTTGAGCTGACTTCGAGGGACACTTGATCGGCGTTCACTATCGTCCCTAGAACGAACACGAGGGAGGACACCGGTGGCCGATCGGGTCAAGAGGTTCTGGTGGGTGTGGGTGATCGGTGCGGCAGTGGCGTGGGTGATCATGGGCGCTGCGAGCAAGAACTTCCCGATCGTGAATCTCGAGTTCGCCTGGACCCCGCAAGGCGCCGCCGACGCCCTCACCGGTGCGAACCTCGACGCGGTCCGTGCGTCGATCCACTGGGACTTCCTGTTCATCGCCTTCTACGTGCCGGCGCTGTTCCTCGGATCGCTGTGGGTACGTGGCCGCGTTCGCAGCGGCCCGGCACGAGGTCTGGGCACTGTGGCGGCGCCGGGTGCGTTGGTAGCCGGGGTTGCGGACGTGAGTGAGAACCTGTCGATGCTCGCGTACCTCCACGGCGCCAAGGGTTGGATCCTCCTGGCCGGGATCATGGCGACGATCAAGTTCGCGCTCGTCGCCTTGGCTCTCGGCTACGTGCTGGTCGGGCTCGTGGTGACCGGCACCCGGCGGCTCACCGCGCGCTGATTCGCTCCCGGCCTGGACAGCATCCGCCTGGGACCGGGGATCGTCGTTCTGGTACCGACGTCTCGTGGCGGTGGATACCGGCTGAACAGCCAGGTACCAGTGGACGCGCAATGAGCCCAGGGGGTAGGCTCGGTCGGGTGAGTGACGAAACCGAGCATCCGATTGTCGATCAGGTACGAGTGGGCGGAGACCAAGCGACGCAGCGCCGTCCCAAGCTGAAGAAGAAGATCTACGAAGGCGAACTCGCGAAGCTCCACGTCGAGCTGGTGAAGCTCCAGGAGTGGATCAAGTCCTCCGGCACCAAGGTGGTGGTCGTCTTCGAGGGTCGTGATGCAGCGGGCAAGGGCGGTGTCATCAAACGTATCGCCGAGCCGCTCAACCCCAGGGTGTGTCGTATCGAAGCGCTTGGAACACCAACCGATCGAGAGAAGACTCAGTGGTGGTTCCAGCGGTACGTCGCTCGGCTTCCAGCTGCCGGTGAGATGGTTCTGTTCGACCGCTCGTGGTACAACCGGGCACTGGTCGAGAGGGTTATGGGTTTCTGCACGGAAGACCAGTACCGCGAGTTTCTCCGCACCTGTCCCGAGTTTGAGCGGATGATTGTGCGGTCCGGGATCATCCTCGTCAAGTACTGGTTCTCGGTGAGCGACGAGGAGCAGGAACGCCGTTTCCAGAATCGAATGGACACGCCGACGAAGCGGTGGAAGCTGAGTCCGATGGACCTCGAGTCGCGGTCACGGTGGGTCGAGTACTCGAAAGCCAAGGACGTGATGTTCAACCACACGGACATCAAACAGGCACCGTGGTATGTCGTGAACGCCGACGACAAGAAGCGGGCGAGGCTCAACGCCATCAGCCATCTCCTCAGCCTGGTTCCGTACAAGGACCTCACACCCGACCCGATCGAGTTGCCGCCCCGCCAGTCCGACATTGGGTACATCCGCCCACCCAAGGGCGACCAGACCTTCATCCCCGAGGTCTACTGAGGCGCGGGTCTCGACCGGCCGGGACTCTGCACGTCACAGCGTCGCCTGCCTAGCCTCATCGCATGAACCGGTTCGGATACTCCGGGCTTCCCAAGGGAACTGATGATGCCGCGTTCCTCGACGGTCTCGTCGAGAAGGGACACACGGCGTTCGAACTGTCGTTCACCGATGGGTTTCCATGGAAGATCGACCGGTGCGAAACCTTCGGACGACTCGCCGCGGAGCGGGACATCAAGGTGTCCATTCACGCTCCATACTTCGCGGTCCTGACCGTCGAGGACGAAGAGCGATCGAGCCGGTGTGTGTCCGCCATCGAACACACCATGAAACTGGGCAAGGCTGTCGGTGCCACGATGATTTGTGTCCATCCCGGCAACCGCCATGGACGCGACGCCGAAGAGCTCGTCGACCTGATCGCACAGCGGATCGATCACATCGCGCCGAAGGTGGAGCATCTTGGTGTTGGCCTCGGACTCGAAACGACGGGGAAGGACGGAGCGTTCGGAACGCTCGGGGATCTCGCTCTGATCGCGGACCGGTTCCCCTTCGTTCGCCCATATGTCGACTGGGCCCACCTTCAGGCCATCAGCCGAGGAGGTCTTGCCACCAAGGATGGGTTTGCTGCCGTGTTCGGATTCCTGGCCCAGCACTTTCCGGCGTGGATGATCAACCCTCTCCAGTGCCAGTTCTCCGAGGTTCAATACGGTGACGCGGGGGAGATCCGGCATCTGCCATACGGGCAAGGAACGCTGAGCATCGGCAACCTCGTCGAAGCGGCCAGAGAGATGGGGACGTCGCTGATCATCATCTCTGAGGCCCGGGAGTCAGAGAGCACCGACGCGATGTTCGATGAGATGACAGAGGCTGAAGGCGCACCGATGTCTGCGCCAAGTGGACGGACCATCGGGTCCGGTGAAGTCGAGTTCCCCGATGCCGTGCGAGCGGTCGCCGCCGGCAGCGGGTTCGCGCCGATCGGCACAGACAACCCGCTGGTGCTGTCGAACCTCGACAAGCCGTTCTTTCCCGACGGCTACACCAAAGGCGATCTGATCCAGTACTACGCGACGATTGCTCCAACGCTCCTCCCACACCTTGCGGGCCGTGCGATCGTCATGGCCCGCTATCCGGACGGTTGGGACGGGGAGTGGTTCTACGAGAAGCAGGCGCCGAGTCATACTCCCGAGTGGCTCCCGCTGGCTCCAGTGTTCTCCGAGCATCGAGGCGAACCCATCGACTTCGTGACGGCGCCGAACCGGGAGGCCCTGATGTGGCTGGCGTCGATTGGGTGCATCGAGATCCACCCGTGGCTCAACCGGCTCGACCACGAGGGGAAGCCCGACTTCGCCATCTTCGATCTGGACCCGGCCGAGGGAGCAACATGGGAGCAGGTCGTCGCTGTCGCCAAGCTGCTGAAGATCGCCCTTGACGGGCTGGGCCTCACCGGATACCTGAAGACGTCTGGCGCGACGGGTCTCCACA